>CANQGL010000001.1 GCA_947623185.1 uncultured Lachnospiraceae bacterium
GCAGTTGATAGAGTTCCTGTTCTTAAAAGATGCAGATCCCTTGGTCTCGATCCCATCTATTTAGGAATCGATAAAAAATCAAACAGAGAGTCAAAAAGAACGAACAGAAAAGTAAGCGAATACGGCATGCAGTTAAAAGAGAAGCAGAAAGCCAAATTCATTTACGGTGTACTGGAAAAACCCTTCCGGAACTATTATGAGAAGGCGGCCCGCATGAGCGGCCAGACCGGTGAGAACCTGATGGTCCTCCTTGAGCGCCGGCTTGACAATGTACTGTTCCGTATGGGCTTCGGCAGAACAAGAAAAGAGACCAGACAGATCGTCGACCACAAGCACGTTCTCGTAAACGGCAAGTGTGTGAACATCCCGTCTTATCTTGTCAAAGCCGGAGATGTAATTGAAATCAAAGAAAAGCACAAAGGCGACCCGAGATATAAACTGATTCTGGACGTTACGGGCGGACGTCTTGTTCCGGCGTGGCTGGAAGTCGACCAGGAGAACCTGAAAGGTACCGTGAAGGCTTTGCCGACCAGAGAGGAAATTGATGTTCCCGTAAACGAAATGCTTATCGTCGAGTTGTACTCCAAATAATTGACCGGCATCACCCAAACCCAAAAGGAGGGGCTTTTTGTGTTCGATTTTGAAAAACCAAATATTGAAATTGTTGAAATTTCAGAAGACAAGAAATACGGGAAGTTCGTCGTAGAACCGCTTGAGAGGGGATACGGCACCACATTGGGTAATTCTCTCAGAAGAATCATGCTTTCTTCTTTGCCGGGTACTGCTGTCAGCCAGGTAAAAATCGACGGCGTTCTCCATGAGTTCAGCTCCATCCCCGGAGTCAAGGAGGATGTGACCGAGATCATCATGAACGTCAAGAGCCTGGCGGTCAAGAATAACAGTGATACGAACGAGCCGAAGACCGCTTATATCGAATTCGAAGGCGAGGGCGTGATCCACGCTTCCGATATCCAGGTGGACGCGGACATCGAGATCCTCAACAAGGACCAGGTGATCGCCACGCTAAACGGCGGTACGGACAGCAAGTTCTATATGGAGCTTACGATCACAAACGGCCGCGGCTATGTGAGCGCGGACAAAAATAAGCGCGACGATCTTCCGATCGGCGTGATCGCGGTAGACTCGATCTACACGCCTGTCGAGCGTGTCAATATGACCGTGGAGAACACCCGTGTAGGCCAGATGACAGATTATGATAAGCTGACGCTGGAGATCTACACCAACGGCACACTGGATCCGGATGAGGCGGTCAGCCTTGCTGCAAAAGTGCTGAGCGAACATCTGAATCTCTTTATCGACCTGTCCGAGAACGCGAAGACCGCCGAGGTCATGGTCGAGAAAGAGAACAACGAGAAGGAAAAGGTCCTTGAGATGAACATCGACGAACTGGAGCTCTCGGTTCGTTCCTACAACTGTCTCAAGAGAGCCGGTATCAACACGGTGGAAGAGCTTTGCAGCCGTACCTCCGAGGACATGATGAAGGTGAGGAACCTCGGAAGAAAGTCCCTCGAGGAAGTGCTCGCGAAGTTAAAGGAGCTGGGTCTGCAGCTCAATTCCAGCGAAGAGCAGTAAAAAAACCCAATATGGAAAGAAAGCAGCCCGTCAGTAAGCCCGAAGATGCATGGCGTGCTGTTCCACAGATGGAGGAGAAATAAGAACATGGCAGGTTATAGAAAACTCGGAAAAACTTCCAATCAGAGAAAAGCGCTTCTCAGAAACCAGGTCACGAACCTTCTGTACCATGGAAAGATCGTTACCACTGAGGCCAGAGCAAAGGAAGTAAAGAAGATTGCAGAGGGCATGATCGCGCTGGCAGTCAAGGAAAAGGATAACTACGAGACCGTCAAGATTACGGTCAAGGTCGCCCGCAAGGACAAGGACGGCAAGCGCGTCAAGGAAGTCGTCGACGGCAAGAAAGTTACCGTATACGACGAGGTCGAGAAGGAAGTCAAGAAGGATATGCCTTCGAGACTCCACGCAAGAAGACAGATGCTCAAGTTCCTCTACGGCGTGACGGAAGTCCCGACCACCCCGGCCGGCAGAAAGAGAAATACGAAGAAGGTCGATCTCCCGACCAAACTGTTCGACGAGATCGCTCCGAAGTACATTTCCCGCAACGGCGGCTACACAAGGATCGTGAAGATCGGCCAGCGCAAAGGTGACGGCGCGATGGCGGTTCTGCTCGAACTTGTCTGATCCGGATGAGACGAAGGACAGGTATGGAAACATGCCTGTCTTTTTTGCATACGGGGAGGCCGTCTGCATTGCCGTTCTTTTGCCGCAATTATCGCAATTTTGCCACATGGCCGCAAGAATATCTTAAGTTGACGGAACCGTGCAGTTGTTGTTATAATATCTGTAAAAGAATGGCAGAGTTTTATACCGCCGGAACCGGCAGGATGCGGAGCGGACGCTCCTGCTTTCGCGATCGGCCGCCGGCTTGCAGAAATGGGGGAAGATCATGGAAAGAACAAAAACAAAAAATCTTAAGAGGCGCATCTTAAGCGCGCTGTGCGGAGCGTTCCTGCTCGCTGCCATGGCTGCGCAGACAGCGTTTGCGGCGACCGGCTCCCAGTATATAAACAGTGTGAATATCACCCTTAACGTAAAGCTTGAACCCGGAGAGTCGCTTCCGTCTCTCGATACGGGCGTTACGGGCGACGACTGCGAGGTCATGGTCCCGGGCAACGCAAAGTATCAAATCGATTCGGCCAAGTGGACCAATACGACAAAGGACGCAAAGCTCGGAACGACCTATACGATGAAGATCACGCTGAAATCGACGGACGACTATAAATTCAGCGGCAGCTATTCTTCCTCCAAGGTCAAGGTAAAAGGCGGAACGTTCGCCAGCGCTTCGCGCTCCAACAGCTCCACGCTGGTGGTGACCGTGCGGACAAAACCGGTCGAGGGCGATCTTGAAGCCCCGGGCGACGCCTACTGGGAGTCGACGTTAATGTCGAGCTCGAAACTCGGCGTGGCCAAGTGGGAGACGGTCGAGGACGCCGCCTACGACGTCTGCCTGTACCGCGGTACCAAGCTGGTACACAGGGTGACGGAGCTCCACACTTCCTCCTACAACTTCTATCCGTACATGACGGTGAAGGGCAGCTATACGTTCCATGTGCGTTCGGTCCCCACAAGCGACGCGGTTTCCCAGTACGCAAAGCGGAGCGACTGGACGATCTCCGACGAGGTCTACCTCGAAGCGGAATATGTATCCGACGGGACCGGCCAGAACCAGAGCAGCACGACCAGCACAAGCGCGCCGGAGACGGATCAGGTCGGCTGGATCGAAGACAGCGGACACAAGTACTTCCGTTACCCCAACGGTCATATGCTTCGCGACGAATGGGCGAACATCGGCGGGACATGGTATCTGTTCGACAACACGGGCGCGATGGTCACCGGCTGGTATCAGAAGGATGGCTCCTACTATTTCATGGACGCGGAAGGCAAGATGCTGACCGGCTGGTATCTGGAAAACGACGTCTGGTACTATCTGAATCCGGACGGCACGATGGCGACCGGCTGGATCCAGCTGGCGGAAAAGACATATTATCTCGGCGACGACGGCAAGATGTTGACCGGCTGGCATGAGATCGAGAACCAGTGGTTCTACTTCTACCCGGACGGCCACAAGGCCGTAAACGAGTGGGTCGACAATTACTTCTATGTCGATCTGAACGGCGTCTGGAAAGACGGATTGGAATGAACGGGAGGCTTTAGATGATGAAGACAGGTAATATGGTGATTCGGAAGCTTTTTGCCGGGCTGGCGCTCGGTGTGCTGGCCGCTGCGGCGGGGACGGTCACCGCTCTGGCCGCGGATATCGATTCGATCCGCCTGGAATTTACGGATCAGTATGAAGAGGGAACGATCCTGGAACCTGAGATCGAAAGCCGTACTTCGGGAGTGGAGATCGAATCCGTAACCTGGAGTCGCGATCCGGAAAAGTGGCAGCCGGGAAGCAAAGTGACCGGAACGATCACGCTGAGCGGAGACGGGGAGTTCGCTTCCTCTTACGGAAGCCGTACTTTAAAGATCACCGGAGCCACCGCCTCGGGCACGAAGGTCGTGGACGGATATCTGAAGGTGACGGTCAAGTATTATCCGGTCGCATGGCTCGGCACGACCGAGACGGCGGGCTGGAAGGATGCGGAACACACGGTGGCCTCATGGAAGAAGGTAAACGGCGCGACGGGATATCATCTCCGCCTGTACCGTGACAACGTTCTCATACAGACCATGACCGTATCCGGGACCACGAAGGACCTGAAGGAATATATGAACAAGTCCGGCGAGTATTACTACGACATCTGTGCGACCGGCAAGAACGCCGAGGACCGCAAATACCGGAGAGACGGCAGTTATGTGACTTCGACGGACAGCATCGTCGCCCAGGAAGATCTCGGCGAGACGGATGGCCGCTGGCTCAACTATACAGAGGGCCGGAAGTATATGAACGAGGACGGCACGTCCCCGGCAAACCAGTGGGTGAAGATCGACAGAGCGTGGTATTACTTTGATGAGAACGGCTACGCCGCGACCGGATGGCGCCAGGTAGGCGGGATCTGGTACTACATGGATGCAAACAGCGTCATGCTGACCGGATGGCAGCAGATAAACGGCGTCTGGTATTTCCTGAATCCGGATGGCTCGATGGCGATCGGTTGGCGGGAGACCAGCCCGGGAGAATGGTACTACCTGAACCCGGACGGCTCGATGGCCGCGAATACCGTGATCGACGGGTGGCAGCTCGACGCGAGCGGGAAGCGGATCGGGTAAGAAAAAACGATAACTGAATCAGCGGCGGCGCGATCCCGATCACGCCGCCTTTTCTTTTGCGGCCGCCTGTCGAAACTACTTGACTATCCCTCCAATATCAATTAAAATACATTGAAACCTACCGTATTTTGGAAAGGAAAACAATGGGAATCATCAAGACCGTTAATCTGATATTCGACTATATCCGTCATGACGACGAGACCAATACGGACGAGATCAACCACGCTCTGCGGGACGTCTCCCTGGAGATCGAGGAGGGCAGTTTTGTGGCGATCCTGGGGCACAACGGCTCCGGGAAATCGACGTTTGCCAAGCTGATGAACGGGATCCTTCTGCCGACCGAGGGGACGGTCTTCGTCTCCGGCATGAACACAAACGACGAAAACCTTCTCTGGGACGTGAGAAAAACCGCCGGGATGGTATTCCAGAATCCCGACAACCAGATCATCGGCAACGTCGTCGAGGAGGACGTCGGCTTCGGGCCGGAAAACATCGGCGTGCCGACGGAGGAGATCTGGGAGCGCGTGGACAGGAGCCTGAAAGAGGTCGGAATGACCGCGTACCGCCTGCAGTCGCCGAACAAGCTGTCGGGCGGCCAGAAACAGCGCGTCGCGATCGCCGGCGTCATGGCGATGCGTCCGCGGTGCATCGTGCTGGACGAGCCCACCGCGATGCTGGATCCGAACGGACGCAAAGAGGTGATCCGCACCGTGCGGGAACTGAATAAGCAGGAGGGGATCACGGTCCTCCTCATTACCCACTACATGGAGGAAGTGATCGACGCCGACCGAGTCGTCGTGATGGACGACGGGCGCGTCGTGATGGACGGGACCCCGAAGGCGGTATTTTCGCAGGTGGAGGAACTCAAAAAATACCGGCTCGACGTGCCGCAGGTCACGGAACTGGCTTATGAGCTCAAAAAGGCGGGTATGCCGCTGCCGGATGGGATCCTGACGATCGGGGATCTGACGGACAGCCTTGCGGCGATCCTTTAAAAACACGCCAACGGACGGAAAAACAGAACGGGAGCAAACATGGCGATTGAACTTAAGAATGTAAATCATATATACGGACAGGGAACGATCTTCGAGCAGTACGCCTTAAAGAACGTGGACCTCACGATCGACGACGGGGAATTTATCGGCCTCATCGGCCATACCGGCTCCGGAAAATCGACCCTGATCCAGCACCTGAACGGTCTGCTCAAAGCCACGGAGGGCGACATTCTCTATAACGGCGAGAGCATCTACCGGGAGGGCTATTCGCTGCGCGATCTGCGCAGCCACGTCGGCCTGGTGTTCCAGTATCCGGAACATCAGCTTTTTGAGGTCGACGTATTTACGGATGTCTGCTTCGGGCCGAAGAACCTGAATCTTCCCGACGAGGAGATCAAAAAGCGGGCGGCCGAAGCGCTGTCCATGGTCGGACTGGACGAGAGCTTTTACAAACAGTCTCCGTTCGAGCTGTCCGGCGGGCAGAAACGCCGGGTGGCGATCGCGGGCGTGCTGGCGATGAAGCCGGAAGTCCTTGTGCTCGACGAGCCGACGGCGGGTCTGGATCCGCGCGGCCGCGACGAGATCCTGGGTCTGGTGTCCGACCTGCACGAAAAGCAGGGCCTGACCGTCGTCCTGGTGTCCCACAGCATGGAGGACGTCGCTAGGTATGTCTCGCGGCTCGTCGTGATGAACCACGGGGAGAAGGTCTTCGACGGGACGCCCCGGGAGGTGTTCAGGCATTACAGAGAACTCGAGAAGATCGGGCTTGCCGCGCCGCAGATCACCTACGCCGTTCATGCGCTGCGTGAGCGGGGGATCGCCGTGGATGAGGACATCATGACCGTTGAAGAGGCCAGAGACGCGCTCCTGGCACTCTGGAAGGAGAAAACATGTTAAGAGAGATCACCCTCGGGCAGTATTACCCGGTGGATTCCCTGCTGCATCGCCTCGATCCGAGAACGAAGCTGTTCGGGACGCTTGTATATATCGTGACGCTGTTCTTTGCGGATCATGTGCTCGCATACGCGGCCGCGGGCGTGTTCCTTGTGCTGGCGATCCGCCTGTCGCATGTTCCGGTGAAGTTTATGGTGCGGGGCCTCAAGGCGATCGTATTCCTGCTTCTTATCAGCGTCAGCTTCAACCTGTTCCTCACTCCGGGAACGCCGATCTTCCAGATCGGTTTCCTCAAGATGACCTGGGAGGGCCTGGTGATCGCGGTTTCCATGGCCGTTCGGCTGGTGCTCCTGGTTCTGGGGTCGACGCTCCTGACGCTTACGACCACGCCGAACCAGCTGACGGACGGGCTTGAGAGGAGTCTCGGATTTTTGAGAAAGATCAAGGTGCCGGTACACGAAGTGGCGATGATGATGTCGATCGCGCTGCGCTTTATCCCCATTCTGATCGAAGAGACCGACAAGATCATGAAGGCGCAGATGGCGCGCGGAGCCGATTTCGAGAGCGGCGGCCTGATCAAGAAGGCGAAGGCGATGGTGCCGCTTCTGGTGCCGCTTTTCATCTCCGCGTTCCGGCGGGCGACCGATCTGGCGATGGCGATGGAGGCGCGCTGCTACCGCGGCGGCGAGGGCAGAACGAAGATGAAACCGCTGCGCTACGAGCGCAGGGACCGCCTGACATACCTGTTTTATCTGGCGTACCTGGTATTTTCGCTGTTCGTAAAAATTGCGCTGTAAAGCGGCGCGGGCACCGAATAACGGTCGGCTTTCAGCCCGCCCGGTCGGAAAAGACCGGCGGCATGCGAGGTGTATCATGAGACGGATCCGGATGACCGTCGCTTATGACGGGACCAATTACAGCGGCTGGCAGCTGCAGCCGAACCATGTAACAATCGAGGAAATTCTAAATAAGACTCTTTCAGATCTTCTGAAAGAGCCTGTTTGTATTGTCGGGGCGAGCCGCACGGACTCCGGCGTCCACGCGCTTGGAAACGTGGCGGTCTTCGACACGGAGACGCGGATGCCGGGCGACAAGATCTGTTATGCGCTTAATCAGCGCCTCCCGGACGATATCCGCATACTCGATTCCTGCGACGTGCCGCTCTCATGGCATCCGCGCAAGCAGAACTGCACCAAGACCTACGAATACAAGATCCTGAACCGCCGCGTCGAGATCCCGATCGGCAGATCCTACGCGCATTTCTGCTATTTCCCGCTCGATCTTGAGAAAATGCGGGCGGGAGCGGCCTGCCTGGTCGGGGAACATGATTTTGCAAGTTTCTGTTCCGCGAGACACCAGGCGGCGGAGACGGTGCGCACGGTTTATTCGCTCACGCTCGATAAGGACGAGCGGGGGCTCATCACGCTGCGGATCAGCGGGAACGGTTTTTTGTACAATATGGTGCGGATCATAGCCGGGACCCTGCTCAAGGTGGGGATGGGCGTCTATCCGCCCGAACATGTGGAGGAGATCCTTGAGGCCAGAGATCGCCAGCAGGCCGGACAGACGGCTCCGGCGCGCGGCCTGACTCTCATCGGGATCGAGTACGAGAAAGAGCCGCAAACGGAGATCAGAGGCTCAAACAGGCATTGGAACTATGTTTTGGATCAGAGCCGCCTCCTGACGGAAGCGTGCTCGCTGCTCGACATCAAATATTGCGAGCAGGAGGAGCTTGAGCGGCTGATCCGCCGCATGGCTCATCAGGCATACCGGAACGGGGCAAAACGGATCTTCGTCCGCGTGCCCGGTGAATGCATTGTTTCGGAGGAAACGCGCTACGGGCTCTACCGGCTCGTCAGGGCCGGGGAGCCGCCGTGGCAGGCCGTTCCCGGAACAAGCCTCTGGGAGGCGGTATACGCGGGTGACAGTCTCAAGGAACAGGAGGAAGAACCATGTACAGAGTAGACTTAAACAGCGATCTCGGGGAGAGTTTCGGAAACTACACGCTCGGTATGGACGAAGAGATCTTGAAATACGTTTCCTCGGCGAACATCGCCTGCGGATGGCACGCGGGCGACGCCATGGTCATGGAGAAAACGGTCGCGCTCGCAAAACGGTACGGGACCGCGATCGGTGCCCATCCGGGATTCCCGGATCTGATGGGCTTCGGACGCCGCAACATGGCCGTAACGCCCGCGGAGGCGAAGGCGTATGTAAAATATCAGCTCGGAGCGCTGTCGGCGTTCGCGGCGGCCGAGGGGATTAGAATCGCGCACGTCAAGCCGCACGGAGCGCTCTATAACATGGCGGCCGTCGATCATGCGCTTGCGCGCGCCATGTGCGAGGCGGTGTACGAGGTCGATCCCTCGATCATCTTTATGGGACTTGCCAATTCCGAGATGATCCGCGCGGCGGAGGAAACCGGACTGCGGGCGGCCAGCGAAGTGTTCGCGGACCGCGCATATAACGACGACGGGACGCTCGTCTCGCGCAAACTCCCGGGATCGGTGATCAAAGACGAGGAACTGGCGATCGGCCGGGTCGTCCGCATGGTGAAGGAAGGAAGCGTGGAGAGCGTAAACGGGAAGACGATCGCCATCCGGGCGGATTCCGTCTGCGTCCACGGCGACAATCCGAAAGCGCTGGAATTTGTAAAACGGATCCGTGAAACGCTTGCAGATGAGGGGATCGAGATCAGGAGCCTGTAACGGAAAGGGACGTTTATGGAAAAAGTAAGATACCTTGCTTCCGGCGACAGCGCGATCAGTATCGAGTTTGGGAATATTATCGATCCGGAGATCAACAAAAGGATCCGCGCGTTCCAGCAGGCTTTGAAGCAGGCGGCGGTCGAAGGGATCGTGGAGACGGTCCCGACCTACCGCTCGGTACTGGTCGTGTACCGGCCGGAACGGGTGCGGTTTGACGAACTGACTGATCGGTTCGACGAGGTGCTTAAGCAGGCGGAAAAAATCGAGCTTGCGCCTCCCGAAGTTGTTGAGCTGCCGGTCCTTTACGGCGGGGAGGCTGGACCGGATCTGGAAACGGTCGCGGAGCACTGCGGCCTGACGCCGCAGGAAGTGATCCGGATCCACAGCTCGCGGGACTATCTGATATACATGCTGGGATTCATCGCCGGCTTTCCGTATCTCGGAGGAATGGACGAGCGGATCGCTGCGCCGCGGCTTTCGGAACCGCGCGTGCGGATCGAGGGCGGCTCGGTCGGGATCGCCGGGAACCAGACCGGCGTCTATCCGGTCGCGTCGCCGGGCGGATGGCAGCTGATCGGGCGCACGCCCGTGAAACTCTATGATGCGGACCGCGAAAAGCCGGTGCTTCTGGAGGCGGGGCAGTATGTCCGCTTCCGGCCGGTGGACGAGGCCGAGTACCGCAGGATCGAAGAGGAGAACGGTTCCGCGTCAGACCGCGGATCCGAGGCGGAGGCCGCGACCGGGGTAGATTCGCGCCCGGGCCTGCGGGTCGTGAGCGGGGGATTCCTAACGACCGTTCAGGACATGGGCAGGTACGGCTATCAGGAGACCGGTATGGCCGTCTCCGGCGTGATGGACACCTGCTCGGCGACGCTGGCGAACCTTCTCGTCGGAAATCCGGAGAATGAGGCCGTTCTCGAGATCACGATGATGGGACCGGCGCTCGAATTTACCCGCGACAATATCATCGCGCTTACCGGCGGTGATCTCGGCGCGGAGCTGGATCACGAGCCGCTTCCGAGATATCAGGCTGTCTTGGTGCGCGCGGGACAGGCGGTTTCGTTTGCGGGCCTGCGCTCCGGCAGCAGGGCGTATCTCGCTTTCGCGGGCGGACTCGACATCGCGCCCGTCATGGGGAGCCGCTCGACGAACCTCAAGGCGAAGCTGGGCGGTTTTAAGGGAAGAAAGCTTGCCGCGGGAGACGAGATCGGCTTTGCGGCGCCGAAAACCGCGCTTCCGAATATGAATTCCCGGAAAATTTCGTATAATGAACTGCGGGAGATCCTGCAGCCCGGCGCGGGCGGGACGCCCGAGCGCGATCCGGAAGGGATATGCACGCTGCGGGTCGTCATGGGGCCGCAGGACGACTGCTTTACGGAACAGGGGATCCGTACGTTTTTAAACAGCGTATATACGGTCTCCAACGAATGCGACCGCATGGGATGCCGCATGGAGGGCGATCCCATCGAACATAAAAACGGCGCGGACATCATCACCGACGGGATCAGCTTCGGCGCGGTCCAGGTACCTGCGCACGGGCGGCCGATCGTGATGATGGCCGATCATCAGACCACGGGCGGATATACGAAGATCGCCTGCGTGATCTCGGCGGATCTGCCCGTTCTGGCACAGTGCCGTCCGGGATCGAAAGTGCGTTTCCGGAAAGTGACGGTCGGGGAAGCGCAGGAATTGCTGTGCGCCCGCCGGGAACGGATGGATCTGCTGCGCGGAGAACTGGACCGGCAGGAGCCGGGCGAGACGAAAACCTATCGCGTCACCGTGAACGGGAAGGAATACATGGTGGAGGTCGCGTGCAGGCGGGAGTGAGACAGTCTGCGCAACGGCTGTTTTCGGGCGATTTTCGGCGGTTTTTAAGAAAAAAATGGTTGACACGCCCGAAGGAGTATACTATAATATATAGCGCTGATTCGTTTGGAAACGCAGTATCCAAAGCCCCGGAAGCTGTGTTTTACGATAAATGTTCAGATCAGACAAGTACAAACAGGAGGTCAATCCATGAAGAGCTTTATGGCCAGCCCGGCGACGATCGAGAGAAAATGGTATGTCGTTGATGCTACGGGCAATACATTAGGACGTCTGTCCGCAGAGGTCGCGAAGATTTTAAGAGGAAAACACAAACCGACCTTTACTCCGCATATGGACTGCGGCGATTATGTTATTATCGTAAACGCTTCCAAGGTGAAAGTTACCGGCAGGAAGCTGGATCAGAAGATCTATTACAGCCACTCCGATTATGTCGGCGGAATGAAGGAGACTACGCTCCGCGAGATGATGGACAAGAAACCGGAGAAGGTTGTCGAGTTAGCGATCAAGGGTATGCTTCCCAAGGGACCTTTAGGAAGAAGCATGATTCAGAAACTTCATGTTTATGCGGGACCGGAGCATGAGCAGGCCGCGCAGAAGCCGGAAGTTTTGGAAATCAAATTTTAATCGAGGTCTGAAAGGAGGAAATTACAATGGCTAACGTAAAGTTTTACGGAACTGGAAGAAGAAAAAAATCGATCGCCAGAGTGTATCTTACTCCGGGAACCGGAAAGATCACAATCAATAAAAGAGACATTGACGAGTACCTTGGACTGGAAACCTTAAAGCTCGTTGTCCGTCAGCCCCTCGTTGCTACCGAGACCGCGGATAAGTTCGACGTTCAGGTAACCGTACACGGCGGCGGTTTCTCCGGTCAGGCCGGTGCGATTCGCCACGGGATCTCCAGAGCGTTGCTCCGCGCGGACGCCGAGTACCGTCCGGTACTGAAGAAGGCAGGATATCTGACAAGAGATCCGCGTATGAAAGAGAGAAAGAAATACGGCCTCAAAGCAGCAAGAAGAGCGCCGCAGTTTTCGAAGAGATAAGCAGTTATCTGCGAACCAAGACGCATATACAAAGCCCCAGGATGCTTGCATCCGAGGGGCTTTTGTTTTGCGGATCGGTTCATAGGAACGCAGAGAATCCAATGCGATGAGGATAATTTGGGCCATTATGTTTATATTAACGATATAAAACCTTTGATATTACGGATAATGTTACTTCTGTTGTGATCCCGGTAAATGAGGAGTACTTAGAAATAAAGAATGGTACGAAACCCAGGAAAAAAGTTGGGATTGAGAGTGAAACCCAAGAAATTAAGCAAATTATTATGGATTCACAGTATTCATCCAGTACAAAACGGAAATTGCTTCAAATATATGAACAGCTTGGCTCAGAAGTATTTGGTAATTCCAAGATAGTGGAAGTGCTGGGCTGCTCCGAACCTACCGCGACAGCATACATTAAAAGGATGTGCGACGAATTGCACATTATTCATGCGGTAGAAGGAAGTGGAAAAGGGAAATATATTTTTCGTCAGTAACAAATACCGAATTAAGAATAGGGCTAGGGGCATTTACGGTTATCTCCGAGCGGGGGTTGAAGTGGACTAACTGATAAGGAAACCCACAAAAAAGCCTGTAAAATCAAGGGAAACCGGAAGCGGAATGCAGGAAATGATCGAGATGAAGCGAAACGGAATCAAGGTGATTTCCTGCATTCGCAGTAATTCGGGGCTAACTTTTGTCCCGCGGGACTCTTCTCAACAACCAGTCAGACAGGTTTATGACCTGGATGCCGTTGTAATTTCCTACGGTGAGCCGATCGCCGGTCAAGATGATTTTCTCATAGTTATCCCGGATCTTTGAGAGCGGCCTCAGCTTGCGGTCGAAGGTTTCTTTCGCTGTCATGTCTGCCGTGACCTGAAAATAGGTATATTCTTTTATCCGGATCGGTTTTCTTCCTGGCCTGCCGATCTTCAATGTCCTTTACGATAACGGTATTGTAGATACCCTCCAAGTAGATCTCTACCTTTTCCGGTGTCCGGTCCATGACAGCAATATATGGAAGGCCTCCGTCACGCATATATTCCGAAATCGGAACATATAGGCCGGTCTGATCTCCTGATACAAATCATTTCAGCAGTTAACCATCTTTTGGATTCGCAATGATCCGAAACAGCGAGCTGCAATCAGAATAGTTCGCAACGCTCCAGCAGGAAATCCAAAAGGTTGCAGTGGAAGATCCCATTGTCGTCATAATAGTTGTGGGAAATATCCAGCCGGATCACAACTTTCCTGAAAAAGTCCTTTGCCAGCAGCAAAGAGCTTATCTCGGCATCCGCTTTGCTTTCCGTATCCATGCGGAATGCAGACTGAATATAGATCCTTTTGTCGGCGTCATTGACAACAAAATCAATTTCCTTTTGCGTGTTGTGACCTGCTGTGCGGTCGACGACCACGCCTATATCGATGGAGTATCCCCTGCGCAGAAGTTCATTATAAATGATGTTTTCCATCAGATGTCCGGGGTCGTATTGCCGGTAATTCAGCCGGGCATTGCGCAGCCCTGTGTCAGTATAATAATATTTGCTGGGGAATTTAAAATAAGTTTTCCCCTTTACATCGTATCTGCGTGCCTGGGAAATCAGGAACGAATCCATGATATACTGCATATAATTGGAGACCAGCGCTGGATTGACCTTTTCTTTTTTCATGCTTGAGAGGGCGTTGGCAATGTTGGCAGGATTGGTCAGAGAACTGATCTGCGAGGCGAGAAAATCCAGAATATCGCCCAGCAGATCTTCGCGCTCGATCCCATTTCGCTCCGCGATGTCCCTGATATACAGTTCCCGATACAGGCTCGTGAGATATTCTTTTTTCTCCCTTTCGTCCCCCAGAGCGGTGATCCTTGGCAATCCGCCGTAAAGCATATACTGCTCCAGCGCATGCCGTTCATCGCCGCCGACTGCCGAGTAATATTCTTTGAAGGACAGAGGATACACATGGATCTGCGATGCTCTGCCGCGAAACTCGGTGGCGATGTCGCTGGACAGCCCTCTCGAATTGCTTCCGGTGACGTAAACATCCAGATTCTTATAGGCTTTCAGTTCATTAAGCATATCGTAGATCGTGACTTCGATCCCGCCGTTCTCATGGTCGATCACTTTTCCTGTAAGCTGCACCTCGTCGATAAAAAGATAAAATTGTTTCCCGCTGTCTGATGTAACAACAGATTCCACATATTCGCACAATATGATCGGATTCCGATACTTGTAATATCGGCGTTGATCCAGTTCGATTTTAATGATTTGTTCCTCGCTTACGCCATGATCCAGAAGATATTGGTAGAACAATTCAAAAAGCAATACGGATTTCCCGCACCGTCGGATACCGGTTATAACTTTGATTTCCCCGTTCCACATTTTACGGGTAATGCGCTCCAGATAGAAATCTCTACTTATCATACTTTTCACCTCAAATTTACGTCGCAAATGACGCTACTTTTAAATATAGTATAACAGATCCAGCGGAAAGTATCAACGGTGTTTGAAAAAACTTACAAAAAAGTTTCGACGCATACGTCGTAACTTTGATGTAAAATCCGGAACACGTTTTGCTCAAACAATAAACAAGCCATCGCAGGCTTCTT
Source organism: uncultured Lachnospiraceae bacterium (assembly GCA_947623185.1). Classification (GTDB taxonomy): domain Bacteria; phylum Bacillota; class Clostridia; order Lachnospirales; family Lachnospiraceae; genus CANQGL01. The sequence goes on from CANQGL010000001.1 coordinate 14,882, forward strand.
ATAGTAATGACAATTTTAGAAAAAACATATTGACGTACGCAAAAACGTACGTTATAATAAATCAAAGAGGAGGTGATGTCGCATTAGGCAGATGGAGGGTCCGTAATATAAAAAACGATGAGATATAATGTATAAAAGTACCATAACCAGAGAAAACACTGAAGAAATTAAATGCTGAGATCATAGAGAATAATAACAAGAGAAAGAACACTAACAAAAGCAAAAGAAAAGAACCTTAACAAGAAAAGAACCTTAACAAGAACAAGAGGGTAGAACTATGTCTACGATAAACATTACAAACGCAAGAAAAGATTTATATAATTTGGTAGAATCCGTTAATTTGTATCATGAACCGACCGTGATTGTCGGGAAGAAAGGAAATGCGGTCCTTATATCCGAGAGTGACTGGAGCGCAATTCAGGAGACCTTGTTTCTGGATATGATTCCTGGAATGACGGATTCTATTCTAAAAGGAGCAAAGGAGTCCCTTGAGGACTGCGTCCCAGAGGAACTGGTAGAATTATAATGTATAAAATATATTTTACTAAGCAGGCATTAAATGATTTGGAAAAGCTGAAATCAGCGGGCTTGTCTGGCAAAGCTAAAGTATTGTTGGATGTTGTCCGGAAGAATCCTTATCAGATACCGCCAAGGTATGAGAAACTGGTAGGAAAGCTGGATGGCTTGTATTCCCGCAGGATCAATCTTCAACACAGGATTGTATACCAGATATATGAGGAACCGTTTACAAAGGATGGCGTTGAGTATCAGGGCAGTGTAAAGATTATTCGAATGTGGACCCACTATGAAGGTATTTGACTAATGAAAAATCAGATGGTTTGGGGAGAGCATATGCTCTCCCTAGACTGTTTGAAGCTGCAAATGGAAGGCAAATACCTGATGAGAACCTTTAATGCGTTGCCATGTGGGGGCCGTGGATTCTCTGAATGCCTTGTTTTCAAAGGTTTTTTGACATTGATTTGTAAAGGAAGTATATTGTCTTATCTTTAAGAAAAAGAGGTGCGTAGTATTGACAAAGAGAAAAATAGTGACTTTTTTTATTGTGGCAATTGGAATTCCATTGCTGATCGATTGGATGATATTTGCGAATAGATTTCCTAGTAGCATTAGTAACGAGGCTTGGGCTGGATTTCTAGGGAGTTACATTGGTGGTTTATGTACAATGGTGGCAGTTTTTATTACAATTGAGGATAATAATAAAAAAATATCAGAGCAGCGTCGTACCCAAGAGATTCAAGAAAAAGAACAAAGACGATTAAATATAAGACCTTATTTGGATACAAGATATAAATATTTTGATCAGCACATTGTTATTAATCCCAGCGATAGAATATTTGAAATAGAGAATGAGACGACTAAAATGCTTCGTTTTGCACTCACCGAAATTGACAAAAATAGGATAGAACTTCAAAATAAAAGAGAGTATTCCAGAGAAATGTACATTAATTATATGATTCGGAATGTTGGAGCAGGTAGTGCGGTGAATATGAGAGTCTATGTTAATGGATTTGGAGAGGAATTAGCTATTGCTAAGGATGAATGCGTTCAGTTACTGTGCATGGTTACAATTAAGGATGATATGCCTTCTGATCTAAAGATTAGATTGGATTTTAGCGATGTGGAGAGTCGTGGACGATATCGAAAAGAAGATACTATACATATCAAAGTAGATAAAGATAATGAACTTGTTTCTAGAATTACGAGAGAAGAACAAAAACTTATAGACCAATAGTTTTTTGCAAAAAATCTAGTTGTTCGGTTGCTGCAGGTTAGTTGATTCGGGAAATTAGAAAACTATTCCATCACCTCCTGTTACGGGATCATTGCATGTTCCGAAAAGGAACATGCGGCTGTAAAGTCTAAACTGCGGTGTGTCTGCAATGCGGCGAGGTATCGGTTCATGTGGAGAGACCCGAAAAGTTTGTAAAGTGATGCGGGAAAGGCGGACAGAAGAGATGAAACATCAGGCTGTCAGAATGGATTTTACGCCAAGGGAACTTAAATATTTCCTGTTCGCAAAGAAGGTATGTCCCCGATGCGGCGGCAAACTGATCAAATCGAAAGAATACGAAACCAGATATGGATGGGAATTCTACGAAAGGACAGAGCCGATTTTGGCTGATAACGCGAGAGTGAAATATTACTCGTATTATTTCACCTGCGAGGACTGTGGGAAGAAGTATCCGTTAAGTGAACTGGCAAGTGCGAAAGAATAAGGAACTTATGAGCGGCTGATGTTTATGGAGATGTTCTTTACATGAAAAACATGAGTTTCAAACATGATTTTTTGCATTATAAAAGAGGAGAACCCTTGGGCCCTCCTTCGATCTTTTTCAAGTAATGCTTTACTCAAACTTTTTCATATACCGCCTATTCCGATTTCCACCGAGCGCTTCAATTTTCCCTTGCTGAACAAGTAAAGACATCAGTTCTCTTGCTCTGCTTATTTTGACGTCTAATAAATCTGCAATTTCCTGCGTCTTATATTCTGTGGTTGGCGCCATATAATCCAGAATAGCTTTCAGATTCTCTTCCGTTTTCTTTCTTAACGGTTGCTTATTTTGGCTCTTTATCGCCATTTCTTTATCGCCACTTTTTATCGCCACTTTTTTACCGCCGCTTTTTGTTGCAGCTCTCTTTACAAATGACAATTTCAGAATTGTCCGATCCGGTCCATATTGTTCCAGCACTTCCGGTTCCTTCCACCCTTGCTGTTCCCACACTCCATAGATATCTGGCACACCGCTGCCGGCTCTCTCACCAATGCCGATCAAATTCAGCATCTTCATGAGTGCTTTGTTCCGCGGATCGGAGATTCCACCTTTGAGCATTTGCTCCTTCCCGGTTCGGATACTCCCGGGATTTTCCATCACAATCGTGTCTGCATCTTTTCTTATGACAATACCTCGTGGCAAATAGAAATCTGTATTTACGATACAGTTTGCCAGTGCTTCCCGGATCGCTTTATGCACAGGGGTATCGTCCACCCGGATTCCGCCTTCAAGCTTAAATGGAACTTTCACCTCTTTTACCAGTTTCCCATAGACGCGGAAATAAAAATCAAACAGATTTCCCGTCCAGTCGCCGGAGCTTGACTGAAGCCGGTCTGTCCATCGAATTGTTGGATCCAGCATTTCCCGATAGTCCAGAAAATATTCAGGGAATTCATATAGAATCCTATACTCCTGGCCGAACATCAAAAGGCCTGCGGCGGTCGGATGCAGCTTTCCGTCTTCCTTTGCTATGCGGGCAGCACCGATTCTTTCCAGATATTCGTGATCTTCCAGTTTTTCCCATATGTGCTCCCTGCGAAACACCATGTGGCGGTTTCGGTAACCATGTACTGTTTCTATATCTAAATCCGACATGGACATATCGGAAAGCACCTTCATATCCATGGTTTCCTCGGGCGTGTCACGCAACATTGCCAGAACTTCGCTCCGGGTACAATGATAATCTCCTTCCCAGTTTCGGCGAAATGTTCCATTGAACATATCATCTTTGAGAAGAATACCGTGCTATATCTGACAAAAACAATCGTTTCTTCTTATGGACGAAATCCTGACAATAAACAAATTCAATGAAACCTCCTAGCCACATTGTAAAACAAAGGGGACTCAACATGCTGCGGCTAATTTTACCACGCGTATTTTGTCCGTACTTATTGACAAAACCTGATTTCTTTTGTAAAATTCCATTAAACAAAGCATTTAATTTTGCTTGTTGCAGTTCGCAGAAAAGAGTGTTCTGCGGACGTCAAGAACCGGGATGGAGGCTGCGCGCCCGAGACGGCATCTTCCTGAAAGGGGTCATACCAGCCATGCACTTTATGGCGTTTTGCTGATTGGGCTGATTTATTTATGCGGCCCGAGTGGCGAAGCATTGTCCCTGTTAGCCAAATTCCCGGAAGCGAACAGGGGGCAGTCTTAATGCAGTGGTATGTAATGCAGACGTGGACCGGAAAGGAAGAGCAGCTGGTAGAGATGGTCCGCAGAGTCGTTCCAAGGGAATGCTACGGCGATTGCTTCGTGGCATACTATGAACGCCTTTTCTGGCGGCAGCAGAAGAACCTGATCCATGTGGAGCGGTCTTTCCCCGGCTATGTATTCATCACCTGCGACGATCCGGACGGACTGTTTTTCAGCCTGAAAAACGTCCCGAGCATGTCAAAAATAATCGGTGACGGGAATTTTACGTTCCTTCCGCTCGATCCGAATGAGGCGTTATTTTTAAACGAAGTCATGGATGCGGATCATGTGATGCGCCTTTCCTACGTTTCGACGGACGGAAAGAATCATGTCCGTCAGATCTCGGGGCCGCTTAAGGCCTGCGAGGAGAAGATCGTGCGCTGGCGTTTCAGGGAACGGTATGTGAACGTCAATTTAAAGCTTCTGGGAAAAGAAAAAAACGTCATGCTGGGGATCGTCTTAAACGAGGATATCCGGCGCGAACTCTTATACGGTAAGGTCGAGGCGCCGATCATGGTGCCCGAGCATTACGTCTTACCGTTTGTGGGTACGGACGCAGACGGCAAGGCGGCGGAGCTTTCCGCAGGCGATCCGGTCACGGTGGTGGACGGTTCGTTCGTGGGGATGCCGGCGGTGATCTATCAGGTAAAAAGGAATACGGTAAAAATCGGCGTCCGTTTGTTCGGCCAGGATATGGCTGTGGAGGTGCCGATCGGAACAGTGAGAAAGACCGTTGCATAGACGGTCTTTTTTCGTGCGCTGAATTCGGACTCATCCTGAATGAGAACGCGGTGGGAGAAGCCCATACGGCGGCAAAAAGTGTGATGCGGTGATCACTGCAGATCATGAGGAGTTGACAGAAGCAGGAGAATGGAGAAGAAGAAATTTAATATCGACAGTCTGAAATCATACTGTCAGATCAATAACATGAAAACTTTATATGTCAGAAACATCCTGCTGGATCTGTGGGAGGTAAGAAAAAAAGCCGCGATCTTCGTGGCTTTTTGTGTGTTTATCGCTGTTGTTCTGGCGCTCCGCCCGGGAACGCCCGCCAATCTCTCCGCCGAGCAGAAGAAAGAACTAGCGGATTATAACAGTCAGATCGAAGAATACGATACGGCGATCGATGATCTCAAGACCAGCATTGAGGACAATAAAAAGCAGGTCAGCGAGCTGAAGAATTACGTCGATAACGCGATCTATATGCAGATTGATCCGCAGAATATCCAGACCTCGGTCGTCCAGTACAGCCTGCAGACCGGCGGGAACGTGGGAAATATACTAAACTCCTTTATTACCTATATCAATGACGGCGGACTGCGGGAGTCGGTCTCCGAGGAGGATAAGGACCTGCAGCCGGAGTACTGGCGGGATATCATCGGAGCCTACTTAAACAGCAACATCATCAACATCACGGTCGTCCACTATGACGCTGAGAAATGCGCGCGCATCATGGAGATCGTAAAGCAGAGGATCCAGGAGCATGTGCCGGAGGTGAAGGCGGCGCAGGGCGATTTCACACTGACCGAGCTGGAGACATCACAGTTCGTGAAGGCGGACGCCGGGATAGTGAATGGCCAGAACGGCCACCGGAACAATCTGAAGAACTATGAGGCAGGGCTGGCGGACCTGCGGAACCGGCTGGTCTCCTACCGGACGAATAAGGCCAACTACATCAAGAACAACGAGCCGGACTTTGCCCCAAAAGCGGAAGAGAGTCCGGTCATTCGTGTGATCAAATATCTCCTGGTGGGGATCATCATGGGCGTCGTGATCGCCTGTGCGGCGGTAATGTTGCGTTATATCTTAAGTGATCGCCTGCGGTCGGCCGCGGATCTCAGGGATTTTGGGTTGAACGTGCTGGGGATCTGCAGGATCCGCAGCGAAGAAAAGAAAGAGGACAAGACAGATCTCCCCGGTGGTAGGGAGGACCCGTTTGGAGATAAAGAATCAGATAGGGCAGAGACACCAGACCATGATACATCTGCCGATGCTGAAAAAACACTGGAAACGGCAGGTAGCAGTTTGACTTTCCACCCTGAGCCCGCAAGGGCGGCGATGGATATCAAAGTCCTTGCCGAAGCACGGAGCAGGATACGGGAGACGAATGCGGTATCCATCGATCTGCTGCATGAGGACGAGTTCTGTATCCAAGCTGCGACAGCTTATACAGAAGCTCTTTCGGAAGCCGGAATGACAGCCGGGTGTGTGAGCCACATCATGGACAGCGCGGAGAATCTGAAAAAGATGGTCGAGGCCGGAGCTTGTCTGCTGGTGGCAGAGGCTGGTAAGACGACATATCAGGATCTGAAGCAGCACATCGAACTGTGCGGGCGGTATCAGATCACTGTGCTCGGCTGTGTGGTGATCGAATGAGACGGATCATCGATACAGTATCGGTGCGCGTCAGAACGCTCCCTCAGAGGAGACCTTTGGGAATGTATTTCGATGAGGTGGTCCGAAATAGCGACCATACAGGAGAGCAGCTCTTCTTAGTGAGCTTTGCGATCTATCAGGCCATGTGCATATGGGATACGACTATGTTCCCGCTGCCGTTTTGGGCGGAGCTTCTGGGGAAGGCAGTCGCGCTGGGGATCGTAGTGGTAAAGATCCTGCTGTACGACGGATACAGTCCGGTGAAACTGGTCGTACTTGTTACCGCGGCCGCCTGTACGGCATTTACGGCTTATTCAGCAAGGTATATCCCTGCTTTTGTCTGGGTGGTATATCTTGCGGGCAGCAGGAACGTATCGTTTAAGAAGATCTTGGAAGTATATCTGGTCGTTACCTGTGCCGGGATGATCATGGCATATGCGGCGTCGATGATCGGAACGATCGAGAACCTGCAGTATATTTCCGAAAAGAGAGGAATACGGAACTCATTTGGGATCATCTATACGACAGACTTTGCGGCACATATCTTTTACATGCTGTTGACTTGGTTTTATTTAAAGGGAGAAGATCTGAAAGGTATCCACTATCTGGGAGCAGTGATCACAGCGACGCTGATCTATCTTTTCTGCAGCGCCCGGCTGGACAGCGTAAGTATCTTGATGACTGCAGCATTATTCTGGATCGGAAATGCGATCACCCGGTCACGATATACCGGAGACAGAGTAAAGAGACTCTGGAATCAGGGATGGGCGAAGATCAGCCCATTCATCATGCCGGTTTGTCTGGCAGTGGCTCTGGGAGCGACATATGCATACGGCGCAGGAAACGGCCCGAGTCAAAAGTTGATAGAATTTGACCAGATCTCTGGAGGAAGGCTCCGGCTGGGCTGGGAAGGAATCGAGAAGTATGGCCTGCACTTATTGGGCAGATATGTCCCGATGATCGGAAACGGCGAAACAACAAAGTTCCAGACCAATTACTCGTTTGTGGATAGTTCTTATATCAATCTGCTCTTACGGGCCGGGATCCTGTTCATGGCAGCTGTCCTGATTCTGTATGCCATTTCCTGCCGGAAGAACAGCCGCGATCTGTATTTCCTGTATGCGGTCGCACTGATATCCGTAAACAGCATGATCGCCCATCATCTGGCAGAGCCTGCTTATAACCCGTTGCTGCTGGCAGCGTTTACGGGATGCGTTCGGGAGACGGGAGATCGATATAAAATAAGCTACCGATGAGGTGAAGCAAAAATGTACACACGGAGCATGAGCGGATGGGGAAAACATCTGGATTTCCTTATCCTTGATGCGGTCATGCTTGAAATTGCATTATTCATGAGCTACGGGATCCGTCATGACTGGTCCTATCAGGGATTCAGCAATATCTACCAGACACTTGCTCTGCTCTTGGCGATGTCCAGCATCTGTGTCGGAATCTTAAGAGAAAGCTATCATGGGATCTTAAGAAGAGACGCCTTCCGGGAATGCAGGGAAGCCTTCAGTCATGTGACAGCGGTGGAAGTGATTCTGATCGCAGCGGCATTCTTTTTAAAAGAATTTTCCTACTCTCGAGAAGTGTTCCTTCTCTTATGGGTGATCGGGACAGCACTTTGCTGGTCGGAACGCTGCCTTTGGAGACAGGTGCTGAAAAAGATTGGAGTCGGTAAGAGAAAGCGCCGTCAGGTGCTGTTGATAACGACCTTCGATTTGGCTGAGACCGTTACGAAAGAATGGAAAGAGCAAGACATTTTTGACTGCGAATTGTGTGGGATCTGCCTTGCCGACAGAGGCGAAGAGGGCTGTAGTGAACCGGATAAGGTCGATGGGATTCCTGTGACGGGAAGTATCACGGAGATTCGGGGATACCTATTAAAACATGTGGTCGATGAAGTCTTGGTCCGGCCGGGTGCGATCCTGACCGGAGATCAGATGGACGAGCTTTTGCAGGCAGGATTGACAGTACATATCAATGTGGAAGATCTTACACAGTCATCGGTCCCGACATATCTGGAGACCTTCGCAGGCTCTGTGGTACTGACTTCAGCGATCCGGATCGTAAAGCCATGGGAGATGTGGGCAAAGCGACTGATGGATATCTTAGGGAGTCTGGTTGGTCTTGTGATTACAGGGATCGCCTGTATCTTTGTTATTCCTGCTATCAAGCTTGCCGATCCGGGACCGGCATTCTTCAGTCATATCCGTGTCGGAAAGAACGGAAGAAGATTTCGTATGTATAAGTTCCGCAGCATGTATCAGGACGCGGAGGAACGAAAGAAAGAACTGATGGCTCAGAACGAGATGAAAGGCGCGATGTTCAAGATGAAAGATGATCCGCGGATCATCAAGGGGATCGGGCATTTTATCAGGAAGACGAGCATCGACGAGCTACCGCAGTTCTGGAACGTCCTTAAGGGAGATATGAGCCTTGTAGGCACAAGACCGCCGACAGAGGAAGAATACGATTCCTACGAGATGCGGTACATGAGACGGTTGGCAATAAGACCGGGCATCACCGGGATCTGGCAGACCAGTGGACGGAACAGTGTGAAGGACTTTGATGATGTCGTGAGGATGGATACGGAGTATATCAACCGCTGGAGCCTGATGCTAGATATCAGATTGCTGTTTAAGACAGTGAAGGTAGTGTTTATGGAGGATGGGGCAGCGTAAGCTTAATAGGACTTGAAAATTTTAAAAAGGATAGGCTGAAAACATGAATGAGGATTATACTTTTCCAAGAAACTTTCTCTTGTGGGGGAAAGTTGGGTTTTGTGCAAGTAATAAAGAGATAGCAGTAAAAAATATAATGTCACTGCAAACTTATCCTAAAAGCGCTACGGTCGGTTTTGTTGGTATACCGGCGTCTGTAATATGTATGGAAAATGAGAGCGTTTCTAAAGTATATAGAAATTTGACATATGTTTCTGTTGACGGAATGCCTATCATAAAGAAATGTAGACGAGTAGGAATCTCATGTGAGAGATGCTCAGGGCCAGATATCATGATGAGAATTATTGAAGAGGGCATAAAACCAGGAAAAACACATTACTTCTATGGAGGGAAAGATTATTCTATCTTAGAAAAAATGAAAAGCAATTTAGAAGTCAAGTATCCAGGAATTAGTATTGTAGGGATGTATTCGCCACCGTTTCGAGATTTAACTGAAGAAGAAGATAAAAAAGTATGTAATGAGATTAATAGTTTACATCCTGATTATGTATGGGTTGGTATTGGACAACCTAAACAAGATTATTGGGTTGAACAACATGGGCAATTGCTGAAGAATACAACTATTCTAGGTGTAGGCGCTGCATTTGATTTTATTGCAGGCTCTTTAAATAGGGCTCCCAAGATTATTCAGGATGCCGGATTAGAATGGGTGTATCGGTTCATCAAAGAGCCTGGTCGCTTGTGGAGCCGTTATATTATTGGAGGATTAAAATATTTAATCTATAACAGGAAATATAAAGATTTGGCAATATAAATGTGTTAAAAAGGATAAAAAGTATGAAGACAGACAAATTTTTTGCACAAGGCTATGAAGATGCGCTAAAGGATTATTTATATTCATGTACTAATATATGTAGCGACAGATGGGATTGGATCGTGTTGACGGCATCGAATGAATGTCAAGCGCATGCATACCAGATGCAGATTGATAGGAGAATTGCTGAAAAACGTTTACCATTAGGGACGTCTTTTTGCGTCGTTCCAGACTATAGTAATAAAAGGATTGGTTCGGGAGGAGCCACATTAAATGTTATTCGTTGCCTTGCTGAAAAAATCGGGATTGAAGAAGTATATAAGCAGAAAATTCTTGTGATCCATTCAGGTGGGGACAGCAAACGGATCCCGCAGTATTCCGTGTGTGGGAAGATTTTTGCGCCGATACCGCGATTGCTTCCTAACGGATATGTATCAACTATCTTTGATGACCTTGTTATTGCAGCAATTGATATTCCTAACAGATGCGGTAAGGGGATGATGATATTTCCAAGTGATACAGAACTGTTATTTAACTCACGTCAGATTGACTTATTATCATGTGATGCTGCGGGATTATCAATAAAAGCTCCTGTTTTGGAAGGACAGGAGCATGGGGTATTTCTTCAAGGAAACAGGAGCCACGATCATAGAAATAATGACGTGGCTAGGTTTTTGCATAAGCAATCGGAAATTGTACTTAGAGCCAGAGGGGCTGTTGATGAATTAAATCAAGTAAATATCGATACAGGGTGTATTTGGTTTAGCGATAAAATCATAAAAGAAATGTATGAGCTTATATCGACGAAAGGGATATACGATCAGGTAAGATTTGATCAATTTGTTAATTCTAAAGTGTGTCTGAACCTTTATTCTGACTTTGTATATCCATTGGCATATGAAGGGACATGGGATGAGTTCTGTCAGGAAACCCCTGAAAAAGGATATTCAAATGAATTGTCTAAATGCCGGGAGGAGATCTGGAAAAGATTCCACAAATATGGGCTTGCCCTAGTAAAAATGATGCCAGCAAGATATATTCATTTCGGAATGACACATGAGATGTATAATCTCTGGGTAAGCAATATCAACAAGTACAAATATCTCGGTTGGAATTCAAAGGTCATTACTAATGCCAAGACAGGAACAGTTATAAATAGTTATATTTCAGAAGATTCTGAGTTGGCTGATAACTGTTACATTGAAAACGCTGTTATAACGCATAGTATTGTAAGCGAAGGAACAGTATTATCTAATGTGGATATTGATGGTTTTATTATACCGTCTAATGTGGTTATGCATGCTTTAAAGCTAGAAAATGGGAAATATGTTTGCCGGATTTATGGAAGAAATGATAACCCGAAAGAGTCATATACTTCGAATTTTTTAGAAAGTTCTTTATCAAAATTAATAAGCTTAACTGGAGTCGAAAAGAAAGCTATTTGGAATGGAAGTACTGCATCAATTTGGAACGCATGCATCTATCCTGAGTGTGATTCTATGAAAGAAGCTGTAGAATCAGCACTCTTACTATATGATATTATAACCGAAAAAGCAAGTGAAAAAGATATTTTGAAATGGAAAGATTCTAAAAAACATAGTTTGGCCAGTAGTTATAATAAAGCTGATGTACTTGCTGCTATCAAGAGGGGAAATGAGATTTCAAGAAAAATAATGTTAGAGGAGTTCATCACTGAAATTGAAAATGGTGCAGACATGTCAAAAGCAGTTGCTGCTTTAAACTTTAAAGAAGATATAGCAACTGAGCTTATCTTAGAGCTAAAAGATATTGCTGCCGCAAGGTGTTTTCCTCAAAATATGAGATTATATATGGCATGTGCGGATATATGTAGGAAATATTCAATAGAATCACCAGATATAAATTATTTATCTTTTGAAAACTTGGCATACAGCGTTATCTGTAAAACAATCATAGAGGCAACTTTTGATAAATATAAAGTGGATTTCAAAAAATTACATTTTGTGCACGAAAGCTGTACTGTTGATCTCCCAGTCAGAGTAAATTTTTGTGGAAGCCCGTCAGATGCTGCACCATATTGCCTGGAACATGGTGGTACAATGATTGACGGAGCACTTCTTCTCAATGGAAAAATGCCAATTAAAGTTACTGTAAGTAAAATTCCTGAACATGAAGTTAGGCTTGGCAGTTTAGATCAGGATTGTATGGGAATTTTTACAAATTTAGAAGATATTAGGAATTGTAAGAATCCGTCTGATCCTTATGCTTTACATAAGGCGGTTTTAGTTGCAACCGGGCTTGTCCCGATACAGGCGTCAGGGATTTCTATGGCAGATTTCTGTGATCACCTGGGAGCCGGGATTGAAATGATAACAGCCGTTAATGTCCCAAAAGGATCAGGATTAGGGACCAGCAGTATTATTGCGGCTGCTGCAGTTAAAGCATTGAATGAACTTTGTGGGATTAGAGTGACAGACGAGATGATATATGCACAAGTCTTTTTAGCTGAGCAATTAATGACGACTGGGGGAGGTTGGCAGGATCAGGTTGGGGGACTTACGAAAGGAATTAAATATTTCACTTCAAGACCAGGTAAGTATCAGAAAATAGAAGTTGATCATCTGAACATTTCAAGTGACATATTGGAGGAACTAAATAGCAGATTCGCATTAATCTTTTCTGGTCAAAGAAGACTGGCTAGAAATGTACTTAGGGAAGAGATGAACCAATGCATTCGAAATGACAAGTCTGCACTTGATGCAATAAGTAATATACAGGAATATTGTGCGGTTATGCGGTATTACTTATTGAAGGGCGATATTACATCATTTGCTAAGTATATTTCAAAACAATATGAACTGGTGAAGGTATTAGATAAGGGAGCGTCCAATTCTTTTATTGAATACATTTTTGACATTTGTGATGATCTTTTAGATGGTAAATCAATTTGTGGAGCTGGCGGTGGAGGGTTCCTACAGGTGATTTTGAAAAAAGGAGTTACAAAAGAAATGCTCAGGAAGAGAATTCAGGAAACATTTGCTGACTGCGGTGTGGAAGTATGGGATTGCGAATTGATATGAGGGGGACATAAGATGTGAATAAAAAAATACAAATAGGGCGAAATGTTTTTGAAAACGAGATTGCGGTATTACTATCTGTTAAGGAACAGCTGGGAGAGGCTTTTCTGGCTATAGTTTCCGAAATAATGAACTGCAAAGGCAAAGTGATTTTCATTGGAATGGGAAAAAGCGGCCATATAGCAAAAAAAATTGCGGCAACTATGGCTTCGCTGGGAACTTGTTCCATTTCTCTTCATCCAGGCGAATGTATGCATGGTGACCTTGGAATGATCCAGAAACAGGATATTGTTGTATTAATTTCCTATTCTGGCGAGAGCGATGAGATAATACGAATTATTCCAAGTATAAATATTATTGGAGCAACAATATTGGGAATCACATGTAATGCTGCTTCAACATTAGCAAGATCCTGCAAAGTAGTACAAGTAATGAATAATGTTAAAGAGGCTTGCTATTTGGGATTGGCACCCACCTCCAGTACTACAGCAGTTATGGTATACGGGGATGCTCTTGCTATAACAGTTTCAAGAATTAAGGGATTCCGAAAAGAAGATTTTGGTGTATTTCATCCTGCCGGATCTCTTGGAAAGAAGCTGATAACCCGATCTATTGATTTGATGAAACCGCTTAAACTAGAATCTCTTATCAGAGAAAATACGACGGTTCTAGAGGCGATAAAAGTAATGATTAGTACAGATACTGATATGATTACTGTTGTTAATGACGATGAAAAGCTGATAGGTATTGTGACAAATGGCGATTTGAAGAGAAATATATCTGAAGAAGATATCAAGACAAATGATGTTAGAAGCTTCACTCATTATTATCCTTATTTTGTAGATGTGTCTTCTATGGCAGTAGAAGCGCTAAGAATCATGACAGAAAATGGTGTGCATGCCCTCCCGGTTGTTAAAGAAGAAAGGCCGGTAGGGGTTATTGAAAAGAGAACCATCCTTAACTGCGGAATATATTTATAAAAACGATAGTACCTCTTTTGTGGGATTTAAGTCGGTCATGCGTGCGAGGCATTCCATCAGTTTGACGGCGTGCTCATGGGAGACTGTTGTCTGATTTTTCAATGGGGGCTTTACAGTGGCTGCCGACAAAAGGGGTTACATCAAAGGGTTTGCCGGTATGATCGAGCATGTAACAGATGATGGAGCATGCGGATTTGCCGAAGACTCGCTGAGGCCAAGTAAAGATGTGTCTCATAACCGCGGCGATGCCCTTCACAAAAAGGTGGCTTATAATTATGAAAGAAATAAAGTTATTGGCTTTGGATTTAGACGGAACATTAACAAATTCATATAAAAAGGTTTCAGAAAAAAATAAAAGATATATAAAATGGGCACAGGAGAAAGGAGTCAAAGTGGTTTTGGCTTCAGGACGACCTGTTATAGGGATAAAAGGTATTGCGGATATCTTGGATTTGTGGAATAGAGGCGGGTATATTTTGGCATATAATGGAGGTCAGGTTATTGATTGTGTAACACAGATAAATTTGGTGAAACAAACTATACCGTCAAAATACATACATGATATTTGTGAAGTTGTTAGGAAATTCAACGTATTTCCTCTTTCATATAATGATAGAGGAGTTATATGCGAAGCTGATACGGATCCCTATGTAAAAAAGGAAGCCTATAATAATGGGATTGAAATTATAAAGGTTGATAATCTTGAAAAAGAAATTACAGAGCCAGTTGTCAAGTTCATGGTTGTAGGGGCACCTAACGAACTGAATAAAGCTTATAGGTACCTTCAGGAACTATTTAATGGAAAACTAAATATCTTTTTTTCAGAACCGTATTTTTTGGAAATAACCCCATTGGGGATCGAAAAGGCAAGTGCCTTATTAAAGCTGGCTGACACTTTGGGGTACACGAGTGAGAATATCATGGCATGCGGTGACGGATTAAACGATATACCAATGTTAAAGATTGCCGGTGTATCAGTAGCTATGGGAAATGCGTATGATGAAACCAAAAGATATGCGGATTACATATCTGCTTCAAATGACTTGGATGGTGTAGCTGTTGCAATTGACAAATTTATTTTAAAGGGTGTTTCAGAAATATCTTGGAACGGGTTTGTCGATTGATACAGGGATTGCGGAGGTTGTTTAGACGATATTTGACCACAAACTGCAAATATATTTATGAAATAATGATTAAGGGAAATTAACAAGGGAGATATAATAAGCAATGGAAAGGAAAGAAAAGATACTGATTGTCCACAATTATTATCAAACTCCTGGTGGTGAGGATACCGTTGTTAAAAATGAAAAAAGGCTTTTGGAAGAGCATGGACATCAGGTTATTCTTTATAGTAGAGATAATTCTGAAATTACACATTTTTCACTTTGGAGAAAAATGTGTCTTCCGTTTTCAACGATATTTTCTTTGAAGACTTATAAAGAAATAAGAAGGATAATTTATAATGAACAGATTGAAATTGTTCACGTTCATAATACATTGGCCTTAGTCAGCCCTGCGGTTTTCTATGCAGCTGTATCTCGAAATATACCAGTTGTTCAGACACTTCATAATTTTAGAATGCTCTGCCCAAATGGAATGTTTTACCGGGCTGGACATATCTGCGAAGATTGTGTAAAAAGGGGACTTTGGTGTTCGATAAAACACAGTTGCTACAGAGACAGCAGACTTCAGACGCTTGTTTGTGCGGCTAATATGAAAATTCACAGAATGACAGGTATATATGGGAAAATCAATTATATTTGTCTGACAGAATTCAACAAAGAAAAACTGCTAGAAATTAATAGGGTAACAGGAAAGGAGTTAATAAAGCCCAACAGGGTGTTTATAAAACCAAATTTTACGTTTATAATCTCGTCCGAAAATGATGTGTAAATTTAATTATACCAAATCGAATGATGAGGATAGAAAAGGTTAAAGAGAAAGATGAATTTTATTTTTGCAGGAAGGATTACCGAATCTAAAGGAATAGATATGCTGCTGAGAGCGTGGGAATTAATGAAAGATACTGCACCAGAATTAATTATATGTGGCTCGGGGCCTTTGGAGAATTGGTGCAGGCGGTATATAATAGAGCATAAGTTAAACGTTAATGTATTAGGATTCCTTTCTAATACAGAGGTAAAAAAAAGAATTGCTGATAGTGAGGCCCTTATATTACCCACACAGTGGTATGAAGGCTTTCCGATGATAATTGTCGAGTCATACTCTGTAAACACACCGGTTATCTGTACTGACTTAGGTAATGCAGGATCTATTGTAATTGAAGGGATAACGGGCTGGAAGTTTCATAATGCAGAAGAACTAATTGATTGTATACATAAGGCGGAACAAACAGACCTGGGAAAAAACATAAGGAATTATTATCAAAAGAATTTTTCTTCTGAGGCTAACTATAGGATGCTATCAAGTATATATGATTCTTTGAAATAGTTTTTGGAGGTAACTATGTCAGAAGTAATAAGAAGCATGAGAATGCTCTTAAAGATAGTGATAATATATTTAATCCGAATTTTTAGCAGGGTTTTTTCTATAATACCCTTGAAAAACAACCAAATTGTTTTCTCTTCGCAAGGGGGTGAGACTTATGGCGATAATGCACGATATATATCTGATTATCTCAGAAATAACTATTACAATAAGTTTCATATCATATGGCGATTTAAAGAGCCTTCAAAATATAAGTATTTAAAAGAAAAAGGCATACTTGTAATAGGTTATCAGTCATTGAGAGGTCTCTACTACTGTTGCACTTCGAAAATTATAATAAATACAACAGGGCCTCAGTCATGGTTTAAAAGAAGAGTAGGGCAAACCATTATAGAAACTTGGCATGGGGGTGGCGCATATAAAAAATCGGGATTGGATATCAATAACTTGCGAAAAGGCTTTTGGGGCGAAGAGCTTACGAAAAAATATTCATATAAGAACATTTCTATTTTCCTTTCTTCTTGCCATGCCTTTTCTCAAATAATAAGGAATAGTTTTCAATATAATAATGAGATTATGGAATGTGGCATGCCAAGAAACGATTTTTTGATGAGAGCAAAAGACGATGAATTGTTTTTTCAAATCAAGAGAGATCTAGGAATCCCGGTAGAAAAAAAAGTACTTCTATTTGCGCCAACGTGGAGAGATGAAAATGTAATTTATCATATACCAGATGATTTTGTAAAGCTACCTATTATACTAAACATGCGGTTCGGGGGCGAATGGATTATTTTGGTTCGATCACATTATTTTAGCGTGTTCGACAAAGAAGATAGAATTTTTTTTGATGCGTCAAAATATCCAGATATGCAGGAATTGCTATATATTTCAGATGTGCTGATTACAGATTATTCTTCATGCATGTGGGATATGTCGCTGATGTATAAACCGATTTTTTTATATGTTCCTGACTTGGAACTCTATGACCGAGAACGAGGGTTTTATACGGATCCTTATTCGTGGGGATTTCCGCTGTGCAAAACATATTTTGAACTGAAACAAGCTATTTTAGAATATGATGAAATAGAGTACCATGACATTGTAAAAAAGCACCAAGCTGATTTAGGAATATGCGAAACAGGCCATGCAACAGAGCTGGTATGTGAACGTATTTGTGAGGCATGCAGAATAAATGGAGATGGTAAATAATAAAGTAGAAAGCTGTTAATAAACATAGACGAGTTTTAAATATGCGGAGAATAGTAAAGAAATAACATACAATTAAAAGCATAAATAAGTATCCACAATTTTCTGTTATGGGAATGATACTACAATCTATTTGATACTCCAAATTTTATAATAGTATGAAGGAGAACTATATGGAATTTTCAGCTTCGATGATGTGTGCGAGATACGAAAATCTTAAAGAAGAAGTCGAGCTTTTGGATTGTGCAGGGATAGATACATATCATATAGATATTATGGATGGCGTGTTTGTACCAAATCTGGGCATGGGGCTTCAAGATATCCAATGTATTAGAAAATACACAAAAAAGCCACTTGAAGTTCATTTGATGGTTAAAAATGTACCAGCATATCTGGAAGTGTTAAGAGGAGTAAATGTAAATAAAATATATATCCACCCAGAGGCGGATCAACATCCTTTTACTACTTTACAGAAGGTTAAAGATTTGGGAATTGAACCGGGCGTCGTTATTGACCCGGGGACTTCTGTTGAAATGGTACGGGAGCTATTTAATATTTCTAAATCAGTTTTAGTCATGACGGTTACACCAGGATTTGCAGGGCAGGCTTTTTTACCTTATGTTTCTGAAAAAATTGAGTACCTTGCTGAATTAAAGAAAAGGTATCAACTGAGGTTATATTGGGACGGATGCTGCAAATGGGATAAGATTAAAACATATAGCAAGAAGGGAATGGACGGATTTGTTTTAGGAACCAATGTATTATTCAACAAATCAGAGAGCTATGAGAAAATAATTTCGAAGGCGAGAAAGATCTCGGAATGATTGCCGCTTTGGAGAGAAGATTTAGAGAAAATATGCCATTTTATAAGGAATACTATAAAAAAAGAGCTGACAATTGCTGTGGAAATGTAGGAAATAATGAAATGGATTAGTACTTGAACAAGTTTATAAACCAATTGCTAAGACTGGTAGTGTAGATATTTGATAAGAAAATAAAACTGCTACGACTCAAATACAATTAACTAAGCATAGGAGTGTAAGTTTATGGTAACTGCGATTATTTTATCTGGTGGCATAGGAACTCGTATGGGTACTGAATGTCCCAAACAGTATATCGAAATTGAAGGCAAGCCGATTTTATGGTATTGCTTATTAACATTTGAGCAACACCCTTTGATAGATCGTATTTTCATTGTAGCGACATCAGTTTGGCAGGATTATATAGGCGAAATCGTTAGGGATCTTGAAATGAAGAAATTCAGTGGATTCGCTGATGCGGGAAAAAGTCGCCAACAGTCTATCTATTATGGATTGCTTAAAGTGGAGGAGGCAGGAGAAGATGATGATATTATTATAATTCACGACGCGGTTAGACCCTGTGTCAGCAGTAAGCTTCTTTCAGACTGCATATATATGATTAAAGATGCTGATGGTGCAATGCCTGTGTTGCCAGTAAAGGATACCGTTTACAGAAGCTTGGACGGGATTTATATTACAAATCTTTTAAATAGGGATGAAATTTTCGCGGGGCAAACGCCAGAGAGTTTCCGATTCCGGAAGTATTTAGCGATTCATAAAAGCCTGTCAGAAGAAGGGCTGGCTTCTGTACATGGTAGTAGTGAAGTCGCTTTCAAAGCGGGAATGAAGATACAGATTTTTGAGGGTGATGAAAATAATTATAAAATAACGACTCCAGATGATTTGGAAAAGTTCCGCCAGCAGATAAAGTGTAAAAAGTGAGGAAAAAGTATTGAAGGCGTATGTATTGTACGGGATAGCTGATTTAAGATATGAGGAGATTCCAATGCCACGTTGCCCTTCCGGATGGGGGATTGTGAAAATCAAAGCTGCAGGAATCTGTAGTTCGGATGTCCCTCGAATTATGAAAAAGGGGACATACCATTTTCCGACAATACCCGGTCATGAGTTTTCGGGGATTGTAGAGTCGGTAGCGGATCAAGACAATCAGCATCTTATTGGAAAGAGAGTAGGTGTATTTCCGCTAATTCCTTGTGGAAAATGTAACCAATGCTTGACAGGACATTATGAAATGTGTAGCAACTATGATTATCTTGGATCGCGAAGAAATGGAGGGTTTGCAGAATATGTGGCAGTTCCAGTGTGGAATATGGTGGAACTGCCTGATAGTGTACCATATGAAGAGGCGGCTTTATTAGAACCACTTGCGGTTGCGCTCCATGCAGTGAGAAGGGCTGGCGGACTTCATGGAAAAAGAGTGTCGGTAATTGGCACAGGGATGATTGGAATTGCAGCTGCGAACTGGGCTATAACCCAAGGGGCGTCCGAGGTTTATGTGGTAGGACGCAATGAAGAAAAACGAAAGTTTGCAGAGCATTTTTCAGGGATTGCTTACGTTAATAGTTTAGAAGGAAACCCTCCAGATTCGGATATTATTATTGAAGCAGTAGGAACTCCGACTGCAATAAAAGAAGCCGTGGAATATGCGATTCCTGGAGGGACGATAGTTCTTGTAGGGAATCCCTCTGGTGACATCAATTTTACACAGGATAACTACTGGCGGATCCTACGAAAGCAACTTCAATTATTGGGGACTTGGAACTCATCTTTTGGAACGGGCTCTATTTCGGATTGGACGGAGGCAATATCAATACTTATTGAAAAAAAGATTGATGTTGCTTCGCTCATTACGCATAAATATAGACAAACCAATTTAAGGGATGGGCTGAAGATTATGCAACAGCATAGTGAATCTTATTGTAAAGTAATGACTATTTGGAATAATGAAGAGCTTTAAGTTGCGAGGTGAAACAATAGTAAAAATTGCCAAATATTGACTGTTGACGGGTGTGATGCAATGCATTTAAAAGTAATATGGTCAGTTTCATATTGCCTAATGAGCATGTATCATGAATTATAGATAAGGTATTAACGATAAAAGATATGCCTTGAGAACATTTGCATTGCGCTATCATGATACAGACTTTTTTAAAATATTTGCTTTGAATTTCCACTGAAAAGGTAGAGCTAGGAAATTTTTTTTGAATAAAACAAAGGAAAATGAGAAAATGGAGAAAATTTTGACCATATCTATAGCAGCTTATAATATGGAGCAATATATCGAGCATACACTTAATTCTCTGATTGATGAGCATATCATTGATCTGTTGGAAATTTTCGTGGTAGATGACGGAAGTATGGATAGGACATTAGAGATTGCCATGCAATATGCCAAACGATATCCTCAAAGTATTTACCCTATTCATAAGGAAAATGGCGGATACGGTTCTACAATTAATACAAGCGTTAAACTAGCAACGGGAAAGTATTTTAAACTATTGGATGGGGATGATTGGTATGCAAAAGAAAATCTTCCGGCATTCATTAGTTTACTTTCCAAAATAGATGCAGATTATGTTATTAGTCCATATATAAAAAATTACGCAACAAGTAAAACAGAACAAATGAAAGACACATTGGATTATTACCCTGAAGGTTTATATGACATTGATCATATGGAGTTTAAAAATATTGTTAATATGCATTCTTCAGTATTTAGGACATCATTACTTAAAATGATACCGTTGCATATCACTGAAAAATGCTTATATACGGATTGGGAATTTGTATGTACTCCGATACCATATGTTCGTACGGTTTATGTATGGAAGAAACCAATATATGTTTACTATATTGGTAGAGAAGGACAAAGCACGAGCATATCAAGTATGAAAAAACATTATAAGGAACTCGAACAAGTTATTGCAAAAGTTCTTCTTATATATAAAAAAATAGATCCGGCACTAAAAGCTAAAAGACAGTTCATTACGGATAGATTGGCTTTAGAAATAGTAGCTTATCTGCAGACATTATGTTTCTTCGATTTTTCCAGATTAAAATACCAAGAAATGAAAACCTTTATACGGCAGATAAAAACAGATTCACCTGAGCTCATAGAGGCAGCAGTTTCATGTAGTAAAATAGCAAAAGCAAGCGTCTATTCGAATTGCTTGCTTTATCCTTTATTTGTTTGCTGGTATAAAATAAAGTATCTTACAAATGACCAGTATATGAAATGAAAAACATAATGCATATTACAGTAGAGTATATATTTTTTATGCATATGTCAAAAGTGATGACAAGGTAGCCTTTAAATAGAGTTTTTCAGCATAGAGGGGCATTGTCAGTATAGCGTATCTGAATAGTATATTGATGCTAGTTGTACTTTCCACTAGAGTTAAGTCTGGTATGATTAATCCATTAACTATTGCGTTTTGAATTCAGATATAAAAGGATTTTTAGGAAGACTTATGCATGAATGATATATGCGTTATATATGTATTTTTCTTTTAAAATTAGAAATATTGTATACAAGGAGACAAAGATATGTGCGCCAGAATAAAATATCGACGAGATTTTGTCGAGCAGTATTTGATGGTATTCTTTTTTGTGGCTTCGGTTGTATTGGAAGGAAGTGTGTGGGCATCAAGACCAGAGGGTATTGTTAACTCGGCAGCATTGATATTAAAAACTATGCGGTACTTTTCATATTTTTTGGCTGTACTTATTATCATAAAAAAACCGTTCTATTATAAGAAACTATTATCTGCCATAATATTTGCAATAACAATAATTACAATAAGCATGCTGGCCAGTACTTCAAAAACTATGCTTTTATATATGCTTATATTTGTTGCAGCACTTAATATGGAATCTGAAAGACTGATTAAATGTACTTTTATTGCACAGGCAAGTCTACTATTGCTTATTGTAGGCTGTTCAATGTTGGGGATTGTACAGGATTATATATGGATAGAAAGTGGTAGCAGATTGAGACATTTTTTGGGCTTTAGCTGGACAACAATAGGCCCAGTACTTTATTTCTATCTTCTATTACAGTATATCTTTTTGCGGAAAGGCAAAATAAATATTATTGAATATGCTATCTTTATGATGATTGATATATTTTTTTTTAAAATGACAAATACTAGAACGTGTTTTTATGTATCCATTCTGTTTTTGACTTTCTTTCTTGTTTATTCTTTTACGAAGTCCAAAGGACGCTTGGTAAAAAAAATAAAATATTTATGCATTATTACACCATTTATATCTGCAGGAATTTCTTTATGGTCAGCCATGTCATATGATGCAAATAATTATCTGTGGAGATATTGGGACATTTTTTTTAATGGCCGCTTAAGTCTGGGACGTAAAGGAATGGTAGATTATGGGATTACATTATTTGGACAGCCGGTAAAATGGGTAGGGAATGGACTTCAGGTTTTATTAAATGGGTATTCAGCCGAATATAATTATGTTGATAGTGCTTATTTACAAATTTTATATCAATATGGTTGCCTTCTGCTAATTTTAATCTTAATTGTGTTTTCAGCCTTGGTTTACATATCAATAAAAAGAGAAAAATTTTATTTAACATGGATTCTTTTAATTATCTCGGTGTATTGTATTACTGAGCCAAGACTAGTTAATCTTACATATAATCCGTTTATCCTTTTATGTGCCACAGAATGGACTGAGTATTATAAACATTGTGATATAGAACAAAGAATCATGGGGAGCATTGAACGCGATATACAATGTGATGGGAAACTTTATGAATAGACTAACTATTAAAAGCCAATCGTTTTTTGAGAAATATTTTAAATTTCTTAAAAGTAGTCTTTTGGAGCAGTTGTACCTTGAAAATCGCATGACAAACAGAGCATCGTGACCGGTGCTCACAAGGAGTGTTTTATATCAGAAAATGTCACGCGAGCTTTTATGTAAGGTTTCCCGGATTTTTCCATTGCGTAAATAAGTCGCACCAGCTTTTTGGTGGCGTGAGTGATGGAAACATTATAATGCTTGCCCTCCGATCGCTTCTTTGCGAGATAGGCTTCAAAAGTCGGATCCCATAGATAGACATATTTAGCCGCATTGATCAGAGCATAGCGCAGATATCTGGAGCCGCGTTTCTCCATGCGGGAGTATGAGGATTCCAACTGGCCGGATTGGTAGGTGGAAGGCGATATTCCTGCATAAGCGAGGAGCTTGTCCGGTGAGTCAAAGCGGGAGAAGTCGCCAACCTCTGCCAGGATCATGGCACCCATACGATAACCGATGCCTGGGATCGTCAGGATTGGGGAAGATATCCCGTCCATGATCTTTAGGATTTCTGATTCGATTTCATCGATTTCAGAGTCCAGTTCACCGAGCAGCTTGATTGTATGCTTTAATTCAAGCGATTTGGCGGGTATGCTGGAACCGATGGAGGTTCTCGCGGCATCCCGGATTTCAATGGCCTTATCCCGGCCATAGCGTCCTTTGGAAGCTGTTTCCAGCAGATTCACCAGATTTGTTAGGTGACAGGCAGCAATCTGGTGTGCGTCCGGTAATTCGCCAAGGAGCGCATAAACAGAGGCTATGTGGAGAGAGGGGACCAGCTTTTCCAGTTCAGGGAACAGGATGGTAACGAGCCTGGAGACAGACTGTTTCAGGCGTGCTCGTTGCTTTATCTTATCAAAACGGTAACGGGTGAGTGACTTTAGCCCCTCATTGTGGTATGATGTGTCTGAGTAGGACTGCATGTCCACGTCAGACATTAACATCATAGCAATGGTTCGAGCATCGACCTTATCCGTTTTCGTCTTTCTAAGACTGAGACTTTTTCTGAAAAGATTTGTGTGAAGCGGGTTGATGACGAAGGTGGTCAGACCTTTGTCAAGGAGATAACCGAGCAGGTTGTAGCTGTAATGTCCAGTGGCTTCCAGTCCTACTTTTATATTGGACATATCAGAAGAGAGGGAATGGATCTTTTGAAACAGATCTTCAAATCCCTGCCGGTTGTTCTGGAAAGAGAAAGCCTTAAAGAGGACTTCACCGTCTGAGTTTGTGATGAAGCAGTCAGGCTTATCCTTAGCGACATCAATTCCAACATAAATCATAAGAGTACTCCTCTGTAATAGATTTGATACTGTTTAGGGCCACAGAGCTCTTTGCGGTTGTAACCTCGTTCTAAATAAACCGTCATGCGGTATCTAACTGATCAACGAATGTACAAAGAGACTGTGGCTGTAGCCTATTCGAAACCATCGAGTGGTAGGAGGCAGTAACCAGTTCACAGTATCTTAAATAGAATAGCCCAACCTGTAGAAAAGGTAAAGAAAGGCTATGACTATATAATACAAGGAGACACTATGCAAAATCAGATATCAAGAAAAGCAAAAACGACTATTGTTTTTCTATATAGCGCATTCGTAGCTTTTTCATGTATAAACGACTTTTTCTTCTTTGATTTTTCCCATACAGAAAGAACATCATATTATGTTGCTTCAGGGAATCCATATGCAGTTCCATTTTATCTTTTAATAAAGGCAGTGTTTTGCATTTTGGTATTTTTTTCTTTTAGATATATCGAAAGAATTAGGAATAAAAAGGCAGATAAAGGGAAAGCTCTTTTTATACTTGCAACACTGATCGGGTATATATTGGTTTTTTTACATATTTCGCCAGGAATATGGTGGTGTAATGGAGCTGATGAATTTACAACATTAAGCTTTGCAAAACACTTGACAATACAATACCACCAAGGCGTTATGGCAAGCGTTGCATATATCTTGGCATTAATGTGTTGGCCTTCCCCAGAAATGATTGTATTATTTCAAATGCTGATTGGGGCTGTTATTTTAGGATCAATAGCTTATGACTTATATAAAGAGAAACCACAAAGTGAATTTGCGTTTATAGCATTGATTTTTTCACCAGCAGCATTATATTTTTCTGGCTATCCCATGAGAGCATATCTTTTTTCTGTATTTTTTTTGGCGTTTATTCATTACTTTTTAAAATTAGACTCAGAATCTGCCACATGGAGTGAAGTTTGCAAAACAACATTGCTATTATGCATTGTTATTAATTATCGCATTGAAGTTGTTCCCTTGCTGGTAATTTATCCTTTCTTATTAAGTTTAAAGAAATGTAAGCTTAATTGGATAATTAAAGCGATAAGCTTATTGTTAAGCTCTTTAATATTAATATCCACGGTTAACAAGTTGGGATATCAGGCAAACAGTAAAGCGCATAACACTATTATGGTTATTGGTCCTTTAAGCGAGTTTTTATCTGATGAGACACGTTCAAAAGAACAGTACGAAGAAGATATTCTAGATATTGATAAAGTGTTGGATGTTAATTTCTTGAAAGAGAATCATAGCTATACGCTTGCTCAAGGAGAACGTCCTGATTCAGAATATACAGATGAAGAATATGGAGATTACTTAAAAGCCGTAATAAATATTTTGACGCGAAATCCAGACATTTATATAAAATGTAAAGTAAAGGGCGCTATGGATTCGTTAGGTTTATCGAGCTATTCTTGGCTGGGCTTTGCATTTCCTGAAAATGTAATGCCGACAGAAGTTGCAGATAATTTTGATAATATAGATATTGAGAACCATAATATTTTCACGCGTATATTGAGCGGGCAATATAAAGTAGGGGCCATAAAAATGTATTATATTTGGTATTCATTTTGGATTCCATGTCTACTTATGCTTTGCATTGTAATTTGGGGAGGGAAAAGAAAGAATTCATTGCGGATTGCAAGTGGTATTATGCTAGTTCACTTGGTACTAACTATTTTTTTTGCACCGTCACGTTATCAAATGTATTATTTCGCTGAATACTTTGTTGGTTGGTATCTTGTTATTAGAGTATTAGATATCAATGCTGTCGGTGCGGCTAAGAATTTATACTTAAGAGGAAAGCATTTTTTAAGAAAATATAAAGCCCTTGGTACTAGTGATTGATATTAGGAAATCTCAAAAAACCAGAGGTTCAAAGACAAGCGAGCATTAAAAATGCATAATATATGGTTCATAGTGGTATGTTCAAATGACGATGATAAATAATAATTATTATTTGACATGATTTTGATGAGAAGATTATTCTAATATAGGAGAATTGAGATGCAAGAAAGAATTTTACTATTCATTCCCATGTACAACTGTGAGAAGCAGATAGTTAGAGTCTTCAATCAGCTAACCCCAGATATTTGTCAATATTTGTCCGAGGTAATCGTAGTAAATAATCGTAGTACTGATAATGGGGAGCGGATGGTATTAGAACATTTAAGACAGAATAAAATTACGATTCCGGTTAAGGTTCTTCGGAACAGGCAGAACTATGGTCTAGGTGGATCTCATAAAGTCGCTTTTCGATATGCAATTAATCACGGATTTGACTATGTTATTGTAATGCATGGAGACGATCAAGGGAGATTAGCAGATTTTATTCCGTTATTAAAGAAACATCACTATAAGGAATATGACTGTTGCCTTGGAGCGAGGTTTATGAGGGGATCAAGGTTACAGGGATACTCTAAAGTGCGGATATTGGGAAATTATGGCTTCAACCTGCTTTTCTCAGCAATCGCGCGAAAGCGGATATATGACCTTGGTTCAGGCTTGAATTTATATAAAGTAGAAACGCTCAAGTCTGGTTACTTTATGAAATACCCGGATACGTTATATTTCAATGATTGCATGATATTAGCATCCTGCTATTATGGACATAAAATACTATTTTGCCCAATTAGTTGGCGAGAAGAAGATCAAATATCAAATAATAGAATATTTAATTTTGCTTGTTCACTTTTAAAAATGCTTGGAAATTATATATGTAGAAGGAAAACATTTATGGAGTCTGATATGAGAGCAGAGCAAATAGAAGAATATAAAGCTGATATAATTTATTGCGAGGAGGCGGAAAGATGAAAATAATGATTACCGGAGCTGCTGGGTTTATTGGTTCGCAGCTAGCTCATGATTTGTGGGAAAAAGGAGCTGAATTGATTTTAATTGATAACTTTTCTTATGGCTCATTGGATAATCTGATATTTCCGGATCACAATTTCTCTAATGAAATCATTCATATGGATGTCCGTGACAAGAAAGGGATTAGGGAACTGCTGAAGTTGGGAGATGTTGATTATATCTATCACTTGGCGGGGATAGCACCATTGCCGGATTGTCAGACAGATCCTCAGGAGGCCGTGGCTGTAAACGTAGGAGGAACTGTAAACATACTGGAGAATTCGCGACGTTGCGGAGTACGGAAAATTATTTTCGCCAGTACTAATGCCATGTATGAAAATGCAGAGATTTTCCCAACAACAGAGACTGTTTTTGGACTGCCGTCTCTGATTTATCCGAATACCAAATATGCAGCAGAACGTTTCTGCCAGTCCTACTGTGATACTTACGGAATGAGCGTGACCTGTTTGCGTTTTGCTAACGTCTATGGCCCCCATATTGATTGCCTAAGAAAGCAGCCGCCTCTTGTTGGATATATGATACGGGAGTTATATTATGGAAGGACACCGGTATTTCATTCAGATGGTACCCAAAAGCGGGACTATGTTTATGTTCAAGACTTGATCGATCTTGCTGTGCTAGCTCAGCAAGGTAAAGGGTTTGACTGCGTGAATGTTTGCTCTAACCATGCATATTCTGTTAATGAATTGTATGATATCGCTCAAGAATTGATGGGAAAGCAGATTCCGGCTGAGTATGCATTATCACAAAGTTATTGGAAGAAATACCCTCAATTATATGAAGGCGCTTATACTATCCGCTCCAAAGTGCTTGAGAAAGAGGTAACAAAATACACGCTTTGTTCCTATGAACATGCCAAAGAAAAGTACGGCTGGGAGCCTAAGATATCCATTTTTGAGGGTATGAAACGTTCTATTGACTATGAGATTTCGCTGTTTGAAAAGATTGAGAAACGGAAAGAGTGAGGAAATGAAACAAAAGCTTCATTTAGTTATGCCTATGGGAGGAAGAGGATCTCGATTTTTTGATGATGGATTTACGATCCCAAAACCGATGATTATGTTGGCCGGAAGGCCTTTTTTTTATTGGGCTGTACAGTCGGTAGTCAAATTCATTGAAGTTGCGGATATTACATTTGTAGTGCTTCAGGAGCATATTGACAGTCATCATATTGATTCTGAGATCAGAAAAATCTATCCGACTGCCAGGATTGCGGTAATTCCAGCAGTTTTGGACGGAGCTGTACTTACCTGTCTTGAAGGAATCAAAGATATTAGAGATAATGGTCCAGTCCTTTTTAATGACTGTGACCACATGTTTATAAGTAAAAGCTTTAATGATTTTTGTGCAAATAGGAATTTCAGAAGCATTGACGGGGCGCTTTTGACTTTTGAATCACACGATTCAAAATATAGCTTTTTGGAATATGATGCCCTGGGAAAGTTCACTCGGACTGTGGAAAAAGAGGCAGTAAGCAGCCATGCTATCTGCGGAGCATATTATTTTAAAGACAGTGACACCTTTCAGAGAGCATCAAATGAATATCTGAAAGAATGCAGTTACAATGAGTTTTATGTAAGTGGTGTATATAATGTACTTAGCCGAAAGGGAAAAAATGTTCTGGGATTTGAAACAGATATTCATATCCCTTTTGGCACACCTGAGGAGTATTATATTGCAGAGAAGGATACAAGGCTGCAATTGGTGAAAGAAAACGCATGATAAAATGGATATTTCTTGTGGGGGCTGTTTTGATGCTCTTATTGGGGCACTATCTCCGGATACTTCGGTGGGAGAAGTTTATAAATCTGTATGAAAGACCGCCAATAAGCGCTATGTTCCGCTCTTTGTCTCTGGGCTATGCTTTAAATCTGATTCTACCGGTGCGAGCTGGAGATATTTTTAGGACAGCATATTTAGGACGCCGCTTGAGAAACGGAATGGGTTTTTCCCTGGCTACGATTATTCTTGACCGTTTCATGGATATCGTTGCTGTTGCAGTAATATTTCTTATCCTTCATACGCTGGGAGTGACAAAGGCTGCCATAACTGGTTCTGTGATGCTATACGAGATTGCGGCTATCGTTATTGGGACGGGACTGATTGTTTGCAAGCTTTTCAGTCCGCAAATAAAACAGACTGCCGCGGCTGTATGCGCCTTTTTTAACGATACAATTCGACTTGAGGGATTGAAATTTTTCTGGTCACTGATCAATGCATTTCGCGATTTGAACAAGATAGATGTGGCTAAAGTATCAGTCATTACCGTGGTTATGTGGGCAGCATACCTTAGCTCATATGGACTATTTGCTTTGGCTATTTCCGGACCCGGGGGATTCTCAACTGTGTTTATCACCTTATTTTCTGGTTCTAGCTTGGGAATGACAGCATTGGGGAGTATGAAAAAGCTGGGCAAAAGCACTACCCCTATTGGAATGGTAGAGAGTCTCATCTATACGCTAACTCCAGTTTTTGCTCTTTATGTAGTGACCCTCTTTCCAGATGTATTTCGTAAGCCAATGGGGCGGACTGCAGGTCTGAGTAATGATGTGAAAGAGGAGAATTACCTTAATATCCTGCCGCAAGTAGATCCTCGTGATCAAATGCAGTTTTTAGAGGACTATTTCAGTTCTTCTAATAGGAAATTCATAGATAAATTCATCGAACTGAACAGGGGCATTAGTATTTTGCGAGATTATTCTGCGGGTTCAAATGCTACAACGATGCTGTGCATGGATAGGGAAAAAACTTTCTACCGGAAGTATGCTTTTGGAGAGGCTAGTGAGAAACTGAATGAACAGCTGGTCTGGTTAGAAGAACATCAGGGAGTAATTCCTATTTGTGATATCCTTCACAAAGATTGCGGAAATGGGTGGTGTTGCTATGATATGGCATATGTGGGCAACGCTTATGGAATGTTCCAGTACATGCATTCTCAACCATTTGAACGATCATGGTCTATTCTTAAGTCGATCTTAGATACCTTGTGCGACCACCTTTATACTTTAGATCGAAGGAAACCAGATGAGAATAGTATGAAGCAGTATTTTACAGAAAAGGTGGACAGAAACATGGAGAAGATACAAGGATCCAGAATATTGACTGACTTCATACGGCAAGAATATATCATTATTAATGGAAAGAAGTATAAGAATCTACCAGAAATGGATGAGCTATTTGACTATGAATATTTGCGGAACGTATTTTCCAATGACAATTACAGTGATATTCATGGGGATTTGACTATTGAGAACATTATTTGCTTGGATAATGAGAGGGATCCATCGAAGGCGTATTATATCATAGATCCCAACACCGGCAATATACATAACTCTTCCTTCTTGGACTTTGGGAAGCTTTTGCAGTCTCTACATGGAGGCTATGAGTTCATGATGATGACGAAAAATGTGAAGGTGAATGGGAACCGTGTAGACTTCCTTTATACTCGCTCAACTATATATGATGAGATGTTAGAGAAGGTAAAAGGATATCTAAGAGAGAGATTTACAGAAGCGGGGGTACGAAGCATCTTCCATCATGAATTAATTCACTGGTTAAGGCTGATGCCATATAAATTGGAAAATGATAAAAAAAGGGCAGCCATGTTTTATGCAGGCTTGGTCATGGTTGCAAACGATATCGAGGAATGGTATGGATAAAAAGAAAAAGCTTATTATGGTCGATTTGGATGGCACTTTAGTCGACTCGTTGGAAGCCAACTATCTGGCTTACAGAAAAGCATTAAACGAACTGGAATACAATATCTCTTGGGAAACTTATGCAAAGAAGTGTGACGGAAAGTCTTACAAGGATTTTCTGCCAGAATTACTAAAAGGAAATATAGAGCACATGGAAGAAGTCCATGAGAAGAAAAAAAAATACTACCCAAAGTACCTAGAATATATCAAGTTGAATGTTCACCTTGTAGCCATCTTACAAGCTATAAAAGATCAATACTATACGGCACTAGTGAGTACTGCATCAAGAGCAAACGTAGAGATCATATTAAATCATTTTGATTTGATGGGGCTGTTCGATTGGGTAGTAACTCAAGAGGATGTAAAAAAGAGCAAGCCTGATCCGTCTTGTTATATCATGGCAAGAGAACATTTTGGACTGAACGCAGACGAGGCAGTTATTTTCGAAGATTCTGCGACAGGCTTGGCGGCCGCCTTAGCAAGCGGCAGCGATGTTTATATGTTAAAAAGGCAAGGGCGAGTATCTGAAAATGAAGAAAATGTTCCTTCAGTTTGTTAGATTTATAGGAATCTCTGGTGTGGGCTGGTGCATTGATTTTTCATTGTATTTAATGCTTACGTCTGTATTTCGTTGGCCGGTATTCATTTCTAATTGCCTAAGTGCTGTACCAGCAGTGACATTGGTATTTTCAGTATCTACCGCGAAGATTTTTCGTAAAGCGCCAGGGAAGATTCCAGTATATGCTAAATATGTGATCTATCTTATTTACCAGTTTATTCTTCTTCTAATTGTTTCATCACTGGGGCAGTGGTTGTCAGACGTTATTATTCTGAAAGCAACCATGCGATTAATAGTTGACTTGTCAAAAGTGATTGCAAAAGTGATGATAACACCGGTAACTATGGTAATGAATTTTTTGATAATGAAATTATTGTCAGAGAACTGCTGATGCTAATGGTATATTATGTCTCGACTTATTCTGAAAAGGTAAAGATTTTTGGATACCAATCGTGGATAAGCTAGGCTATAGGGATTAACGCTGTGAAAATATTTTATTTATGCTATAGAAAATAAAATTTACGATTTACTTACTAAAACTAGAAATGAAAAGGAACGGGTGGTTTTTGCAATAGAAGCGATATAAAATGGTAACAAGGGGTTATGATCAAATCTGCTATATGATCAGCTTTAATTCTTTTAATGGTAATGCATATACTGTGCTTTTATCTGCACTTGCAATAATCAGTTGGTTCCATTCAGCAAGAACAGTAACTATTATACATCAGAGCAAAATCGGGTCAAATGAAATTATTATTTTAAACAGAAATGAATTATTACATACCAATAATTTTTGAGACGAGACATAGCAGGAAAGGGCGTTAGATAATGACTATCCAGCGAAAAATCAAGAATGTGGTCAAGCAAACAAAAGCTTGTCAAAAATATCTGTTGCTAAAGCGGGTTTACAAAGGCATATCCAAACAGCAGACGATAACAAAACAACAGTTTTTAAAAGAAAATTTTACAAAAGTTAAAGCTATACCAGAATACAAAACAAAAGCCGATCAGCTTTTTCATTTGATGGAACAGGTTAGCATTAGACCGGAGCATAATAACCATTTTTTATATGCACCGGATTTTTTTGTTATGCCATACAATCGCAATGGCGTACTGGGTAATTATACTGTTGATTATAGTATAGCCATAAATGGCGACTTAAAGTCACTGTATGAATTATACGCCAGAGAGGATACTGTTTTTGGTGAGAGCGCACGATGCATGATTGATGCGTTGGCACTATATGTAAAACGTCTTGAAGCGAATGATACAATATCGGAACAGTATAAGGCAGCAATCGTTGCGATCCGATCTATGTTTCAACGGCAGGCAAATACATTGTTTGAAGGTTTGCAGCGGATACTTTTCCTGAATCAGATGCTTTGGCAAACAGCTCGAAATCTAATTGGCTTGGGGCGACTGGACAAGCTTTTGACGGATTTGTATGCCAAAGATATCGAGGCAGGTGTTTTGACCAGGGAAATGGCCAAACAAATGCTAAAGGATTTCTTCAGCGTCCTGCATGAGTATTGTGGCTTTAAAAGCAATTCTCTGATGGGTGATACCGGACAGATCATCATCTTGGGTGGACGAGAGGCAGATGGCAGTTACTTTTGTAATGACCTCACATATCTTTTTATTGAAACAGCCAAAGAAATGCACCTGCCTGATCCAAAAGTTCTGCTGCGTTGCACGGCAGATATGCCAGAGAACCTTTTGGAACTGGCATTGGAATGTATCGCCACAGGTATCGGTGCGCCGCTGCTTTCCAATGACGATGCTGTTGTCCCGGCAATGATAAGCTCTGGTTTTTCGGCGGAAGATGCTTATAATTACTGTACAGCGGCCTGCTGGGAGCCGTTGGTTCCCGGCATTAGTTGCGACGCAAACAACGTAGCTTCACTGAATTTTTCTATCCCGTTGACACAAATGATGACTACGTCTGAATTCCTGGCGGTGAATTCAAAAGAGAAATTGCTGAAGTTGTATAAAATGTATTTACAAGAGTACATCGAAAAGCTATTGACACCTTTGACTGGGTATGAATTTGAAGAAGATCCACTGCTGACACTCTTGAGCCCTTCGGCGCGGGAACGGCACTTGGATATTGTACATGGCGGCGCAAAATACAACAATCTTGGTCTTACTTCTGTTGCACTGGGGACAGTTATTAATTCAATTTTAAATATCGACAAGCTTGTTTTTACACAAAAGAGGTATACGCTTGAGGAGCTTGAACAGAAGCGCCGTAACAATTTTGCTGACTGCGAAAAACTGGTCAAGGAGCTGAAAGATCTGGCACCAGCATATGGCAGTGATGCCCCTGAAGTGGTCGAGTTGACAAAACAGATCATGGCATTCACTAGTACGGAAATGGCCAAGTATAAGACAAAACATGGCGGTAGATTCAAAATCGGATTAAGCTCTCCAAGTTATATTAGCGGAGCTGATAAGGTTCCGGCGACCTATGATGGCCGCAGAAATGGTGCTCCCTTTACTGTTCATATTTCTTCTGCCAAAGCACTACCGGTCACAGAGCTGCTTCATTTTGCAATGCAACTGGATTATAATGACAACCGTCTTAACGGCAATGTGATTGATTTTTTCACGACTCCAGGATTGCTAAAGCAAAATCTTAGTAAATTTGCGGCTTTGCTGCGTGCTGGATTTGCCGGCGGTATCTTTCAGCTGCAGATGAATGTAGTAGACAGCAAGACCTTGATCGCGGCGAAAGCCTCTCCCGAGTTGTTCCCGGATCTGGTCGTACGGGTATGGGGCTTCAGCGCGTACTTCAACGATTTGCCAGAGGAATACAAGGATGTACTTATAGCGAGGGCTCTTGAGAGTGAAAAGGTGGCGTGACCGATGTAATAAAGGTGTTCTTATGGAAAGAAAAAGCATAAAAAAGAATTATATACTCAATGCAGCGTATCAAGTACTGTTGTTGATCACGCCGCTGATTACAGCGCCGTATCTTTCCCGTGTGCTGGAAGCAGACGGTATCGGAACCGTCAGCTTTGCTGAATCTATTGTATCGTATTTCACACTGGTTGCTACGATGGGGATCAATACCTATGGGCAGCGGGAGATATCTTATGCACAGGATGATATCGAGAAACGCAGTGAACTTTTTTGGAATACTAAGGTTCTGGGCTTTTGTACTTCAGGTCTGACCTTGCTCATATATCTGCTTTTCGTATTTTGGAAGCAGGGCGCATCAACGATTTATTTATTCTTGTCACTGAACTTGGTGTCGGTCTTTTTTGATATCACATGGTTTTTTCAGGGGCTGGAGGAATTCGAGAAAACCGTCATACGCAACGCTATTTGCAAAGTAATGAATATTCTTTATATCTTTGCATTTGTCAAAAGCAAGGAAGATTTGCTGCTATATGCATTGGGCCTAGGTTTGTTCACATTGTTGGGTAACTTATCACTTTGGGCCTATCTACCCAAATTTATTCAATTACCGCAGCGCTCAAAGCTCAAACCATTCCGAGATATAAAGGTCGTATGGGCTTTATTTGTTCCTACAATAGCCATTCAAATTTACACCGTGCTCGACAAGACGATGATTGGTGTGATCACGAACAACTCATTTGAGAACGGATATTACGAACAAGCTTCGAAGATATCCAAAATGGCGTTGTCCATTGTAACAGCGCTGAGTACAGTTATGGTACCTCGGGTCGGGTATCTTTTCAGCCAAAATCGCACGGAAGAAATGCGTGGATCAATGTACCGGAGCTATCGGTTTGTATGGTTTTTGGGCATACCACTTTGTTTTGGGGTGTGCATGACAGCGCCTAGTTTTGTACCATGGTTTTTGGGAAGTGGATATGGAAAAGTCGTTACACTGCTGCAGATTCTTCCTTTTTTGATATTGGCCATTGGCATCAACAATGCAACGGGGATTCAGTATCTAATCCCTACAAAGCGGCAAAATCTTTTTACGTTGACAGTGATTATTGGGGCCTGTACGAATTTCTGCTTGAATGTGGTATTGATTCATTACTTTCAAGCAACCGGTGCGGCGGTGGCCTCGGTTGCGGCGGAAAGCACGATTGCCATTGTGCAGCTGATTTTTGTACGCAAAGAACTGTCGCCGTGGAGAATCGTAAAGAGTGGGGCGCATTATTACATTGCCGGTGCAGTGATGGCACTAACGCTATGGCCGTTGAGATGTAGTCTGTCGCCTTCCTCTCTGCACACGATGTGCATGGTCCTGTGCGGAGCGGTAGTCTACTTTTTGGTGTTGATTTTCTTCCACGACGATTTTCTGCTTGATAATGTTCAAGATCTGCTGAAGCGAATCTGAAAAAGGAGTGAAAAATGGAAAAGAAAATCCTTTTGACGAATATCCAACGCTTTTCTCTGCATGACGGGCCAGGTATTCGGACGACGGTTTTCTTAAAAGGATGCTCGCTGCGTTGTCCTTGGTGTGCTAATCCGGAGAACATAGAGCCGCATGTACAGCAATATTGCAAAGATGGACAAAAAGGAACTTACGGCAGGTACTATACCAGCGGTGAACTGCTTGCTGAGCTGCAAAAGGACAAGGTATTCTATACTCAAATGGCGTCAGAGACCACACTGGGGAAACTTCCGGGTGGTGTGACTTTTTCCGGCGGAGAGCCGTTGCTGCAATTTGCAGCGCTGGAACCAGTGCTGCGGGAATTGAAGGCTGAGAAAATCCACATTTGCATAGAAACCTGCCTGTTTGCTCCCAGGGAAATGCTGGAGCTTGCCTTGCGATATGTGGATTTGTTTTATGTGGATATCAAGATACTCAATGCAGTGAGGTGTAGAAATATCCTTTGCGGAGATACGGAGCAGTATCTTTCAAACATAGAACAACTGTTTAAACTCCATAAGGATGTCATATTCAGGATACCGGTGATCGGGGGATACACCGATGGGGAAGAAAATATAGATGAAATCGTCAGTTTTTTGTTGCAATTCAAGCCACTAAAAATTGAGCTGATAAAAGAACACAATCTCGGCAAAAGCAAGTACCTGTCGCTAGGCAAAAAACCACTGGAATTGAATTGCGTTTCAGACGAACAAATGGAACGCATAAAAGCAGCACTATTTGATATCACAAAATTGCCGATAGAGATTTGTAAGGTGTAAAAGCGCCCACAACACATAGGCACCATGGATATAGAAGTACAATATCTAAGGAGCATAGTATGCAGTTAATTCACATACTTCTCATCGGCGTCACAGATGTTGTTGTAATAATTTAGCCAAGCGATTACTTTACTGTGCTGAAATAAGATATTGAGTGTCATAAAAAATAAAGATTAACAGCTGAGAGCGAAGGCTAACTAAAACTAGAGGCATAGCTATGGTAGCTGTTTTACCCTGTGCCGTTAATAAATATTTGGAAATGAGTGATGTCAATCGCAAAGGTGTGAGCAATTGGCGCTTTTGGATAGATTATATAGAAAATGGGCAATAGATCCGTCATCAGCAGCTTGAACTCCCCGTAGGATATAATCTTCGTTGTATTACGGGAGCAGGGGACTGGGGAGACCGTTCAGGATAGACAGCCAGAACTTGGCGCATTCATTCAGACCGACATACATTCCCAGCACATCTTTGCGTCCGTTCATATCGATTCCGATCGCGATATAGACAGTACGCTTTTCAATACGCCCTTCGTGACGGATATGGTAATGGATCGCGTCCATGAATACGACCGCGTAGATTTCTTCTGGGGACCGTTCCAGCTCTGTGTGCTGTGCTATACCATTCTTTTACTACAGGAAAGATCTTATCAGCGATGCGGCTTATAGTACTGTCATATATCTCTATGCTATAAAGCTGGCGCATATGGCATTTGATATCGTTTTCAGTCATGTCTTTTGCATACATGAAGAAGAGTTTTTCCTCCGTATCCTGTGTGACAGTGATTTTTTTGGCTGGGCCGGGGCTCAAACTTGCTTTTGCGGTCCCTGGGGATGCCGAGTCCCATATCCCCATAACTGATATGCATGGTCCTTTGAGAGTGGATGTTCCAGAAGCTGTCTGTATCTTTGTTGCGGTAAATCATACTTGGAATATCCCAGTTCTTCATCCAATTCCTCGTCCAAGGAAACTTCCAGGTTGAGGCCCATCATATCGTGCATGATGGAATTGACGTCCTCCCCATCCCTGATTTTTACACTATTCTTCATAAAAGAGCCTGTCATTTTACAAAAAGCTGCCTTTTGTGGAGAATCCTTTTTCCTAGCCATAATAAAACCTCCAAACTGTGTAGTTTTATCCCACATTAGTTTGGAATTAACACAATTTTTGGGATAAACCCCATTTCCTCTGCAACTTCTGGTATGAAACCTGATCACCCGAGAAAGGCGCGGACGCTGATTGGATCACTATGATTCTTCCCTCAAACTCAACTTCATCATGAATGCCATCTTGGCGTCAGCCACAATCCTGTTTCCCCTGATCACTTTTCCCTATGTCTCCCGGATATTACTGCCGACCGGGACCGGAAAAGTATCTTTCGCGGTATCGCTGATCTCCTATTTTAACCTGTTTGCCCAGCTGGGTATCCCGACTTACGGGATTAGGGCATGTGCAAAAGTAAGAGATGATAAAACGGAACTCACAAGGACATCTCATGAACTGCTGTTCATCAGCCTGTCCATGAACGTTTTATCTTATATTGCTCTGGCTATAGCAGTGACCTATATACCAAGACTGCAGGAAGAGCGGCTTCTGTACTTTACTGTCAGCGCGTCGATCTTCCTTAATGCCATCGGCATGGAGTGGCTCTATAAGGCACTGGAGAGGTATGCATATATCACTGTACGGTCAGTGGTCTTTAAGCTGATCGCGGTCATGGCTATGTTCCTGATGGTGAGAAAAACGGAAGACTATATCATCTACGGAGGAATCACGGTCCTTGCGTCCTCAGGATCATACATTTGCAACCTGTTCCACGCGCGCCGATACATCTGGGTACACCCGATAGGCGGTTATGAGATCCGTCGGCATCTGAAAGCTGTGATGGTGTTCTTCGCCATGACCTGTTCGACGCTCATCTATACCCAGCTCGATACGGTGATGCTGGGCTTTATGAAGACGGATGTAGATGTGGGCTATTACAGTGCTGCAGTGCAGATCAAAACGGTATTGGTCAGTATAACTGCTTCTTTAGGGAATGTGCTGCTCCCGCGTTCGTCATATTACATTGAACAGGGAAAGCTGAATGCGTTTCATAACCTTAACCAGAAGGCGTTAAATTTTGCTTTTGTTGTAGCGTTACCCATGACGCTGTTTTTTATTCTCTTTGCCCCCTATGGGATTGGCTTCTTGTCCGGGCCCTCATATGCAGCCTCGATCCCCGTGATGCGGATTATCATGCCGACTGTTCTGTTGATCGCGGTCACGAACATCCTGGGGATCCAGATCTTGGTGCCGCTGGGACGCGAAAAAGTGGTGCTTAAATCCGAGATCGCGGGCGCGGTGACGGATCTGGTCTTGAATCTGATCCTGATCCCCAGGTATGCGGCGGCCGGAGCGGCAGTCGGGACGATGGCAGCGGAAGCAGTTGTTCTGGGTGTACAGTATACTTCGTTGAGAAGCAGTATCAAGGAAATGGCCCAGAAGATCCAGTTTCGTAAGATTTTGATGGCTTTGTGTGTTGGAGGTTCTATTGCGTTATTCACCACTAAGATACTGCTTGCAAGGGCTTTAAATGAGATGATCAGCGTCCATAACGCTCTTGGATGTTTCGCAGGACTTGCAGCTTCTGGTTGCGCTATGTTCGGGACTTATGCTATTATTTTGGCCCTGACAGCTGAGCAGCTGACTATTGAAACGATGAAATGGTTGGTCAGAGGCCTCCGGCAAAGAAAAGCTAAAGGTTAGGGGGAAAACACCTTGGAAATGATCAGGGAGATCAAGTCAGAAGAAAACAGAAAAGTGTATTTGGATTTTCTTAGGATAATGGCAATTTTTATGGTCCTATATAACCATACAGGTACCAGAGGCTATGTATTATTCACTATTGCCCAAGGATCACCATTATATTGGTCCTATTTGTTCTTTTCCATTTTCATAAAAATCAATGTGCCTGTTTTCTCTATGATATCAGGCGCATTGCTTTTACCTCGTCAGGAGTCAGCAGGGCAGGTGGCGTATAGGCGTATAACGCGGTTTACT
Organism: uncultured Lachnospiraceae bacterium; assembly: GCA_947623185.1. Lineage (GTDB taxonomy): Bacteria > Bacillota > Clostridia > Lachnospirales > Lachnospiraceae > CANQGL01. Next base: position 54,684 of record CANQGL010000001.1, read on the forward strand.
GCCGCTTTGGTTTTATGTTCTATGGTGGGATACCTGTACCAGTTACATTTAGATCTGTCTAAGTTTTCATTGGAATATTTTTTTAGGACACTGTATTCAAACAGACTTACCAATGCATCATGGTATTTGTATGCATACCTTGCCTTTCTTGTTGCACTTCCTCTTCTTCAAAGTTTTGCAAAGTCATTGAGCTATAAACAATATATTTACATGATAGAGGTATATCTTGCATTTCAATGCCTAAGTATCTTTGAATACATTTTTGAGCCGGGGGGGGGGGTATTTCTCATAATGGCTATTTCAACTTCTTCATGGCGTCCCAAAATGTATTATACCCGATGATTGGATATTTTCTGGAAGAACGGCTGCCTTATAAGCATTATACATGGAAAAACTTTATCTGTTTGATCATTGCCAGTATTCTTGCCACGGGGGTATGTTGCGTTTTAACGAATCACTATTGTACGCTGAATAACGCTTGGACAGAGGGAACCTGCCAAAAATATATGGGAACGCTAACTGTGATTCCCACGATAACAGTTTATTATGGAACAAAGCTATGGTTTATGCATCATAAGCTGTCTTCCCGGATGGAAAAGACCATCATAATGTTGGGTGACTGTACATTTGGTATCTATCTGTTCGAGCAGATCTATAGAGGAAGAACAGTATGGATTTACGATATGCTATACCCAGTTCTGCATAGCTTTCCGTCCTGCCTGTTATGGATTGTAGCAGCTTGTCTTCTGGGTACTGCTGTAACACTGATTTTGAAAAAGATTCCTGTTTTAAGAAAGATACTGTAGATTCTTTCAAGGTAGCTACAGGACAGAAGAAAATGACCACTGAAAAAACCCGGATCCAATATATCGATATTGCAAAAGGTATCTCGATCATCTGCATTATCCTGGGCCATCTGAACAGTTGGCAGATCACCCGGGTTGTGTTTACATTCCATGTGCCTCTTTTCTATTTTATCACGGGGTATTTTACCGATGACCGTCTGCCGGTAAAAGCATTCATAAAACATAAGGCACGAACGCTTCTGATACCATATGCTTTCACCTGCATGGTGATCATTCTTCTGGCCGCGCTGGAATACGGTCTGTTCTTTGGCGTGGAGGCGGCATGGAGGGCAGCCCTGGACTGGTCCTACGCGGCTGCTTACGGGGCCGGGGATTCTTATACCAGCCCGTTTTATATCAAGTCGATCGGCGCCATATGGTTCCTGTGGGCGTCGTTCTGGGGGGAGCGTTTTTCTGCGTGCTTTTCTTGCACTCGGGAAGTGGCAGCGGATATTGGCGATCGCGGCCATTTTTTTCTTCGGGTACGCGTCCAGGGCCCTGTTCTGGTTCCCGTGCAGCATCCAGGCCGGATGCTGCGCTGCGCTTTTCCTATATATAGGCTGGCTGGTAAAGAGAGCTGAAGGATGGTTAAAAGACGCGCCCGGCGAAGTGAAGGCGGCCGCGGCAGTATTAGCTCTTGCTGTATGGCTGTCATTCATAAAGAACTTTCAGTCATTCTGGCTCGTCCACTGCGATATCGGGCGGGGGATCATAGATATCATCGGCTGTATGTGCGGAAGCGGCATCGTCCTGCTGGTTTCCCGGTATATAGATAGGCGTTTTCCAAAAACGGCGTGCGCATTGCGCGCCGCAGGCCGTTACAGTCTGCTCGTGCTGTGCCTGCATATCGTGGAACTGGATACTTTTCCATGGTGGCAGTTAACTGACGAACTTGTCCGGCGCGGTTTACCGGCTTGGCTGCAGATCTATGTCATAATCGCAGGAAAGGCACTGCTGATCTTCCCGTCGGCTTTTATCTGCCTGAAATGGGAATGGGTCCGGAGGCTGTTCGGATATGAACGGTTTCATGAACGATCCGGTTTCGGTCACAAATCAGGCCCAAAAGGAGCATGACCGCTTATGCACGATCTTAAACACGATATCTCTCTGCGGGCGGCGGAAGCGCTGAACGCAGTCCTCATCACGATCCCGTTCATCGCATGCTGGTACGGCTACTATGCTCCGCGCCTGTATTCCCCGTTCTACCGGAAGGGAAACTGGGCCGTGATCGCCCTGTTCGTGGCCGTATATCTGACTTATGCAAAGGTCTATGACGCCCTCCAGGTGTCTTTGAGCCGTATCCCGGAGATGACCTACAGTCAGGGACTGGCTGCCTTCATCACCGATGCGATCTTATATGTGGTCACATACCTGCTCACCAAATTTATCCCTGACCCGCTGCCGCTCATGGCAGCGTTTATTTTTCAGGTCGTTTTTGCGTTCTTGTGGTCTATCGCGGCCAACAGGTGGTATTTCTTCATGTTCCCGCCGAAACGGACAGCCATCGTCTATGATAAGAGGCCGGAGCTGGAGGCGATGATCGGCCGCTACCGGATGGAAAAGAAGTTTGATATCCTGGCGGCCGTGACGGCGGCGGAATGTCTTGGGGACCTCTCTATGCTGGAGAACATGGAGGTCGTTTTCCTGGGCGGTGTGCACAGCCATGACCGGAACACGGTCCTCAAGTACTGCATGGAACACGGGATCGACGCCTATGTGATCCCGAGGATCGGGGATACGATCATGAGCGGTGCGAAACAGACGCACATGTTCCATCTGCCGATCTTAAGTGTGGACTGGTGCCATCCGCGGGTGGAATACCTGTTCATGAAGCGGGCGATGGATATCGCGGTCTCCGCGGCGGCGCTGGTACTTGCATTACCGCTTATGCTGCTCACGGCGGTGTTCGTCCATTTCTCCGACGGAGGGCCGGTCTTCTATAAACAGGAACGGCTCACGAAGGACGGGAAGAGGTTCCGGCTGATCAAGTTCCGCTCCATGTGCGTGGACGCGGAGGAGGACGGCGTGGCGCGACTATCGACTGGGGGAAATGACCCGCGGATCACGCCGGTCGGAAGAGTGATCCGAAGGTTTCGGATCGATGAGCTCCCGCAGTTCTTCAACGTGCTGAGAGGAGACATGTCGTTAGTGGGCCCGAGGCCGGAGCGCCCGGAGATCGCAGAGCTCTATACAGAGGAGCTTCCGGAGTTTTCCCTGCGGCTAAAGGCAAAGGCCGGTCTTACCGGGTATGCGCAGGTGTACGGGAAATACAATACGGAACCTTATGATAAGCTGCAGATGGACCTGATGTATCTGGCTCACCCGAGCATCATCGAGGATCTGCGGATCCTGTTCTCAACAGTGAAGATCCTGTTCATGCCGGAGAGCACGGAGGGGATCGAAGAGGGGCAGACGACGGCGGTCAGGAACGAACTGCCGGATGCATGCAAGACCAAAGAGATATGATCCATAAGGATGGAGATAAATGCAGGAGACACCTTTCATCAGCATCATCATGCCGGCGTTCGATGCCGAAAAGACGATCCGCGATTCCGTACAGTCTGTTTTGGACCAGACATACCGGGATTGGGAACTTCTGATCATAGATGACGGTTCGTCAGACGGGACCGGGCGTGCGGCAGAGTCGTTGGCGGAATCGGATCCGCGGATCCGTGTTTTTACGAATCGGGTGAATCAGGGAGTCTCGGAGAGCCGGAATATCGGTATCCGGAACGCGCGGGGAGAGTGGATCGCGTTCCTCGACAGCGACGATCTCTGGACGTCCGTGAAGCTGCAGGAGCAGGTCGAGTTTGTCGGAAATGACCCATCGGCCGATCTGGTCTTTACGGGGAGCGCGTTCATGAACGGCCGGGGCGAGCGGGCAGAGTATATCCTGAAGGTCCCTCAGACGGTATCGTACCGGGAGCTGTTCAGGCAGAACATCATATCCTGCTCGTCGGTCCTGGTGCGGAAAGAACTGATGCTGAGATACCCGATGGGACACGACGGGATGCATGAAGACTACGCCGTCTGGCTGCAGATCCTGAGGGACGGGGGCTGTGCGAGAGGGATCGATGAGCCGCTCCTGATCTACCGCCTGTCTGCGGGCTCGAAATCTGGAGATAAGAAGAGAGCGGCACTCATGACATACCGGGTGTACCGGTTCATGGGCCTGGGACCGATTCGGTCCCTTTATTATTTTGCGTGTTACTGCTTCCGCAGCATGAAGAAGTACTATAACATAAGACGGACGATAGAGGAGAATTAAGCTTGCAGAAAGACCGAATGAAGATCTTTTTCATTAATCCGCCGTTTAAAGCCGAATACGGAAAGTTTTCAAGGGAGTCCAGAAGTCCTGCCATAACGAAGAGCGGCGCGCTTTATTACCCTCTCTGGCTGATTTATGCCGCAGCCTACTGCGAAAAACAGGGATTCGAAGTCGGCTTTCTGGACGCGCCTGCAAAGCAGTGGAATGAAGATAAGAGTCTGGAATACATAGAGAAAAACGGCGCCGACAGCGGCCTGTTTGTTTTGGATACCAGCACTCCGTCAATAAACAGCGATATTAAATTTGGGGAAGTTTTGAAAGAACGGTATCCGAATGCATTTGTCCTCCTTGTAGGAACGCATCCTTCGGCTGTCCCGGAAGAAACGCTGATGATCGGGAGCCGGATCGACGGGGTAGCCCGCCGGGAGTATGATCATACCGTTTCGGAGCTTGCCTTTGCGCTTGAGAAGGGGAACGGCCCTGATGCGGTAAAGGGTATATCATACCGGCTGGGCAGCAGGATCATTCACAATCCGGACAGGGAATTTATACAGGAGCTGGATGAGATTCCTTTTGCGGCAGAGTTTATACATCGGTATCTGGATCTCCGGGATTATTTTTTCGCGGCAGCTCATTATCCTTCTATTCAGATCTTCACGGGGAGAGGCTGCCCGAGCCGCTGCAATTTCTGCGTTTATCCGCAGACCATGCACGGTCATCAATACCGTCTTCGGTCGCCCGAAAATGTGGTCCGGGAATTTCAGTATATCGCGGAAAACTTCCCGGATGTAAAGGAAGTAGTGATCGAGGACGACACGTTTACCGTCAATAAGGAACGGGTCACGGATATCTGCCGCCTGATCATCGAAAGGGGATTGCAGAAACGGTTAAAATGGCTGTGCAACGCCCGTGTGAATCTGGATCTGGAAACGATGCAGTTGATGAAACAGGCAGGATGCAGGTTGATCATTCCGGGGATCGAAAGCGGAAACCAACAGATCTTAAACAACATTAAAAAGGGGATCACGATTGAGCAGATCGAGAACTATGTGAAAGATGCCCAAAAAGCCGGTTTGCTGATCCATGCCTGTTATATGGTGGGCAATAAGGGAGAAACGCGGGAAACGATGGAAAACACACTGGCGCTGGCCTTGCGGCTGAACACGGATACCGCCCAGTTTTTTCCATTGATCCCGTATCCGGGAACGGAAGCCTATGAGTGGGCGAGAAGCAGCGGATATATCAAAGCCGGATATGATCATTACTGCAAAGAAGACGGGACGCACAACTGCGTGCTGGATCTGCCAGGACTGTCGTCACAGGAGATGGTCGATTTCTGCGACGAGGCGAGGAGGAAATACTATATGCGGCCGCGTTACTTTGCGCATCGGCTCGCTGTCGGGATCAAGGATCCGTCGGATCTAAAGAGAAGCCTGAAGGCGTTTGGGAGACTAAGGAGATATTTAGTCAGGAAACGGGAGGAGTAAAGCAGCAGAGGTTTAATGTTTGCTTTGCGTATATTAATTACAAGGAGAGCAAATTGGACTCAAAAGTATTATCGATCGTAGTTCCCTCATACAATACCTCGGGTTTTCTCGATAAAAATATAAGAACGCTCTTGGACAAAAGGATCTTAAAAGAGCTGGAGGTGCTGATCGTCGATGACGGGAGCACGGATGATACAGCTGAAAAGGCGAAGAGATATGAAGAGCTCTATCCGGACACGGTGCATGTCATCAGCAAAGAGAACGGAGGGCACGGATCCGCGATCAATGTGGGGATTGAGAGGGCACAGGGAGTTTATTTCAAGGTCGTCGATGGAGACGATTGGGTGGATACACAAAATCTTTGTCAGCTGATCAGGGATCTGGAGGGACAGGATTCGGACCTCGTAATAAACCCTTATAACAAAGTGTGCAGCGGATCATCGAAGGTCAAAAAGATCACACTGGCATCTGATTACGGGAAAGGGACCCTTTTCGATACAGTCTGTTCCGATTATCCGCAGCTTGAGATCCATAGCATTACGATCAAAACAGATCTGCTGCGGGATCACGGTATCCGTGTCAGGGAAAGATGCTTTTATGAAGACAGTGAATATGATCTGTTTCCCACTCCCTTCATAAATACAGTCACAGTTCTTGATTATCCGGTGTATCAGTATCTGGTCGGACAAACAGGGCAGAGCATCAGTGCTTTTAATGCGCTGAAGAACCATAGAATGCACTTTCAGGTTATTCAGGACTGCATAGGGTTTTATGAGAACTGGAAGGGGAAGATCTCGGAGAACAAACGCATCTATATGCGAAATGTTATTTTTAAATTGATCCGTACTCAATACAATATATATCTGCGCAATGGACCCCGTGAAGGCAGTTATGAAAAAATGGTGGAATTCAGTGAGGACCTGAAAAGCAGATATCCGCTATATCATCAGGAAGTATCGCGAAAATACGGGTATATTCGGTTATTGCAGAGCAAAAGAAAACCGGTTTTCCATATCTGCTCCTTTAGTGTGAGGATTTATAAGAAGATATTCCATGGATCGGGTTAGAGATATCCGGAACGAGCCAAATGCTGGGGTAAGGGATCAGAAGAGATGTTGATTTTGCCGGACAGGGGTGTGTTTCTCTGCCCGGCTTTTTTCGTTACAGGCATTATGGTCTCGCTCTGTGATTTGGATCGATATCTCTCAAAATGATTTGAACTTTTGCCGGTTTTCTATTTTCGCTGGTTTTTCCATTTTCTCCTTGTCTACTGCCATATGACATGATATAGTAGTCTCAAGCAAAGTTTCTCCTGCATTCATTCTGATCACACATGAAGACTTGTTTGAGAAGGACGGAGATCATTGTAAAAGATGAACGGATCGTAAAGCTGGATCAAATCGTAGCGGAGGTAAAGCAGTCGGAGGAATGGGAGGAATTGAAAGTGAGTTATTATTCAGTTGTTCTGCAACGCGGAGAAGAAATCGGAAGGAAAAAGGGAGAAGAAACTAGTCTGAAGGCCATGGTAAAGACGCTGAAAGGCCTCCTTCCTGACGTCGAATCGGTCTGGAAAGCTGTGATCGAAAACGATATTTACAAAGACGTAAGTCTGGGAAAGATCAAACAACTTTATTGATTTAATACTCCTCGATGTACGGGCCGTCTGCTTGGGCAGGCGGCTCGCTTACGTTTCCGGCGCAAATGCGCGGTCTGCTGTCCGCTCAGGACCTGCTTATGTCTTTCTGAACTTCGTGCTTTCCATCCCTTCAAAACTATGGTAGAATAAATACCAACAGGATTTATCATTGCTTTTGGAGGCGGGAATGTGTTCAGTGGGAGGTGACTGCGGATGTTGCCGAATTCGGATAAAAAGCCGCTTGCGGTTGGGACGGAAGACTTTGCAGAGATGCGAAGATCCGGATGTTACTATGTCGATAAGACAAGACTGATCGTCAATTTACTGCTCAGTCCGGCGAAAGCGACTCTTTTTACCCGGCCGCGACGGTTCGGGAAGACGCTGAATATGAGCATGCTGAAAAGTTTTTTTGAGATTGGCGGAGATCCGGCGCTTTTTGATGGACTGGCAGTCTCGCGGGAGACAGGGCTGTGTGAAAAATATATGGGGAAATTCCCTGTGATTTCCATATCTCTTAAGGATGTCGCGGGCGGTCCTGGCCAGCCGGGATTCCTGCTAGCCAGGAATTTGCTGTGCGATATCATAGGAGAAACGGTATCGCAGTTCCGTTTTTTGCTTGACAGTGATCGGTTAAATGCAGATGAAAAGGAAAAATATCGGAACCTGACTCGCGTAGATGGAGGCTCCGGGGGTCAGTACTCGATGACGGACGCCGTGCTGTCTGGCAGTTTGCGGACACTGTCCGTCCTGCTTGAGAAACATTATGGAAAAAAGGTTGTCCTCCTCATTGACGAATATGATGTGCCGCTGCAGAAGGCGTTTTACGGTGGATATTATGATGAGATGGTGCGGCTGATTCGAGGCATGTTCAGCCAGGCGCTGAAGACAAATCCAAGCCTGCAGTTTGCGGTGCTGACCGGCTGCCTGCGGATATCGAAAGAGAGTATCTTTACAGGAATGAACAATCTTCGTGTAATGACGGTTGCGCATGAAGAATTCTCAGGATGCTTCGGATTTACAGACCGGGAGGTGCGGGAACTTCTGGAGTATTATGAACTGGCTGACTGCTATGGGACGGTAAGGGAGTGGTACGACGGGTATCGGTTTGGCAGTGCGGAAGTGTATTGCCCATGGGATGTGGTCAATTATGTGAGCCGCCTTCTAATGAATCCAAAGGCGCGGCCGGAGAATTTCTGGGCGAATTCCAGCGGCAATGATGCAGTGAGAGAATTTGTGCAGCGGCTGGATACCGGCTCAACCCGGAAGGAATTGCAGCTGCTAGTGGAAGGCGGTACGGTCCGCCGGGAGATTCGGCTGGAACTCACATATCGTGATATGTATAGTTCTGTCGAGAATCTTTGGAGCCTGTTGTATATGACCGGTTATCTGACCGGAGGCCCGGCGGGGGATGATGGGATTGGCATATCCCTTTATGATCTCTTTGTTCCCAACACGGAAATTCGCGGGATTTTTATGAGCCAGATTATGGAACTGTTTCGGGAGGAGACGAAGAAAGACGGCGAATCGCTGGAAAGACTCTGCAGAGCACTGGCGGACGGAGATGCTGCCGGAGTGGAGAAATCGTTTGACTTCTATCTTCGGAGGGTAATCAGCGTTCGCGATACGTCAGCGCGTAATGATCGGAAGGAGAACTTCTATCACGGAATACTGCTTGGCGTTTTGTCTTATAAAGCGTCATGGATCGTGTCCAGTAACCGTGAGACAGGGGACGGTTATGGTGACATCCTGGTGGAAGCGGAGGACGGAAGCATCGGAATCGTGATCGAGGTAAAATACGCTCAAGACGGTAATTTGGATAGAGGCGTGGAATTGGCGCTTCAGCAGATTGAAACACGCCGCTATGACGAAAAGTTGCGTGACGACGGAATTGAAAAGCTGCTGAAATACGGCATCGCCTGCTATAAGAAGCGGTGCAGGGTGGCGTTGGGATAAGATGGATTTGACTATTGATAGACTCTGACGGGACGATAACATTCAACGGATAGGAGGTAACGCTGTTCTGAGCATGTGCCTGTGTGGACCGGCCCATCCGCTCATTCCGCAAAGAACATTCCGCAATATATCAAAAATTTTCCGCAATATATCGAAATCGCATTGATATATTGCGGAAAAAGTGATATAATATTCATGAAATCAATGAGCCGGTCGAAGCCTGACAAGGAGGAAATTGCCCATGCTTGCATGAGGGAATTTCGGAACTGGACGAATTCATCGGGCGAAGCCTGCGAACGAGGGAGATGTAAGTTTCCCGAGTATCCCGGCAGAGCACAAACCAAACGGATGGAGCTGATCATATGAAGACATGTAAACAGATCGCGCTTGAATGGGGAATTTCAGAGCGCTCGGTAAATAGTCTTTGCAAGGGTGGAAGAATTCCCGGAGCACAAAAGATCGGCAAGGCATGGCAGATCCCTGATGATGCTGTGAAACCTTTCGACAAAAGGGAGGTGTCCGGGAAATACAGGAACGGAAGAGCGGCAAAAAAACCGCTCCCGATTGGGGTTTCCGATTATGTGCGGGCACAGTCGGAATATTACTATGTTGATAAGACTTTGCTGCTGAAAGAATTCCTGGACCAAAAGCCATTGGTATCCTTGTTTACCAGACCGCGGCGGTTCGGAAAGACTTTGAATATGGACATGCTCAGAGTTTTTTTCGAAATATCGGATACGGATACAAGCATATATTTCAGAGACAAAGCCATCTGGAGGTGCGGTGAAGAATACACGAAACATCAGGCAAAGTATCCGGTTATCTTTCTGACTTTCAAAGATGTGAAGCTGGATTCCTGGGAGGCGACTCTGGCCAAGATCGGCGGTCTGTTGCAGGTTGAGTTCGGAAGACATATGGATCTGCTGGACAGCGACAGAGTGGCGGAATATGAGAAGGACTTTTTCAGGCGTATTCTTGACGGCAGCGCAACGGAAGTGGATCTGGTCTCTGCTCTGGAAAATCTGTCAAGGATGCTGACAGAGCATTATGAAAAACCTCCGGTCATCATCATTGACGAGTACGATACGCCGATTCAAGAGGGGCATGCGAAGGATTTTTACGATGAGATCATTGTTTTTATGCGGAATTTCTTTTCCGGGGCTTTTAAGGATAATCGCTGCCTTTCCTACGGCTTTCTCACTGGGATCCTGCGTATTGCGCAGGAAAGCGTGTTCAGCGGATTGAACAACCTGACGATCAATTCGGTCATGGACGAAGAATATGACCGGTTCTTTGGATTTACCGGCCCGGAAGTACACCGGATGCTTGAATATTACGGCGTGTCTGACCGGGAGGAGGAACTAAAAAGCTGGTACGACGGCTATCTTTTCGGGAGCACGGAGATCTATAATCCGTGGTCGGTGATCAATTATATATCAAAAGGTTGTATTCCGCAGGCGTATTGGGCCAATACAGGTCGAAACGAGATACTTGAGGAAGTGATCCGTGCAGCAGCTGATGATGTACCGGAAAAGATGTTTAATCTTTTGCAAGGAGGAAAGACTGTAGCAAAGATAGATCAGAACATACTTTACCGTTCCCTGAACGATGATCCGATAAATGTATTCAGTCTGCTTCTAGTCGCCGGATACCTGAAGTACACAAAGAAGGAGATTCAGGCAGACGGGACGTATTTATGCGAGCTGCTGATTCCGAACCGGGAAATCGCCGCTGTTTATAAAAGCGAGATCCTCTCACATATGATGTCGATCGGAGCGCTCAACAGAATGATAGCTGACAGGATTGCCGAGAGCCTTTATACAAAAGACATAGAAAAGCTGCAGCAGGCAATTACGGAATATCTGGACACGTCGATCAGCTTTCATGATTACGGTTCTGAAGGCTTTTATCATGGACTGGTTCTCGGCTTGGTTGCACTGCTGGCTGACCGGTACAGGATCAGATCAAATAGGGAGTCCGGAACGGGAAGATATGACATTAGTTTGATCCCAAGGGACAGAAATCTTCCGGGAATCATAATGGAATTGAAATCGGGGGCGGGATTGTCCGACGGAGCCCTGCAGCTGCTGACAATGACAGCGTTGGAGCAGATCGAAGCCAGAAATTATGACACCGAGATGCGGGATATCGGGATTGAGAATATTCTCAAATTTGGGATTGCCTTTTCCGGAAAGAGCGTAAAGATCAGAGCCGGGAAATGATCCCAGTGTGCCGGGCGGGGCTGTATTTCTCCTGCCCGGCTTTTTTCGTTACAGGAACCATGGCCTTGCCCTATAATTTAAATTGATATCTCCCAAAACGAATTGCCACTTTACATCCAACTTCGGTTGTTCTAAAATGAAAATATAAGCAGCTGGAGGAGGCGGAATATGGAAAGTTTTCTGGTTGCGGCAAATGCGGTGATCCCGTTTTTGATCTATCTGACATTCGGGTATCTGGTACGGACATTCGGAGTGGAAACGGAAGAATTTATGAACAGGCTGAATAAGATGGTATTCCGCCTGTTTTTCCCGTGCATGACTTTTTACAATATCTACAAAGCCGATTCGGATTCGGCTCCCAGCATTAAGTTTCTGATTTTCCTTGCGGCAGGGATCCTGATCTCGGAGGTGATCCTGCTTCTTATCGTTCCCAGGATCGTAAAAGAGAATTCCCGTCGCGGGGTGATCATACAGGCGACGTGCAGGAGCAATTTTATCCTGTTCGGCCTTCCGCTCACCGTTTCGGTATTCGGAGATATGGCTTCTTCGGCCGCGGCCATGGTGATCACGGAGGTCAGCGCCATTTTCAATATTACGTCGGTGATCATTCTGGAGATCTTCAACGGAAAGGGGCTGAGCAGTCCGAAAAAGCTGCTGATCAGCCTGGCGAAGAACCCGCTGCTGGAGGGCGCGTTCGTCGGAATTATTTTCTTTGTGCTGAAGCTCCGGCTACCGGACGCGGTCGTGGAACCGATCGCCGCCTTCGCCGGTATGACTTCGCCGCTTGCTCTGTTTATCCTGGGCGCGACGCTGCACTTTGATGCGATCGAAAAGAACCTGAAGTATCTGGTCCCCTCGATCTTTGTAAAGCTTGTGGTTCTGCCCGGTGCCATGCTGACTGCGGCGTATCTTCTGGGATTCCGCAGCCTCGAACTGTTTTTCATGATCACGGTGTTCGCGACGCCGGTCGCGACCGCTTCTTATCCGATGGCGCAGAACATGGGCGGAGACGGAGAGCTGGCGGGGCAGTTCGTGGTGATCAGCACGGTCGTTTCCGTGGCGACGCTGTTTTTCTGGATCTTTGGTATGAACAGCCTTGGGTTGATCTGAAAAATTTGGGAGCGGGTCCTGACTGATATTCCCTGTATACGGGGCATATCGGCCAGGGCCCGCTCTTTTTGTTTTCGCGGGCATTGAACCAGTCTTGCGATGACATTATGCAAGTGGTTTCTCGCTGCGGCGGGAGATCAAAACGTTATTCGCATATATCGATACGACGAGAATTAAAATATTATCTTGAATAAATTGTGAATTTATCACAAAAATATTGACATAACATTAAAAAACAAGTATTATAGCTAATATAAGGAGGCAAGAGGATATGCTGGTTCAGTTTTCATTGAAGAATGTACTGTCATTTAAGGAAAGAACGGTTCTTGACATGACAGCCGTCAGTGCATATAAGGAACATCCGGATAACCTGATCGATATCGGGTTAAAAGAAAAATTTCTTCGTGTGACGGCAATTTACGGAGCCAATGCCAGCGGGAAGTCAAACCTGAATCTGGCTATGTTCTATTTTGGCAATATTATCAGAGGATCTTTTGATAATGTGCGGAACGGCGAGAGCACGGTGATCAAAAAGTATTACAAGCCTTTTCTGTTTGATGAGGAGAAAAATGAAGACTCTGAATTCGAAGTGGTGGAGATCCTGGATGGTTTCGAATATCGATACGGCTTTGAATATAATGCGAACAGTATAGAAGCGGAATGGCTTTACGGGAAAAATCTGAAGACGAATAAGCGCTCAACCATTTTCGAGAGGAGCCGGTCGGAGATCAGCTTCGGAGCGACTGTTCGGAAGGAGTGTTCTCTGTACCAGAAGCAGATCCCAAAAGAAACGCTGGTCCTTTCCTTTTTTAATAAACTGACCCTTAAAACAGGCGTTTTTCAAAAAGTCTACAGCGGGATCTTGGATACTCTGGTCATACAGGCGGACTTCTGTGAGGATAGAAGCTTGCTGGAGGCATTGTTGCCTCGGGTGATCGATAATGAGAAGGAAAAGCTGCTTAAATTCCTGAGCGCCATCGATGTGGGGATCCGGGACATCAGGTACGAAGACAGCGATAATAAAGTCAGGTTTATCACATATCACAGAGGGAAGGACGGAGAGGACCATCCGCTGCCTCTGTACTATGAGTCGGAAGGAACGATCAAGAGCATTCTTTTGTTCATCTACGCTCAGATAGCGCTGAAGAGCAATGCGTCAATGTTTGTTGATGAATTGTATGCAAAGCTTCATCCGCTCCTGTTCAAATTTATCATTGATCTTTTCTACGATGAAAGATCAAAAGCGCAGCTGATCTATACGACACACGACCCGACACTGATGGATAAGAGGTTTTTCCGCCGGGATCAGATCTGGTTTGTCGATAAAGATGAAAACGGATGTTCGAAACTGGTCGCGCTTTCGGATTATAAGATTCGGTCGGATGCTTCTTTTAAAAAAGACTATCTGGCCGGCGTGTATGGGGGGATCCCGCTACTGAAAGAGTTTGATATGAAGGAAGGTGAATGAGTGGGGACAGACGACCTGTTTAAAAAGAGGCGAAAAGAACGGAGACAGAGACGCCATGAATACCTAACGCCAAAGGCCAATTCTTATCTGATCGTTACGGAAGGAAAATGCACGGAACCGCAGTATTTTAAAGGGATCCGGAAGAGCATTGAGGAAACGATCGGCGGCCGGATCGATGTCGTCGACGCGCCGGTCATACAGATCGAAGGAGAAGGCGCGTCAACAGGCAGGCTGATCGAGATCACAGACAGGTTGGTAAAGAAGGCGAAAATCCTGTACCAGAATGTGTGGATCGTATTAGATAAGGACGATTTTTTGGATTTTGATCAGGCGATAGAAGAAGGAGAACGGAAAGGATACCATGTGGCATGGAGCAACCAGTCGTTTGAATACTGGCTGTATCTTCACTTTGATTACTGTGATTCGGCGCTGCACAGAGATACATGGAATGAGAAGCTGAACGAGCTGTTTAAAGAACATGATATCGGAGATGGCCAGTACAAAAAGAATTACGAAAACATCTACGATCTGATCAATACATATGGGAGCACGGATGCGGCGATCCGGCACGCAAAACGCAGGATGGCCGGGTTCAACGAAAAGAAATGCAGTCCTTCTGCGTATGATCCGGGGACCACGGTATATCTGCTTGTGGAAGAATTGCTGAAAATGAAAGGGGAATGAGCGGGGTGTGATGCGTTCATTCCTCTCTTGCAAATCTTTCCTTCTCTGTTATAATAAAAGAGTCGATTTTCAACGGAAAGCGGAGGAAACATATGTACAACGAACTGACGGAGATGGACATAAAGAAGATCGAGGAAGAGATCGAGTACCGCAAGCTGGTTGTGCGGAAGGAAGCGATTGAAGCGGTAAAGGAAGCGCGCGCGCAGGGGGATCTGAGCGAGAACTTTGAGTATTACGCCGCCAAGCGCGATAAGAACAAGAACGAGAGCCGGATCCGCTATCTGGAGCGGCTGGTGAGAACGGCGAAGGTCATAGAGGACAGATCGAAGGAGGACGAGATCGGGCTTTACAACACGGTGGACGTCTATTTCGTGGACGACGACGAGACCGAGACGTACAAGATCGTGAGCACGGTGCGCGGCAATTCGCTGAAGGGGCTCATCAGTTCGGAGTCGCCTCTGGGGAAAGCCCTGCTCGGTCACAAGGTGGGCGATAAGGTCCATGTGGCGCTTGCCGAGCAGCAGAGCGGCTATGATGTGATCGTAAAGCGGATCGAAAAGACGGTGGACGACGGAAGCGACGCGCTGCGGAGCTATTAGGAACCGGTGTGAGAAAGGCAGGTCATAAGATGGGAGCGGAAAAGAAAGACGCAGTAAGGATCGCGGGATTCCCGCCCAAAATTTATCTGATCATACTGGTGCTTACGGTCGTCTGCATGTACATGGGTGTGATCCCTAAAAGTCTGGTGCCCGCATTCTTTGTCGTGATGGTATTGGGCGAGGCTTTGAATTTTATCGGAAACACGGTCCCGATAGTCAGGACCTATCTCGGCGGTTCCGTCATCTGCATCCTGGGCGCGGCGGCGCTCCGGGCGGTCGGACTGATCCCGCAGCAGTCCCTCGAGACGATGGATTATTTTATCAATGACAGCGGGTTTTTGATTTTTTACCTTTCGGCGCTGATCACCGGAAGCCTTTTTAATATCGACCGCGATCTGCTCCTTCGGGCGACCGTGCGTATCCTGCCGGTAGCTGTCGCGGCGGTAGGCGCGGGCATTCTGGCCTCGGGGATCTTCGGTATCCTCCTTGGAGACGGCTTCTGGGACGGGATCCTTTACATCGGAGTCGCCATGACGAGCGGCGGTATGACCGCGGGTACAGTCCCGCTTTCGAGCATTTATTCGCAGACGCTGGGCGTCGACGCGTCGGTGATCCTTACCCGGATGGCCCCCGCGACGGTGCTCGGAAACTGCATCGCGATCATATACGGCGGTCTTTTAAATAATCTTGGAAAATCACATCCGAAACTGACCGGAAACGGAAAACTGGTAAACGACGGTACGGTGGCGACTCCGATGCCGCCGATGAAACCGACGTTCGCGCTCCTTTGCACCGGACTTTTTATTTCGTTGGCGTTTTATCAGTTCGGCGCGCTGTTGCATTCGGTCGTCCCGGTCGTCCCGACATACGCCTGGATGATCATTTCCGTGATCATCGTAAAAGGAACCGGCGTCCTGTCCGCCGAGCTTGAGGACGCGGCGAGAGAGTGGGGCCAGTTCGCGATCCACAGCTGGACCGCGGCCGCGCTGGCCGGTCTCGGCTTTACGCTGATCGATCTCGGGGAGATCTTAAAAGTGCTGACGCCGCTTTATCTGATCGCGATCCTTGTGATCGAGACGGTCATCACGCTGACGGCCGCCGGTCTCGGAAAGCTGGTCGGCTTTTATCCGCTGGAATCGGCGATCGCGGCGGGCATGTGCACGACGAATATGGGCGGCTCCGGCAATGTCGCCGTCCTAAGCAGTTCGCATCGTATGGAGCTTCTTCCCTTCGCGCAGATCGTGACCCGCTCCTGCGGAGCTTTGATGCTGACGCTGGGCGGGATCCTGGTGCAGATCGTCGGATAAGAAAGAACAATAAAAACACCGCTGCCTCCCCATCGGGGTGATACAGCGGTGTTTCCGTGTTTATTCCATTCTCACAACCGATCGAAGGCCTCGACCCATCCGTCCAGCCGCTGGTAATCGACGGTGTCGCCCGCGACGCACATGAGCCCGGGGATCGTCGTATTGCTGACCGGGACTTCCCGGACAACGGCGTTCATGATCCGTTCCTGCTCCTTCGGATCGGAGGTCAGCGCGGTCCCGAACAGGACGACGGTCTTGCCGTTCAGCTTCTTTAGAAAGACTTTCGTCCGTTCGTCGCACATCTCATCTTCCGTACGGAACCCCACAAAGACGAGATCGGACTCGACCTCCAGCGCCTCCCGCGAGGGGTAACCGAAATACAGGCAGTCCTCGTCAGGCAGCAGGCTGCGCAGCCGGTCCGCGAGCGCGGCTGTGTTTCCGGTCACGCTGGAGAAAACGATCGAGTAAGTCATAACCCCTCCCCCTTTACGGTTTACTCTGCCGGGAGTTTATTCCACGACTTTGAACTGATCCTTTCCTACGGAGCAGAGCGGGCATTCCCAGTCGGCCGGGAGATCTTCCCACTTCGTTCCCGGAGCGATCCCGTTATCCGGATCGCCGGCCGCTTCGTCGTAAATGTAGCCGCAGACTTCGCATTCATATTTCTTCATGATCTTGTCCTCCTGAAAAAGTATTCGTGATAAGGATACTTTTTTATCCTTTCCGATATAGTATAGCACAAATAGTAGTTACAAGTACAGACCTATTTGTAAAATATTCACACAGTTACCGGACGAACGGTCCTTACTGCCCGATCGCCTCGCAGAGCGCCGCGGCCAGTTCGTCGATCCCGGCGGCCTGCTCGTCCTTTAAGGCCGACTTAAAGGACAGCGTGGGTTCGAGAACGGTGCAGTTCTTGAGACCGCCCAGCTCCTCCCGGATCTGCTTCGCGCAGGTGGGAGCCCAGGAGCCGTTCTCGATGAGCGCGACCGTGCGGTTCTGCAGGTTATGGGCGACGAGCTGATGAACGAGCGTGTCCATGTTGCAGAAGATCCCGTTGTTGTAGGTGATCGACGCCAACACGAGAGCGGAGCAGCGGAACGCCTCGCCGATGATGTACGAGGGATGCGTCTTGGAGACGTCGAAGACGGAGATATGCCGGATCCCGCGCTCCGCAAGCTTTGCGGCGAGGAGATCGGCGGCCTTTTCCGTGTGCCCGTAGACGGACGCGTAGGCGATGACGACGGACGCCTCCTCGGGCGCATAGGAGCTCCACTTGGAATACTTGTCAAGCAGCCATGCGAAATCCTGACGCCAGACGAGACTGTGCAGCGGGCAGATCAGGCTGATCTCAAGTCCGGCGGCCTTCTTCAGCAAAGCCTGGACCTGCTGTCCGTACTTTCCGACGATGTTGGTATAATAGCGTCTCGCCTCGGCGAGCCACTCGCATTTATAGTCGATTTCGTCGGCGAAAATATTTCCATCTATTGAACCGAATGAACCGAACGCGTCCGCGGAGAACAGGATATGCGCGGTTTTTTCGTAGGTGACCATGACCTCCGGCCAGTGGACCATCGGAGCCATCACGAAAGTGAGCTCGTGTGCGCCGAGCGAAAGCGTATCGCCCTCCTTGACGGTCTGGACCAGATGATCCACGTCAAAATCGAAAAACTGCTTCATCATGGCCGCGGCCTTTGCCGTGCAGACGATCTTGACCTGCGGGTAGTGGTCGACGATATCGGCGATGGAAGCGCAGTGATCCGGCTCCATGTGGTTGACGATCAGATAGTCGAGCGCGCGGCCGTTAAGGACATGGTCCACGTTCGCGAGCAGCTCGTGCGTGAAGCCCGCGTCGACCGTATCGAACAGGGCGCACTTTTCATCCGTCAGGAGATAGGAATTATAAGAGACTCCCTTCGGGACCGGGTATACGTTCTCGAACAGCGCGATCCGCCTGTCGTTGACGCCCACCCAGTACAGGGAGTCTGCGATCTTTCTGGAATAGTTCATTTAGATTTCCTCCGTTTCTGAAAATAAGTAAAAATGATGCCGGTCAGCCGAAGCGCATACCGGCGCTGTTACCATTGTAAAGTGTAAACGGAATGATTTCAAGATATTTCCTGCAAATTGTGAAAAATAACGGTTGACAATTCGACAGGGCGGACGTATAATACAACTGAAATTGAGATTCGTTTTCAATTACGATCAATCAGGATCCATTGCAACGGCAAGCACGCGGCCGCCCGGAGACACGATTCGGAGCCGGCCGGAGGATGCGGGAACAGGAGGTGCCGCTATGAGCCTGATCGACGGACTGATCGTCCTTGCGGTTGCCGGACTTGCGGTCGCCGCGTTCCTGAGCCTGAAAAAGCAGAAAAAGAACGGCGGATGCTGCGGAAGCTGCGCGGGATGCGCCGGGTGCGGAAGCTGCGGAATCGATCCGGGCAGGGGAACGGACCTGAATAAGAGTACCGGCCCGAACATGGGAGCCGGTCCGGGTAAAAAGGAGGAAACACCATGCCGATGACTTTTTTGCGCCCCGGTGAAAAGGGGACGATCAAACGTGTCGGAGGAGCCGAGGATACCAAGCGTTTTCTCGCGAACCTCGGTTTTGTCGGAGGCAGCGAAGTGAGCGTGATCTCCGAACTGAACGGGAACCTGATCGTGAACGTCAAGGATTCCCGCGTCGCGATCAACCGCGAGATGGCAAAGCATATTATGGTGTAGTCCGAAACCGCCCAAAGGCGGCGCAGGCTGCGCCAAAATATTTCCCCAACGGTTAGCCTAGACAAACCACACGCATGGGGGAGGGGGGGATGGAAGCGAGACGCAAGCCCTCCCTGCGAAATACCGGGATAAACCGCGTACATAGGCGGTTTTCCGGCCATGGGTTAGTCGCTGCAAACTGAATTTACGGGGATCAATGCCGCCTTATTTTCATCGGGACGGCAGGAAAGGAGAGAGTATATGACATTACGGGAAGTGCCGGTAAATTCGACGGTATCCGTCGTAAAGGTCGGCGGTGAGGGCGCGTTCCGCCGCAGGATCATGGACATGGGCATCACCAAGGGCGTTCAGATCTACGTCCGCAAGGTGGCCCCGCTCGGCGATCCGGTCGAGGTTACGGTCCGCGGCTACGAACTGTCCCTGCGCAAGGGCGACGCGGAAAGCATTGAAGTACAGAATGCATAACAGGATAGAATCAGGAGGAAAGAAATGGCTTTAAGAATTGCACTGGCGGGAAACCCGAACTGCGGCAAAACGACCATGTTCAACGCCCTCACGGGCGCGAACCAGTATGTCGGAAACTGGCCGGGGGTCACCGTTGAGAAGAAAGAGGGCAGACTAAAGGCTGCCAAGGGAAGCGAGGAGATCATCATCACCGATCTCCCGGGAATTTATTCCCTGTCCCCCTACACGCTGGAGGAGGTCGTAAGCCGTGATTATCTGGTAAAGGAGAAACCAGACGCGATCATCAATCTGGTCGACGCAACCAATATCGAGAGAAACCTTTATCTGACAACGCAGATCCTCGAGATCGGGGTTCCGGTCGTCATCGCCTTAAACATGAGCGACCTGCTCGCAAAGAGCGGCGATCAGATTGACACAAAGAAGCTGGGACAGATCTTAGGGTGTGAGATCGTCGCGACCTCGGCCCTTAAGGGAACCGGCCTTAAGGAGGTTGTGGAGCGCGCCGTAAGCGCGGCAAAGAAGAATGCGTGGACTGCTCCGGAGCATGTTTTCCCGGTCGCTCTGGAGACCGCGATCGGCAGGGTCGAGGAAAGCATCGACGGTCTGGTCGACGGAACGAACCGGCGCTGGTACGCGGTCAAGCTGCTTGAAAAGGACTCCAAAGTCATCGAACAGCTCGCGCTTCCGGCTTCCGTCATGGCTCAGATCAACCGCGAGGTTTCTTCCCTTGAAAAAGAGATGGACGACGACACCGAGAGCGTCATCACCGACGCCCGCTACGGCTACATCTGCGACGTGATCGAGAAGGCGGTCAAAAAAGCCCCGAAGGCGCTCACGACCTCCGACAAGATCGATAAGATCGTCACCAACCGGATCCTCGGCCTGCCGATCTTCGCGCTGGTCATGTGGTTCGTCTATTACATATCGGTCACGACCCTCGGCACCATGGGGACCGACTGGGCGAACGACACCTTTGTCGGCGGCATCATGGAGGCCGTCTCCGGACTGCTGGAAGGCGCGGGAGCGAGCCCGCTGATCGTCGGTCTGGTCGTGGACGGGATCATCGGCGGCCTGGGCGCGGTGTTCGGCTTCCTGCCCCAGATGGCGATCCTGTTCCTGCTCCTTTCGATCCTTGAGGACTGCGGCTACATGGTCCGCATCGCGTTCGTCATGGACCGCGTGTTCCGTCACTTCGGGCTGTCCGGCAAGAGCTTTATCCCGCTTCTGATCTCCTCCGGATGCGGGATCCCCGGGATCATGTCCTCGAAGACGATCGAGAACGATAACGACCGCCGCCTGACGATCATGACGGCGACCTTCGTTCCCTGCGGCGCAAAGCTCCCGGTCATCGCCATGCTCGGCGGCATCCTGACCGGCTGGGCGACCGGCAACTATGAGGCGGCCGGTTATGTCGCCCCGCTCATGTACTTTATCGGCGTCATCGCGGTTTTGGTCTCCGCGATCATGCTAAAGAAGACGAAGCCGTTCTCCGGCGAAGCCGCGCCGTTCGTCATGGAACTTCCGGCTTACCATATCCCGTCCGCCAAGACGGTCCTTATGCACACATGGGAGCGCCTGTGGGGCTTCATCAAGAAAGCCGGAACGATCCTGTTCCTTGCCTGTGTCGTCATGTGGGTGCTGTCCACCTTCGGTTTCGAGAACGGCGGCTTCGGGATCGTCGAGGACGTTTCCAACAGCATCATGGCGATCCTTGGCGGCGCGATCGCATGGCTGTTCACTCCGCTCGGCTTCGGCAGCTGGCAGCCGGTAGCGGCCTCCATCTCCGGTTTCTCGGCGAAGGAAGCGATCGTTTCCACGATGGGCGTTCTGGCGAACGTCGACGAGGAGCTGGTCGAGGAGACCACGGTCGTTGCGGCGGCCGTAAAGTCCTGGTTCCCGAGCGCGATCGCGGCGTTCTCGTTCCTGCTCTTTAACCTGCTCGACTCCCCGTGCCTCGCGGCCATCGCGACCATGGCGCAGCAGATGCAGTCCAGGAAGTGGTTCTGGTTCGCGATCATCTATCAGAACGTGTTCGCCTATGCGGTGTCGCTCTGCGTTTACCAACTCGGCACGGCGGCGACGGGCGGACCGATCGGGATCGGCACCGCGGCTGCGGTGATCGTCCTTCTGTTCATGCTTTACATGCTGTTCCGTCCGGATCCGTACAGGAACCGGAAACAGACGGTCAAACGGTCTGTGGCGGCATAAAAACCAAAAACTGCGAATTTTATCGGGCCATACCTGTATAAAAAGGTGTGGCCCTTGTTTTTTTATACACAAAAATGTAAATTAATAACGATTCTTCTATTGACAAGAGGGCGAAAAGTATTTAAACTAGGAAAAGTAACAAAAATCCGGCGGGACGCTTGGGGGAAAGAGGTCCGGAAAGCCGCCGGGAAAGAATCTTTATACAAACGGAAGAAAGGAAGCATATGGCGCTTCGCTTTCCGGTGTCCATATGGATGAGAGTTATGAAAAAAATCTTTGCAATGCTGCTTTCGGTATCTCTTGCGGCGACACTGATGACCGGATGCGGCGGATCGGACTCCGGTTCCGAACCGGCTGCTACGACTGCGGCGGCGGAAAATGCCGGCGGCAGCGCTGCCGAAACGGAGGCCGCTGAGGCTGCGGAGGGCGAAGGAAGCTCGATGACGGTCGCTTTCCATTCGTACTTCACGACGCTTGATCCGGCTTTAAACACCGAGACGGTCAACTCCTATGTTCTGACCCACCTGTATTCCGGAATGTTCCGGAAGGACACAGACGGTTTCGCACAGCCGGAGATGTGTGAGGACTACACGGTCTCCGACGACGGACTGGTTTATACCTTCAATCTTCGCGACGACATTTACTGGAGCGACGGAACGCCGGTCACCGCACAGGATTTCGAGTACTCCTATCTGAGAGTGCTTTCCTACGGCGCGGACAACGCCTGGGGCTCCAACGACTTTGTAAACTTTATCGAGGGCGCTGCCGAGTACAACGAGAAAGCGCTTACCGCGGGCAATTCCTTTGATCTGACGACCGAGGATCACAGCGGCGTCGGCATCGAGGCCGTCGACGATAAGACCTTCGTTCTTACGCTCAGCAAACCCTGCCCGTACCTTCCGGGTCTGATGTGCAGCAACGGCTGGCTGCCGGTCCCGCAGGGAACGCCGCAGCACGATTCGCTCTGGGCGTTCGAGGCCGGATATCCGACCAACGGACCGTACAAGCTGACCGAAGTCAACGAGACCGAGAAGGCCGAGCTTGTCAAGAACGATCAGTATTTCAAGGCCGACGAGATCACGATGGACGCCATCACGATGCTCTGCATGCCGGAGCAGGATGCGAAGGCGCTTGCCTTTAAGTCCGGCGAGATCGACGCTGCGACCGACGTCTCCATGGACACGGCTTCCGCTTATGTTGGGACCGACAGTTTCTGGATGATGAACATTTACTGCAACTACTTCCTGGCGATCAACTCCGGTTCCACGGGACCCGAGTGGGCGAAGAACGCCAATATCCGCCGCGCCCTTGCCCTTGCCATCGATAAGGACGCCCTTAGCGATATCCTCGGCGGCGCGGAATTCTACCCGCCGTTAAACGGTTATGTCCCGCACGGCTTAAACGGCGTGAGCGGAGATTTCCGTGAAGAGGGCGACGCGGACGGCTATACGCTTTCCTACGATCCCGACGAAGCGATCGCTCTCCTTGCCGAAGCCGGCTACACGGAGGACAATCCGCTTTCGATCACCTATAAGTATTCCAACAACGGTATCCACGGCGACGTCGCCACGGCTCTGGAGCAGATGTGGAAAGCGGTCGGCATCAACGTGACCTTCGAGGCCGTCGAGTCCGGAGTTTACTACGATCAGCTCGACCAGGGCGATTTTGAGATCTGCCGTTACGGTTACAGCGCGGCCGATTCGCCGATCCAGTTCCTTGAGCTCTGGACCACCGGTATCCAGGTCGTCGCGGCGGTCGACGATCCCGAACTGGATCAGATGTGCGAGGACGCCCGCCATATCGTGGATCCCGAAGAGTACGCGCAGAAGCTCCATGAGATCGAGGATTACCTCGTCGAGGAGAACGTGTATGTGATCCCGCTGTTCGATTTCCCGACTCCGGCCCTGATCCAGAACGTCACCGGCCAGGAGATGAACGGAACCAACCCGTTCTTCGGACACTGCACGATGAAGTAAATATTTGACTGACAAAGCGATGGGAGGTCAGAGGAACGGCCTCCCGTCGTTTTATGTATACCTCTTTACGGGAGGGCGGAGACGCCCGTCACATGCGGAGACGGCTCCGCGGGAATAAACGTTTAAAGGAAGATTGGTTATGGACAGGATCTTGATCGAGGATATCGCGCGCATCCGCTGCGCCGGAAAGGTCCGGATGAGCCCGGACGGCGCTTACGCCGCTTTCGTGGTGGAAGAACCGGATCATGAGAAAAACGATTATACGGACAACATCTGGCTTGCGGACCCGAAGACCGGAAGCTGCGGCCCGCTTACGTTTTCGGGGAAGGACGGAAACTTTATATGGGACGACGGGAGAACGCTCCTGATCCCCACCGTGCGGACGCCGGAGGACAAACCGGAGGAGCCGGAGGAAAAAACGGTGTTCTACCGCCTGCCGGTCTGCGGCGGCGAGGCGCGGAAGGCGTTTTCGGTCCCCGCGAACGTGACCGGGATCGAAAAGATCGAAGACGGCCTTTACTGCATGGCGGTCCTCACGGATCGTTACCGCCCGGATCCGAAGACCGCAAAAAAGGAGATCTGCCTGGAAGAACAGGATTATCATGTGTTCGAGGAGCTGCCGATCTGGGGCAACGGCAGGGGGTTCGTCGCGGGCAAGCGCACGGCGCTGTTTCTGTATGACGAGGCCGCCGGGAGCCTGACCCGACTGACCGGAGCGGACACGGACGTATCCGGGTTCTATGTGAGCGGCCGCGAGATCCTCTGGATCGCAAAGACCTGGAACGGCGTGATCCCGGTCTGCAGCGAGGCGGCTGTCTATGACCTGGATACGGGAAACACCGAATGTGTGGTGGAAGCCGGGAAGATGAAGATCTCTCACGCGGCGTTCTGCGGCGGCGGGATCGTCCTGACCGCCACGGACATGGAACCGTGGGGGACCGGCCAGCTCTGCGATTTTTACCGCTACGACCGAAAGACGCGCACGCTCGCGAAGGTCTGCGGACATCAGGATCTTCACATCGGGAACGATCTGCTGCTCGATACGCAGGCGATCGGCGGGAGCGAATGGAGAGCGGTCGGCGAGGACGTTTACTTTACCGGCCAGAGCAGGTTCAGCAGCGATCTGTACCGGCTGACCGCAGACGGCAGGATCGAGAAGGCGCTCGATTTTGCGGGCGGATGCATCAGCTGTTTCGACACCGACGGAAAGACGGTGTACTTTGTCGGAAGCGCTCCGGATTCCTGCGGGGATCTGTACCGCGCCGCTCTGGGTGAGCATGAAAACGCCCCGGAGGCCCCCTGCCGCCTTACCGATTTAAACGATGAGCTCCTGGCCGGGAAATACACGGCGAAGGCGGAATACCTGTCGTTTACGGACAGCGACGGTTATTCGATCGACGGCTGGGTGCTGAGACCGATCGACTACGATCCCCAGAAGAAATATCCGGCGGTCCTTGAGATCCACGGGGGACCGCGGTGCGCCTACGGGGCCGTTTTCTTCCACGAGATGCAGGTCCTTGCGTCCATGGGTTATTTTGTGTTCTACTGCAACCCGAGAGGGAGCGAGGGATACGGCGAGGAGTTCGCGGACCTGCGCGGAAAGTACGGCACGATCGACTATAAGGATCTGATGGAATTCACCGATCATGTGCTGGCGCGGATCCCGCAGATCGATCCGGCCCGCATCGGCGCGGCCGGCGGTTCCTACGGTGGCTTCATGTGCAACTGGATCGAGGGCCATACGGACCGCTTCGCGGCCATCGCCTCCCAGCGCTCGGTATCGAACTGGGTCGCGGACTTCGGCGCGAGCGAGATCGGCGTCACCTTCGACCGGAACGAGATGGGGGCCACGCCGTGGAACGGCATGGAAAAGATGTGGGAACAGTCCCCCTTAAAATATGCCTGCAACGCGAAAACGCCGATCCTGTTTATCCACTCCCTGTGCGATTACAACTGCACGATCGACCAGGGCGTCGAGATGTTCGCGGCGATGAAATACTTCGGGGTCCCGTCCCGCATGTGCGTGTTCGAGGGCGAGAATCACGAACTTTCCAGAAGCGGGAAACCGAAACACCGGATCCGCCGCCTGCGCGAGATCACGGACTGGTTCGAACGATATGTAAAAGAAGGAGGACGGGCAGATGGCTAAATACCTGGTTAAACGGATCATCCTCGGCGTGGTCACGCTGTTTACGCTGGCGACGATCACCTTTTTCCTCATGCACATGATCCCCGGCTCGCCGTTTGCCGGAGAGACCAGCAAGCTTCCGGCCGCGGTCAAACAGATCCTGATCGAGAAATACGATCTCGACAAGCCGCTCCTGGTCCAGTACGGAAAATACTTAAAGAACGCGGCGACCGGCGACTTCGGCACGTCGCTCAACCGCAAGGGGATGGCCGTCATGGACATCATCGGAAAGGGCCTTCCCTATACGGCCTCGCTCGGCGCGGTGGCCTTCTGCGTGGCGATCGTCGTCGGGATCTTCCTCGGGACGGTCTCGGCGTTTACCAAAAAACAGTGGGTGAACAGCATCGTGGCCTTTATCGCCACGATCGGCGTCAGCGTGCCGAGCTTTCTGATGGCGCTGCTGTTCATGCTGCTGTTCGGCGTGATCCTGCACGCGCTGCCGCTGATCGGCCTGACCTCGTGGAAGCACTACATCATGCCCTCGGTCGCGCTCGCGCTGGCTCCGATCGCGATGATCTCCCGTCTGACCCGCTCAAGCCTCAGGGAGGTCATGCGCCAGGACTACATGGTACTGGCGAAGAGCAAAGGCACCTCGCGCATCAGAGTCATCGTGCGCCACGCCTTAAAGAACGCGATGATCCCGGTCATCACTTACGCGGGCCCGCTCCTGGCGACGCTCCTGACCGGTTCCTTCGTTGTTGAAACGATGTTTTCGATCCCCGGGATCGGCTCGGAGTTCGTCTCCAGCGTCTCCAACCGTGATTATACGCTGATCATGGCCTTAACGATCCTGTACGGTTCATTTATCATTATCGCCAATATCGTGACCGACATCATCATTGCCATCGTCGATCCGAGAGTGCGGCTGAAATAGGGGGTGTCGAGGTCGTAGTTGATGATGAGGTCGCCCTCGCCGCTGAGGCCCTCCTCGTCAAAGACGGCTATCTTCTGGCTCACGGCG
>CANQGL010000002.1 GCA_947623185.1 uncultured Lachnospiraceae bacterium
AATAAAAAAAGCAAGGAAAACCTTGCAGAATAAGGAAAAAATTTAATTGGGATTAGTCAGCAAGTGGCAAACTCGGGTGGAAATCGGGCCCCGCGCCGCAATGATCTTTGAAGAACCCGCCGGAACGGAAAAAAGCGCTTGATTTTTAAGGATATTTATGTTATTATTTTGTCTTGTCAGAGTGACTGACAGGACAATATGGGTGGATTCCCGAGTGGCCAAAGGGGACAGACTGTAAATCTGCTGCAACTTGCTTCGGTGGTTCGAATCCACCTCCGCCCATTTGAGGAAGATGCGCGCGGCCTTTGCGCCCGTACCTTTTTCCTGCGCCCAGATAGCTCAGTTGGTAGAGCAGAGGACTGAAAATCCTCGTGTCGCTGGTTCGATTCCGGCTCTGGGCAGTCCGCAGGTGTGGTTCAATGGTAGAACACCAGCCTTCCAAGCTGGAAACGTGGGTTCGATTCCCATCACCTGCTGTACCAAAAGACCCGTGAGTGTGCGGTTTCCCGCATGGCTGCGGGCTTTTCTTATTTATCTTTTTTGTCTGCTTCGCCGCCCCATGTCTATGACGTTTCGCGGAGCGTGGTTCATCTCGTTTAAAAAGTTGTGGAAATTGCATAAATATTCAATCTACATGAATTACTTTCTTGACATTTTGCCCAAAATCCCATATAATGTCTGTGTATCAGGAACCCATATTCGCAAATTATTAGAAAACGGAGGAAAACTATGGCACGTCTTATGGACGCATTGGTAAAGCCGGTCGCAGGTCCGGGCTTGGAGCTGAGGCAGGTTCCCGTTCCGGTTCCGGGACCGGGCGAAGTGCTCATTAAGATCCACAAGACCGCGATCTGCGGTACGGATGTACATATCTATAACTGGGATCCCTGGGCGAGGGAACACATCTGCCCGCCTATGGTGATCGGCCACGAATATGTGGGCGAGGTCGCCGAGCTCGGCGCAGGCGTCACCGGCCTGCATGTGGGGCAGCGGGTCAGCGGCGAGGGCCACATCACCTGCGGACGCTGCCGCAACTGTCACAGCGGAAATATCCAGTGGTGTAAGGATACCAAGGGAGTGGGAGTCGACCGTGACGGCGCTTTTGCCGAGTACGTCTGCATCCCGCAGAGCAACGTCATCATCATCGACGAGTCTCTGCCGGAGGATGTCGTGGCATTTTTCGACGCGTTCGGGAACGCCACCCATACCGCGCTCATGTGGAATCTGGTGGGCGAGGACGTTCTAATTACCGGCGCGGGCCCGATCGGCATCATCGCCGCCGGGATCTGTAAATATGCCGGCGCGCGCCGGGTCGTGATCACCGACGTAAACGAGTACCGTCTTGATCTGGCAAGAAAGATGGGAGCCGACGCCGCCGTCAACGTGGGAAAAGAAGATCTTCACGAGATCATGAACAAACAGGGACTGGTAGAGGGATTCGACATCGGTCTGGAGATGAGCGGAAACGGAGCCGCGCTCAGCCAGATGTTCTCCGTGATGCGTAACGGCGGCAAGATCAGCCTTCTGGGCATTTCCAACCTGCCGGTATCCATCAACATGAACCAGATCATCACCAAGGGACTTACCCTGCAGGGCATCTATGGCCGGAAGATGGACAACTGGCACCAGATGAGCTACATGGTGCAGGGCGGCCTGGATCTGACGCCGGTCATCACGCACCGGTTCCACTATACACAGTTCGAGGAGGGATTCGCCGCCATGAACAGCGGAAAGTCCGGCAAGGTCATCCTGAACTGGGAAAAAGAATGAAGGAGGATGAGAGATGAAAAAAGCTTATGAACATTACCGCGCCGAGCTTGAAGCGATCCGCGAGGCCGGAACATGGAAGGACGAGCGCATCATCATTACCCCGCAGCGCTCCCGCATCGACACGACGGCGGCCAAGCGCGTGGTGAACCTGTGCGCCAACAATTATCTCGGCCTGTCCGATAACAGGGAGCTGATCGAGGCGGCGAAAGCCAGTTACGACGAGTGGGGATTCGGGCTCAGCTCGGTCCGCTTTATCTGCGGAACTCAGGATATCCACAAGCAGCTGGAGCGTAAGATCGCCGAATTCCTGGGCATGGAGGACGCGATCCTCTATTCGTCTTGTTTCGACGCGAACGGCGGCCTGTTCGAGACGCTGCTGGGACCGGATGACGCCATCATTTCCGACGAGCTGAACCACGCCTCCATCATCGACGGGGTCCGGCTTTGCCGCGCAAAACGCTACCGTTACAAAAACAACAACATGGAAGATCTGCGCGTCCAGCTTGAAGCCGCGGACGCCGCGGGCGCAAAGATCAAGATGATCGCCACGGACGGCGTATTCTCCATGGATGGCTACATCGCGAACCTTCAGGGCATTTGCGATCTGGCCGACGAGTTCGACGCGCTGGTGATGGTGGACGACAGCCACGCAGTCGGCTTTATGGGCGATACCGGCCGCGGGACGCCGGAATTCTGCGGCGTCCAGGACCGGGTGGACATTCTTACGGGTACGCTGGGGAAAGCCCTGGGAGGGGCGTCCGGCGGATATACGGCGGCGAAGAAGGAGGTCGTGGATCTTCTCCGGCAGAGGAGCCGTCCATATCTTTTCTCCAACACGCTGGCTCCGGCCATCTGCGCCGCCAGCATAAAGACTCTGGAACTGCTTACCGCTTCTACCGCGCTGCGTGACAAGGTCCATGAAAACGCGGCCTACTTCCGTGAGCAGCTGGGCAAGGTCGGATTCGACGTTCTTCCGGGTCATCATCCCATCGTCGTCGTCATGCTTTACGACGCCAAGGTCGCCGGGGAATTTGCGGCGCGGATGCTGAAGAAGGGCGTTTATGTGGTCGGATTCTCCTATCCGGTGGTGCCGCAGGGCAAGGCGCGTATCCGCACGCAGGTCTCCGCGGGCCACAGCAGAGAGGATCTGGATTTTGCCGTTCAGTGCTTTGCTGAGGTCAAGGCAGAGATGGGACTTTAAAGAAAAAAACGGGGCGCCTGCCGGAGACGGCGGGCGCCTTTTTGGAATACTCTGAAAAACGGGAAAAATACACCCGCAAAAAACGGGAAAAAAGTCCTTGACAATTCAGGAGCGTTGAGATATAATGTCTTTGCTGAACGGAAACAGCACATGCACGAGTGGCTCAGTGGTGGAGTATCGCCTTGCCAAGGCGAGGGTCGCGGGTTCGAATCCCGTCTCGTGCTCTTTCCGAAAGGTGGGAAACCTCGATTTTACGAGGTTTCCCTTTTTTTTGTGTCTTGCATTTGTACTACAAAGTACTACAACTCAAATTGCATTAGATTTTAACGCATATGTCGTTTCACTGTCGTATGCGTTATAAAGGTAACCTAGAGTAGTTGTAAGTTCCGCATGACTACAGTTTGACTACAGGTCATACAGCACCGGCCTTCCGGTCGTATAACTTCTCAGTCATAGGACTTTCCGGCCATACGCTTTCCGGTCATACGCTTTCCGACCGTATGACTTTCCGGCCATATGCCGTCCCGCCTGTCAATAGAATACCTTCGCCTGTCCCTGACCGCGAGCCAGGATCTTTTTCTGTATCGCCGCGCCCTCGTCGAGCAGGGCGGCCTCGTCCATCACAAGTTTTCCGTTCTCTTTTAGGAACACGCCGTCGACCATCGTGTAAAGCACATTGGATGGCTCGCTGCTGTAAAGGATCGAGGTGACCGGATCATAGACCGGCCATGTATTCGGCTTTTTGAGATCCCAGATGACGAGGTCGGCCGCGTATCCGGGTTCGATACGGCCGGAATGGAAGGAGAACGCCTGATGGCCGTGCATCAGAGCGCGCCAGACGTCGTTCGTCAGGTAGGTGCAGGGATCGTTCTCGGTGAACTTTCCGAGCAGGGCGAAATACCGCGCCTGTTCGCAGGTGTTTAACGTGTTGGAGCTCGCCGCGCCGTCGGTACCGAAACTGAAATTGAGCTGCTCATGCTTTTTGAAGACCAGCCCGGTCCCCATGGCGAGTTTCTCGTATGTCTTCGGACAAAGGCCGAACCATGTATCCGGACCGAGTAACGGAAGATCGTCCTCGGTGATCCAGAGCCCGTGCGCGATCACGACGTTCAGATCGAAAGCGCCGCTCTCGGCCAGCATGACGAAAGGCGTTTTCCCATAGGCGGCAAGGCTTTGCTCGACCTGTTCGCGCGTTTCGGAGACGTGCAGGTGCAGGTTCAGCTTCAGGTCTTTTGCCCGGTCCACGATCCGCTTCAGAGTGGGCGGCGGGCAGGTGTAGGGCGCGTGCGGCCCCATGCGGAAGGAAACGCGGCCGGAGACGTTACGGTTCTTCTCAAAGAAATCGCTGACTTCGTCGAGCCGCGCCTCAAAATTCGGCGCCGTGCCGAATACGGTCGGAGCGAGGTCCGCGCGGATCCCTGTGTCCAACACCGCCTGCAGAACGGCCTTTTCCTCAAAGTAGTGGTCGACGAAAGCGGTCACGCCGCAATTCAACATTTCCGCGATCCCGAGTTTGGTCCCGACGTAGACGTCCTCGGCCTCCAGCTTGCTTTCATAGGGGAAGATCCGCTCGTTGAACCATGCGTCGGCGTCGACGTCCTCCGCGATCCCCTTGAAAATGTTCATCGCGCAGTGACAGTGGAGATTTGTAAGGCCGGGCGTCACATAATAGGAGTCGCAGTCCACGACCCGGTCGAAGTTTCCGGACGCGGGATCCGTATCCGGCGACGGCGCGCCGACGGATACGATCTTGCCGTCCGCGATAACGATGTCCCGGTTTTTGAGGATCTCACCCGTTTCCGTGATAACGGAAGCGTTTTTTAAGAGAATTTTCTTTGATGCCAAGCTATCACCTTCTTTTCATTTGATTGTGTATGTGTTAAAATGTATCGTGTCAGAGGGAGAACAGGCGGCCGCGGAGCGGACCTGTGTTTCCGCCGGACACTAACTTTTTTACCGGAGATGCGATTATGAAACAAATACTTGTCATTGGCTCCACCGTGGTGGACGTTACGATCCGCCTTGACCGACTGCCGAAAACGAGCGAGGACGTTCATGTGCTGAAACAGAGCATGTCGCTCGGCGGCTGCGCTTACAACATTTCGGATACCATCCGCAAGTTCGGCGCGCCCTATATCCTGTTCTCGCCGGTCGGGACCGGCGCGTACGGCCAGTATGTCGAAAAAGCGCTGGCGGAAAGAGGGCTTAAAAGCCCGCTCCCGAAACCCGATCAGGAAAACGGCTGCTGTTACTGCTTTATCGAGGATGGCGGCGAGCGGACCTTTATCTGCTATCACGGGGCGGAATATCTGTTTTATCCGGAATGGTTCGACCGGATCGATGCGGATACGATCGACAGCGTCTACATCTGCGGACTTGAGATCGAAGAGACCACCGGCCCGAATATCGTCGATTATCTCGAAAAGCATCCGGAATTTCGGATCTTCTTCGCGCCCGGCCCGCGCATCTTAAAGATCTCGGAGGAACTGCTGGAGCGGCTTTTTAAGCTGCACCCGATCATCCATCTGAACGATACCGAAGTCATGCAGTACACCGGGGAAGCGACGATCGAGGACGCAGCCCGCAAACTCTTCGGGCGCACGGGAAATACGGTCATCGTGACGCTCGGTGAGAATGGGGCCTATTACGAAGCCGGAACGGAGCGCGGCCATATCGCCGGCGTCAAGGCGCACCAAATCGATACGAACGGAGCCGGGGATTCCCATGTGGGCGCGGTCATGGCCCGCATGTATCAGGGCTATTCCGTCAAAGACGCGATCGCCGACGCGAACCGGGTGGCGGCTGCCGTGGTGGAAACGAGCGGCACGCTGCTTTCGGATGAGGCGTTCGCCAGGCTGGGGCTTTCGGACGTCGGGGAACGCTAAACTCGTCCGTTTCGCCGGGGCTCGTGTTTCGCCGGGACACTCGGGAAACTTCGTTTCCCTCGTTCGCTTCCATTATATCGCATTTATAGATCCGCGTCGAGAGCGAAATCAAAAACAGAAAGAGGCAGTCTGTGAAGGTTTGTATTTTGCTGGGGAGTCCCAGAAAGAACGGAAATACGGAACGGCTTACGGAGCCGTTTTTCAGGAGGATGGAGGAGCGGGGCAATACCTGCGTCAGGATCCGACTGTACGATAAGACGCTGAACCCCTGCCTGGCCTGCCGGAGCTGCCAGCGCGACTGGTCCGTGTTCGGCTGCCCGCAGCGCGACGATATGCAGGAGATCTTCGACCGGGTCGCGGAGTGCGATCTTCTGGTGCTTGCGACGCCGATCTACTCGTGGTACTGCACACCTCCGATGAAGGCGGTCCTGGACCGGCTCGTCTACGGCATGAACAAATACTACGGGGAAAAGAGAGGACCTTCCCTGTGGGCCGGAAAGCATGTGGCTCTGATCACGACCTGCGGCTACCGTCCGGAGCGGGGAGCGGATCTGTGGGAAGAGGGGATCCGTCGCTACTGCAAGCATTCGGCGCTCGTTTACGAGGGGATGCTGGCGGAACGGCATCTGGGCTATAATACGGAATTTATGGACGCGGAGAAGGAGAAACACGCGGCGGAGTTTGCGGACCGTCTTTGCGCGATTTGTAAATAATCGGACATAAAAACGTAAGAAAAAAGATAAAGGAACGAAAGGAACCCCTGCTATAATGAGACCTGTCAGAAAATGGAACGGAGGAGACAGGTTATGAAAAAGAGAAACATTCTGGCGGCGATCGGATGTGTTCTGGCAGGGATCACGGCGCTTTCCGGCTGTTCGTCCACGGTGACTGCGACGCCGGTCCCGGATGTTATCCAGGTCCGGACGGTGGAAGACGGGGCGAATACGATCACGATAAACAGCACCGAGACCGTGGAGGTCGTTCCGGACATGGCGCAGGTCACGTTCACCGTCATGACGGAAAACAGAGACGCCGAGGAGTGCCAGCAGGAGAACGCGGAGAACCTTGACCGGCTCCTGGCGCATCTTGCGGAGCTCGGCTTTAAGGAGAATTCGATCCGGACTTCCGGATTTTCCCTTGATCCGCAGTACGACTGGAGCGGAAATACGCGCAGGCTCACGGGCTATGAGATGCGCACGCAGGTGACGGTGACGGACATTCCGCTGGATACGGTCGGCAGCCTTTTGACGAGCGGCATCGCGAACGGTGCGAACGAGATCGATTCGGTGTCATATTTTTCAAGCAAATACGACGAGGCGTATGAGGAGGCCCTTGCAAAGGCCGTGGAGCTCGCGCGCGGCAAGGCGGAGGCTCTCGCAGAGGCGAGCGGACGCGCGACCGGTGCGGTCGTCGGCATCGAGGAGCACAACGACAGCCAGAGCGGACGCTACGTTTTCGCGGATATGGACCGCGCGGTAAAGAACATGGCG
Organism: uncultured Lachnospiraceae bacterium; assembly: GCA_947623185.1. Taxonomy (GTDB): domain Bacteria; phylum Bacillota; class Clostridia; order Lachnospirales; family Lachnospiraceae; genus CANQGL01. Next base: position 7,347 of record CANQGL010000002.1, read on the forward strand.
ACGGAGGACGCGGCGGCTTCGGGAGCTTCGATGAATGTCATGCCCGGAGAAATGCAGGTCCAGGCCTCCATCACGGTCGAATTCGGGCTCGTGGATGCGCAGCCGTGACCGCGGCGTTGCCATTTGACAAAACGCCGGTCATCTTGTATCATGATCTCATAGGCACAGAGTGCAGAAACCCCGCGAACGGCGGGGCATCATAAAGGACCAGAAGGAGACGGCGAAATGAAAAATCCTGTTATTACGATCGAAATGATGAACGGCGACGTGATCAAAGCGGAGCTTTATCCGGATGTCGCGCCGAATACGGTAAATAACTTTATAAGCCTGGTAAAGAAGGGATTCTACGACGGTCTGATCTTTCACCGCGTGATCAAGGGCTTTATGATCCAGGGCGGCTGCCCGAACGGGAACGGGATGGGAGGCCCCGGATATTCGATCAAAGGCGAATTTACGCACAACGGTTTCCAGAACGATTTGGCGCACACGCCGGGTGTGCTCTCGATGGCGCGCGCGATGAACCCCAACTCGGCGGGTTCCCAGTTCTTCATTATGCACGCGGACGCTCCGTATCTGAACGGGGAATATGCGGCGTTCGGCCAGGTGATCGAGGGCATGGACGCGGTCAATAAGATCGCGGAGGTCCGCACGGATTACAACGACCGTCCGATGAAGGAGCAGAAGATCAAAACGATCACGGTCGAGACGTTCGGCGAGGAATATCCGGAGCCGGAGAAGTGCTGATGCAGGAGATCAGATATACGGAAATAAACGGGAAGAAAACGGAGATTTTGATCTCCGACGACAGGGAGGCTCTCCTGGCCGCGAAGGCGGCCGGGAGGGCCATTATTGGCGTTGGGCCAAATACGTTTGGGATCGCGCCGTATGCGGTGCAGGATCCCGGGGATGCGGACGATACGTTTCTGGAACGGACCGCGCGGCGGCACCTCGGGCTCCCGTGGCGGATCTGCGAGACAAAACGGCTCCTGATCCGGGAGATCTACAAGGACGATTTTGACGTGATCTGGCAGGAGAGGATCGGGCGCGGTTTCGGAACGGTCGAGGAACTCGAGGCGTATACCGAAAACCACTATAAATTTTATGAATTCGGATTCTGGGCGGTCGTCGAGAAGGAAAGCGGGGAACTGGCCGGAGTCGCGGGCCTGACGGTGCCGCGGGGCAAAGACGGAGAGCAGGAAGAAGATTTCGTGCGGCTCGTCCGTCCGTGGCCCGGGCCCACGGAACAGGAAGCGGGAAACAGTCCGGGATCTGCGCCTGCCCGTCACGCGGGCCCGGAAGCGGGAAACAGCCCGGATTTGGAACTTGCCTATCACATTTTCCCGCGGTTCAGGCGGAAGGGCTATGCGCATGAGAGCTGTCTTGCGATCATGGAATACGGGCACAGGGAACTGGGCGCGGAAAGATACCTCGTGCGGATCCGCCGCACGAACGCCGCCTCGCTTGCTCTGGCGGAAACGCTCGGATTTTCGGAAGAAACGGATGAAAAAAACAAAAAAGTATTGCAAAAGGGGTGAGGAATACTGTATATTAGATACAGTATACAAACACAGGATCAGGAACCTGTGAGAAAACCTGCGTTTCCCTTCTGAAACGACCGCCGCGGACACATGACGAAGCGGACACACGGCGGAGTGGACACACGGCGGAGCGGGAAGACGTGCCGGGAGGAATCATGATCGATTATTTGGAACTGAAAGCCCACGGAAAGATCAATCTTGGTCTTGACGTGGTCCGAAAGCGCGAGGATGGCTATCACGAAGTCCGCATGATCATGCAGACGGTCGGACTTTACGACCGCATCACGATGGAGCGGCGTATGGGCCCGGGGATCCGCGTGGAGACGAACCTGTCCTATGTGCCGAACGGCGAAGGCAATCTGGCCTATAAGGCGGCCAGCCTTCTGACTGATGAATTCGGTCTGACGGAAGGCGTGCGGATCACGATCAGCAAGCGCATCCCGGTCGCCGCCGGTATGGCGGGCGGAAGCTCGGACGCGGCAGCCGTTCTGGTCGGCATGAACCGCATGTTCCGGCTCGGCCTGACGACGGAGGGACTGATGGAGCGCGGCGTAAAACTCGGAGCGGACGTTCCTTACTGCGTGATGCGCGGGACCGCCCTGGCCGAGGGGATCGGCGAGATCCTTACGGAACTGCCCCCGGCTCCCGACTGCCACCTTCTTTTAGCGAAACCGCCCGTTTCGGTCTCCACGAAAGCGGTCTACGGAAAACTCAAAGCGGGGGAACTTCTGCCGGAACAGCATCCCGATATCGACGGGATCATAAGCGCGATCAAGGATCAGGACATCGCGGGGATCGCGGGGAGGCTCGGAAACGTTCTGGAGACGGTGACGATACCGGATCACCCGCAGATCGGCAGGATCAAGCGGATCATGACGGAGAACGGAGCGCTTGGGGCACTGATGAGCGGGAGCGGCCCGACCGTATTCGGGATCTTTACGGACCGCGGGCAGGCGGAAGCGGCCCGCACGGCATTACATAACGCGGAGGACGGACGTCTGGCCCGACAGGTCTTTTTGACGGATTTCTTTCGGAAAAAGGCCGGACGCGAAGGGGGAGAAAACAAATGACGAATCAGTTTGAAGTCAATATGGATGAGTATATGCCGCTGCGGGATGTGGTATTCAAGACGCTGCGCCAGGCGATCTTAAAGGGGGAACTGGAACCGGGCGAGCGCCTGATGGAAGTCCAGCTCGCGGAGCGGCTGGGCGTCAGCCGTACTCCGATCCGGGAGGCGATCCGGAAACTGGAGCTCGAGGGGCTCGTTCTCATGATCCCGCGCAAGGGCGCGGAGGTCGCAAAGATCTCGGAACATAACCTGCGCGACGTTCTCGAGGTGCGCCGCTCGCTGGAGGAACTGGCGATCGATCTCGCCTGCCAGCGCATGACGCCGGAGGAGCTCGAATCGCTCAAGGAGACGGAAGACCTGTTTGCGCGCGCGATCAAGGAAGGCGACGCAATGAAGATCGCCCAGACGGATGAGCGCTACCACGAGATCATCTACAACAGCACCAAGAACCAAAAGCTGGTCCAGGTCCTCAACAACCTGCGGGAGCAGATGTACCGCTACCGCCTGGAATATATAAAGGACGCGGACAAGCGTCAGATCCTTTTGATCGAGCACGGCCAGATCATCAAGGCGCTGGAGCTGCGCCATGTGCAGGAGGCGAAGATAGCGGTCCGCGAGCACATCGACAACCAGGAGATCACGATCTTAAAGAACCTGCACGAGCAGGAAAACGACGCACAGAAGAAAAATTCCGGTCGCAGGCCGCGCGGCTGAACCGGAATGGAACGATCCGGATACGGATCTTCATATGAGAAAGGGGCGAATAAAACATGACAACGGTAACACTGGGGCGGACCGGGATCACGGTCAACAAAAACGGTTTCGGAGCGCTTCCGATCCAGAGGATCACGAAGGAGGAGGCCGCGAAGCTGCTCAAAAAAGCCTACGAGGGCGGAATGGATATGTTCGACACGGCTCGGTATTATTCCGACAGCGAAGAAAAACTGGGCTATGCCTTAAGCGGAGTGCGGAACCACATCACGATCACCACGAAGACGGGCGCGAAGACGGCCGACGTGTTCTGGAAGGAGCTGGAGACCAGTCTTACGCTCTTAAAGACGGACCATGTCGACGTTTATCAGTTTCACAATCCTCCGTTCTGCCCGAAGCCGGACGACGGGACGGGACTTTACGAAGCGGCGCTCAAGGCGAAGGAACAGGGAAAGATCCGCTTTATCGGCATCACGAACCACCGTCTTTCCGTGGCGCACGAGGCGCTGGAGTCCGGCCTTTACGATACGCTGCAGTTCCCGTTCAGCTATCTCTGCAGCGAGCAGGATATCGAGCTGGTCGAGGAATGCAAGCGGCGCAACGTCGGCTTCATCGCGATGAAAGCGCTTTCCGGCGGGCTGATCAACAATTCGGCGGCGGCGTACGCGTTTCTGGCGCAGTACGACAACGTGCTTCCGATCTGGGGGATCCAGCGCGAGAATGAACTGGATGAATTCTTAAGCTACATCACGGAGCCACCGGCGCTCACGGATGAGCTGAGATCTGTGATCGAGGCGGACCGGAACCAGCTTGTCGGCAGCTTTTGCCGCGGATGCGGATACTGTATGCCGTGCCCGGCCGGGATCCAGATCAACGACTGCGCCCGGATGTCCCTGCTTTTGCGCCGCGCTCCGGTCAGCGCGCAGCTTTCTCCCGAGATGCAGGCGAAGATGCAGCAGATCAAGAAGTGCCTCCACTGCAACCAGTGCAAGTCGAAATGTCCGTACAACCTTGACACACCGGCGCTGCTTGCCAGAAACCTGAAGGACTATGAAGAGGTGCTTGCGGGCAAGGTCATGACTCCGACGAACTTCTGATCTTCGGAAGACGGATTTTACAGACGGGTGGGATCGCATTATGATAAGTATTGAACGGACAGGACTCAGGTTTTCTTTTGACAGGCAGGCCGAGCCTGCCGCGCACGCCCACAGCGGCGATACCGTGGTCTTTCACTGCGAAGACTGCTACAACGGCCAGCTTTCGGAAGACGGATACGCGTATTCCGCGATGGATATGCGCTGGAACAATCCCATAACCGGGCCTCTGTACGTTGAGGAGGCGGCCCCGGGGGACGTGCTCCGGGTCGATATAAAACGGATCGCTCTGCCGGACAGCGGATGCGCGTGCGTGCGCACCGGAGCCGGGATCTATGAGATCGAGGGCTCTCATTGCAGGCGGTTTTCGATCCGCGACGGGGAAGTGATGTTTGACGGCGGGATCCGCATCCCGGTCCGGCCGATGATCGGAACGATCGGAACGGCGCCCGCGGCGGGCACTCCAAAGACCCAGGTCCCCGGAGAACACGGCGGCAACATGGATATCCGCGAGATGGGGGAGGGCGTCAGCCTGTACCTGCCGGTCAGCGTGCCGGGCGCTCTGCTTTCCATGGGCGATCTGCACGCCGTCCAGGGGGACGGGGAAACGGTCATCTGCGCTCTGGAGATCCGGGGCGAGGTGACGGTGCAGGTAACGGTCCTGAAGGACCGCGCCGATATCCCGACGCCGTTCCTTGTGACGCTGGACCGCTACATCACCACGGCCGCGGATGTTTCTCTGGACGTCTGCAGCGTGGCCGCGGCGCGGAAAATGCACCGGTTCCTGCAGGAGCATACCGGGCTTAACGACATGCAAAGCGGACTGCTTTTAAGTCTGGCCGGGAACCTTCGGATCAGCCAGGTGGTGAACCCGTTAAAGGGCTGCTACATGGAGTTTCCGATCGGACTGGCCGGCGAGAGATTTGTCCGGTAACGGATCCGCGCTTTGCAAATACGGATAAAAAACAAGGGGGCCGCCGCACCGATGCGGCAGCCCCCTTTTCACCGTGCTCCCCGCGGTCAACCTTCGATCGCGATATAATTGGGAGTTTCTACCTTTTTCTGTTCGTCGACTTTCGGAACGGTCAGATCCAGAATGCCGTTCTCGAATTTCGCCTTGATATCTTCCTGCTTTACTTCCTCGCCGACGTAGAAGCTTCTGCTGACGGAACCGGAATAGCGCTCTCTGCGGATATAGCGGCCGTCCTCGTCCTTTTCGTTGTTGTCCACGTTCTTCGAGGCGCTTATGGTCAGGTAACCGTCCTTAAGCTCTGCCTTCACATCGTCTTTCTTGTAGCCGGGCAGGTCGATCGCGATCTCATAATTTCCGTCGAGTTCCTTGATATCGGTCTTCATGATCTGCGCCGCCTGCTTTCCGTAAACCGGAGCGAACGTGCGTCTTTCAAAGAAGTCGTCGTCAAACGGGAACCGCATCATCTCATCAAATAAATTCTCACCAAAAATACTGGGCATCAACATAATTCATTCCTCCATTCGATCTATTAATATTATTTTTACCGCTTTTTCGGAACACTGGGAAGGAAACTTCCGGCAACTGCCGATCTGTTTTATCTTCTCTATCTGTTCTATATGCAATATAGCACATATTATTAGCCAAGTCAAGCCCTGAGTGCTAAAAATGTGTGAACTTTTTGTGAATTTATTTTCGGGACACGGACCGGACCACGGCTTTTTCGTGCGTTCTGTCCCGGCTTTTTTGTGCAATCGGACTTTACCGCGCCGCCGGAAGGTGATATACTGTACTCATGTCGGAAAATCTGTAACATGGAGGAAAAGCCATGATCAAAATGATAGGGAACCATGTCTGTCCGCACTGTGCGGCTGCGCTGGCGGAGATCGAGCGCGAACATCTTCCGATCGAATTCCGCGATATGTCAAAGAGCACGGCGTATATCAAAGAATTTCTCGCGATCCGGGAAGGACATCCGGAACTGTTTGACGAGAAACGGGCAAACAACAAGGTCGGCGTGCCGGTTTTTGTCCTTTCCGACGGGACCGTTACGTTTGACAGGGAGGCCGCGTTCGCGGCGGCCCGCCTTGAGAAAGCGCCCGTCGTGAAGGTCGTCGGGAGCAGCGTATGCCCGGACTGCCGCGAGGTGACGGCGGCGGTGCGCGCGGAAAAACTGCCGGTCGAGTTTTACGATATGGTGGAGAACATGAACAATATGCGGATGTTCCTTGCGATCCGCGAAGGAAACCCGGAACTGTACGCTCCGGTGCGCGAGGCCGGCGGCATCGGGATCCCGGTGTTCGTACTGCCGGACGGGACCGTGACGCTCGATACCGAAGAGGGACTTGCGGCGGCGAGAGCCCTGAAGGAAAAGGAGGAAACGGGCGCATGAAAAAAGCAAAACTGTTTTATCTGGAGAACTGCCCCTACTGCCACAATGCGCGCAGGGCGTTAAAGGAACTTATAGCGGGAAACCCCGCGTACGGCGAAGTGGAGATCGAATGGATCGAGGAGAGCCGCCAGCCGGAGCTTGCGGAGACGTTCGATTATTACTATGTGCCGTCGGTCTACACGGACGACGGCAAAAAGCTCTATGAGGCAAGCCCCTCCGAGAGCTACGAAGACTGCCGGGAGAACGTGAAGGCGGCGCTCGATAAGATCCTTTCGGCGTAGGAGAGCCGCGCTTTCGGACATATTTTTTGCGCACAAAAAGAACAGGCATGACGAAGATCACGCCTGTTCTTTCTTACTGCCTGTTTTCTTATTTGTCGACTTTCGGGATCCCCGCGAAGCCCTTTGCCAGGTCTTCGTCGGTCGGGATATAGTCGGTCATTTCGCCGTTGTGGAACTTCTCATAGGCGACCAGATCGAAGTAACCGGTTCCGGTAAGGCCGAAGAGGATCGTCTTCTCTTCGCCGGTCTCCTTGCACTTTAACGCCTCGTCGATCGCAACGCGGATCGCGTGAGCGCTCTCCGGCGCGGGAAGGATGCCTTCGACTCTCGCGAACTGTTCGGCCGCCTCGAATACCGAGGTCTGCTCCACGGAGGTCGCCTCCATGTAGCCGTCGTGGTACAGCTGGGACAGGATCGTGCTCATTCCGTGGAAACGGAGGCCGCCCGCATGGTTCGGGGACGGGATAAAGCCGCTTCCGAGCGTGTACATCTTGGCGAGCGGGCAGATCATGCCGGTATCGCAGAAGTCGTACGCGAATTTACCGCGGGTAAAGCTCGGGCAGGACGCCGGCTCTACGGCGACGATGCGGTAGTCTTTCTCACCACGCAGTTTCTGACCCATGAAGGGCGCGATCAGACCGCCCAGGTTGGAACCGCCGCCCGCGCAACCGATGATGATATCCGGAACGATGCCGTATTTGTCCATCGCGGCCTTGGTCTCCAGACCGATCACGGACTGGTGAAGGAGCACCTGGTTGAGCACGCTGCCCAGAACGTAGCGGTATCCCTCATTCGTCGTCGCGACCTCAACGGCCTCGGAGATGGCGCATCCAAGGCTGCCCGTCGTTCCGGGATGCTCGGCGAGGATCTTGCGGCCGACATTCGTCGTCTCGGAGGGAGAAGGTGTAACGGAAGCGCCGTAGGTCCGCATGACTTCGCGGCGGAACGGCTTCTGCTCATAGGAGACCTTTACCATATATACCTTGCAGTCCAGCCCGAGGTATGCGCACGCCATGGAGAGAGCCGTGCCCCACTGGCCGGCGCCGGTCTCGGTCGTTACGCCCTTGAGCCCCTGCTTCTTCGCGTAGTAAGCCTGCGCGATCGCGGAGTTCAGTTTATGGCTGCCGCTGGTGTTGTTGCCTTCGAACTTGTAATAGATCTTTGCCGGGGTCTGGAGCTTTTCCTCGAGGCAGTAAGCCCGAACGAGCGGTGACGGACGGTACATCTTATAGAAATCCCGGATCTCTTTCGGGATCTCGACGAAAGCGGTATCGTCATCGAGTTCCTGCCTGACAAGATCGTCGCAGAAAACTCCGGTGAGTTCCTCAAAGGTCATCGGCTGCAGCGTTCCCGGATTCAGGAGCGGGGCCGGTTTTACCTTCATGTCGGCGCGCATGTTGTACCATGCCGTCGGCATCTCGCTCTCCTCCAGATAGATTTTGTAGGGGATGTTTTTCTCCTGATTCATGGTTTACCTCCACATGATAAAATTTTTTCCGACTGCCCCGATAACGACAAAAAAGCCCTTATCGCTGCAATCAACTTTGCAGGGACAAGAGCATTAACTCCTGCGGTGCCACCCGGCTTGGTACATCGGTACCCACTCTGCGCATACAAAAATATGCTGGTTTTGGTAACGGAGTACCTTCTCCGGCTCGCGTACTGGATTCAGCTCGCCCTCAGGAGTCCATTCCCCGCCGTTTCCCATACCGCCTTTCCACCACCGGCGGCTCTCTGTGACGTTATCGCGACGCGTACTTACTCTCCCTCAACGGTTTATACAATACTTATAGCACTTTGACGCACGGAAGTCAAGTGGGTATTTTTGGGCGTTTCGACATTTATCGACGAAAAATGGATCATTTTCCTTTACATTCCCGCGTTTTTATAGTATAGTTGGATAAAATGCACATCTAAAGTCTGTTTTTTAGGCGGCGTCTGAAAGCCTGTCCGCGGCAACCCGAAAACGATCGACTCAAGACAGGAGGATATCTATGAAACCCAACGCGCTGGAAATCGACATTGACAAGATGATCCCGCTCCGGATGCCGCTCAGCAACCGGAATCCGGGCATGACGGTCCACGTCTCGGTAAAGGGGATCCTGCACATGAACAGTGTGCTGCTTCGTGCGGTCCAGGAACGGAACCCCGGCATGGAGATGGACTTTTACCACTCGGACGATTACCGCGTCATTGTTCTGACGGACCACAAAAAGAGCGGAAACCCCTTCTGGTTCCACAAGGACGGACGGATCCGCCACCGCGAATTCGTGTCGGAACTGAGAGAACGGGGATACATGATCCCCACAAGATACATCGTAGAATGGAACCCCGGCGCGAACGCGTGGGTCGGGATGTTGGAGGAGGTACCAAAGCTGAATGATCCGAGCGACATCGTCAGGAAAGCGATCTCAAAAAACGACGCGAAAAACAAAAAGAATAGTGATGTCTGAATATGAGAGGGATCAGGTGGCGAGCCTGATCGACGAGGTCTGCCGACAGTGCGGCGGCGGACTTGACGGGGAGGAACTGCGGTCGAACTGCTGGCTGGCTTATTTTGAAATGAAAAAGAAACTGGCCGGGTGCAGTTCCTTTTATTTCTGGCCGGTCGCGGCCGAACACATGATCCGCGCGGCGGAAGAGATGCGCGCGGCCCGAAACGACCGGTATTCGCTGGAGAGCAGGATGTCGCTGAACCAGATCGCCCGAAACTGCGGAAAGGAGATCGGGGACGCGATCTTTCCGAAAGGAAACGATTTCACGCGCGGCGTGGCGCTCTGGGATTACGCGAGAAGACTGGGCGAGACGAAATACCGCATCATCTGCTACCTGGCGCAGGGCGAGGAGGACGACTATATCATAGAGAAGATGGCGATAAGCGAGAGCCGGTATCTCGAGATCATGGCCGAGCTCCGTGAAGATCTTAAAGATTATATCAACTGAATCCGGGCGTCCTGTCCTTAGCACGGGGCGGGAAGGCAGATCATGGCGGAACGGGATCCGCGGGGACCGGTGCGAAACGGCGGACACGCTCATAATACGCGTTCCGGGCCGCATATAATGCGGATGACGGATCCCGGGACGGGTATGCCATGAATTTTCGGAAAAAACTTGCGCTCCTTTTTGCGGTGCTGATAACGGATGCTTTCCTCGGATACGGGCTGTCCGTGATGCTGCGGGCGGACGGAACGGCCCGCGAACGGCACACTGGGACTGCCGTTTCCGCGAAGGCCCGGATCCGGTCCGGCGGCGTCCTTGCCCTGACGTTCGACGACGGTCCCAACGCGGCGTATACGGAGCCGCTTCTCGACGGACTTAGGGAGCGCGGGGTCAGGGCGTCGTTTTTCCTTCTCGGCGACTGCATCCGGGGGAACGAAGCGATCGTGAAGCGGATGTGCGACGAGGGGCACCTGATCGGCGTTCACGGGATGAGCCATACCGACCTCACGCGCGAGAGCACGGAGGAGGCGCTGGAACAGATCGCCGAAACGCGCGCGATGATCGAAGCGATCACTGGAAAAACGCCGGAATATGTGCGCCCGCCATACGGGAACTGGAACGAAGAACTGAATGAGGCGACGGACATGACGCCGGTCTTCTGGAGCGTGGATTCCCTCGACTGGAAGCTCCGGGACACATGGCAGATCGTCCGAAGCGTGGAGAAAGACGCGGAAAACGGAGCGGTGATCCTGATGCACGACGAGTTCGATACCTCGGTGGAAGCGGCCCTGCAGCTTGTTGACAATCTGACGGCGAGCGGGTATACTTTTGTTACGGTAGACGAACTGACAGTCGATTAGAGGGATACTATGGATCTGTTTGATTATATGCGCGGCAACACGCTTAAAAAGGAATCGCCTCTCGCCTCGCGGATGCGGCCGGAGACCCTCGACGAGGTGGTGGGACAGAAACATATCATCGGAAAGGACAAGCTGCTGTACCGGGCGATCCGGGCGGACAAGCTCGGCTCCGTGATCTTTTACGGCCCGCCCGGGACGGGGAAGACCACGCTCGCCAAAGTCATCGCCAACACGACCAGCGCGCGTTTCGAGCAGATCAACGCGACGGTCGCCGGCAAGAAGGACATGGAGGAGATCGTAAAGAACGCGAAGGACGCGCTCGGCATGTACGGGAAAAAGACGATCCTGTTCATCGACGAGATCCACCGCTTCAACAAGGGGCAGCAGGACTATTTACTCCCGTTCGTCGAGGACGGAACGGTGACGCTGATCGGCGCGACCACGGAGAATCCGTACTTTGAAGTCAACGGGGCGCTTCTGTCCCGTTCCCTGATCTTTGAGCTGAAACCGCTGGAGAAGGAGGATATCCGCGAGCTGATCATGCGGGCGGTGACCGATCGGGAAAAAGGGATGGGTGCATACAACGCTCTAATCACGGACGACGCGGCCGATTTTCTGGCAGACGTGGCGAACGGAGACGCCCGCGCGGCGCTAAACGCCGTCGAACTGGGCGTCCTGACGACGGAGCGTTCGGACGACGGGAAGATCCGCATCACGCTGCCGGTGGCGGCGGAGTGCATCCAGAAACGCGCCGTCCGCTACGACCGGGACGGCGACAACCACTACGACACGGTCTCGGCCTTCATCAAGAGCATGCGCGGTTCCGATCCGGACGCGGCGCTCTATTATCTCGCAAGGATGCTGTACGCGGGCGAGGATGTAAAGTTCATCGCGCGGCGGATCATGATCTGCGCGTCGGAGGACGTCGGAAACGCGGATCCGAATGCCCTGACGGTGGCGGTGAGCGCGGCTCTGGCGGTCGAGCGGATCGGGATGCCGGAGGGACAGCTCGCCCTTGCACAGGCGGTGACCTACGTCGCGACCGCGCCGAAGAGCAACGCGGCCTGTCTCGGCATTTCCGCGGCGACGGCGGCCGTGCGCGATCTCGGAACGCCTCCGGTCCCGGCGCATCTGCAGGACAAACACTATAAGGGCGCGGAAAAACTCGGCCACGGTCTCGGCTATAAATACGCCCACGATTATCCGAATCATTATGTGAAACAACAATATCTGCCGGATGGGCTGGAAAACGAAGTCTTTTACCGCCCGACGGAGATCGGTTACGAGAAACGGATCGGGCAGTATATGAAATGGCTGCGCGAAGATGCGGAACGGAAATAAAAAACCGTTTGCAAATGCGAAAAAATGCGTTATAATAACTATATTATCTCTGATGTCTTTATGTGATTATCTTGAGAATACCCCCTGTACCCCTGTATTAGGAATGAGAGCGAATAAGGAGAATGTATATGCGTGAAAAGCTGCAAACCCTACCGTTACTACAGCTAAGAGAACTGGCGAAAAGCCAGGGGATCAAAAATATCACCGTGATGCGGAAAGCGGACCTGATCGATAAACTCTGCGAAGTCGCGGAGCAGATGGAGAAACAGAGAGCGGAGAAGGAAAAAGCCGACCGGGAGAAGCTTGAGAAAGAGCGGCAGGAACGGATCGAGCGCGAACGTCAGGAGCGGATCGAGCGGGACCGGGAACGGGCCGCCGCATATGAGCGCTCCGACCGGACCATGACGCAGTCGCAGATCAACGCCGCCGCGCAGGCGGCCTCCGACGATCCGAAGAACGAGCTGCGGGAACTGGACAGCGGGATCGAAGCGCACGGGATCCTCGAGGTTATGCCGGACGGATTCGGTTTTATCCGCTGCGAGAACTTCCTTCCGGGCGACAACGACGTCTACGTCGCGCCGTCCCAGATCCGCCGCTTCAATATGAAGACCGGCGATATGATCCGCGGGAACCGGAGAGTCAAAACGGCCACCGAAAAATTCGCGGCGCTTCTCTATGTGACCGACATCAACGGATACTCGACGCAGATCGTCGAGCGCAGGCCGAATTTTGAGGACCTGACCCCGATCTTTCCGAATCAGCGCCTGAGCCTTGAGGTGCGCGGCGGAAAAAACACGACGGCGATGCGGGTCATGGACCTGCTGGCCCCGATCGGCAAGGGACAGCGCGGTATGATCGTGTCCCCGCCGAAAGCCGGAAAGACGACGCTGTTAAAGCAGGTGGCGAAGGCCATTACGTCGAATTATCCGGGTATGCATCTGATCATCCTTCTGATCGACGAACGTCCCGAGGAAGTCACGGACATCAAGGAATCCGTAACGGGACCGAACGTCGAAGTCATCTATTCAACGTTTGACGAACTGCCGGACCGCCATAAACGCGTATCCGAGATGGTGATCGAGCGCGCCCGCCGCCTTGTCGAGCACGGACGCGACGTCACGATCCTGTTGGACAGCATCACGCGTCTGGCCCGCGCCTACAACCTTGTCGTTCCGCCGAGCGGACGCACGCTTTCCGGCGGTCTTGACCCGGCCGCCCTGCATATGCCGAAGCGCTTCTTCGGCGCGGCCCGGAACATGCGCGAGGGCGGGAGCCTTACCATCCTCGCCACCGCTCTGGTCGATACCGGAAGCCGTATGGACGACGTGATCTACGAGGAATTCAAGGGGACCGGCAATATGGAGCTCGTGCTCGACCGGAAGCTGTCCGAGAAGCGGATCTTCCCCGCGATCGATATTTTAAAATCCGGAACGCGGCGCGACGATCTTCTGCTTTCGCCGGACGAGGCGGAGGCCGTCGACAACATCCGCAAGGCGACAAATTCCATGAAGGCGGACGAGGCGGTGGAGCGGATCCTGGATCTCTTCAGCCGCACGCGGACCAACCGGGAGTTTGTGGAGAATGCAAAGAAAATGAGATTTTTCTAAAACCGGAGGACTGGCATAGGTATGGATGACGTGTCGAAAAATCCGATCCAGGTCGCGGAGCGCCTGTTTCAGGTGATCGAGACATTGGCGGAAAACGGTCCCATGGGGATCATGGAACTGAGCAACTCACTGGGCTTCCACAAGAGTACGACACACCGGCTGGTGATGTCCCTGCAGCATATGGGATATATCCGCCAGGATGAGGATTCTCTGAAATATATGCTGTCGTTTCGGATCCTGGAGATCGGCAGCAAGATCTTAAATCAGACAAGCATAGCGGCGCTGGTCCATCCTTCGCTTAAAAAATTTTCGGAGCAGGTGGGAGAGACGGTCCATCTGGTGCGGCGTGAAGGGAACGAGGGCGTTTACATCGACAAGGTGGAATCGAGCGTCGGTTCGATCCGCATGGTCTCGCGCGTCGGCAGCCGGATCCCGCTCTACTGTTCCGGCGTCGGAAAAGCGCTGCTGGCGGAGCTTACGGATGAGGAGATACGCGAGATCTGGATCTCTTCCGACATCCGCCCGCTGACGCCGAACACGATCGTGACCTTGGACGCGCTCATGCAGAGGATCGGGGAGATCCGCCGGATCGGCTATGCGCTCGATAACGAGGAAAATGAGGAGGGCGTGCGCTGCATCGCCGTCAGTCTGAAGGATTATCACAGGAAGCCGGTCTATGCGCTCAGCATCTCGGCTCCGGTCGGACGGATGACCGATGAGCGGATCCGGGAGCTTGCCGTCCGCGTCCTCGACTTTAAGCGGGAGCTGACGGCGACGATGGGATTTACGGCAGAATAGACGGTCAAAAAAGAGGGCATCCCGTTCGGGATACCCTCCTGATTTTATGGTTTTTGTCTTTGACGGCGGGATCAGAATTCCGGTTCGATCAGCCCGTAAGAGTTCGCCTTCCTCTTGTAGACGACGTTTACCTCTTCGGTCTCGGAGTTGAGGAACATAAAGAAATTATGGCCCAGAAGTTCCATCTGGACGCAGGCTTCCTCGGGATCCATCGGCTTCATCGCGAAACGTTTGGTCTTTACGATCTTCACCGGCTCCTCGTGATCCGCTTCCTCCTGAAGGAAAGCCTCACTGAAGGAAAGTGCGCTCTGCTTTTTGTCGATGAGTTTGGTCCTGTATCGCTTGATCTGACGTTCGATGATCTCCTCGACAAGGTCGATCGACACATACATGTCGGTGGAATCCTGCTCCGCGCGGATAATGGTGCCCTTGACGGGGATCGTCACCTCGATCTTCTGGCGGCCCCTTTCAATGCTCATGGTCGCCACGACCTCGGTATCCGGCGAAAAGTAGCGTTCCAGTTTTCCGATCTTGTTCTCTACGGCTTCTCTCAAACCGTCCGTTACGTCGATGTTTTTGCCACTGATCGTATAACGCATAAAACCACTCCTTACTTAATATTGTTAGAATTTCACGCCAGAGGACGTGTTATGCACCGTTTATTATAGTTCCATCATACCATATATTTCTGTAAAATACAACTGCAATCTTAAAAAGTTGCGACAATTTATCCGGGGACGTCAATTATTAAAACGATATCGTTCTATAGACAGGATCCAACATTTGTCAACCTTTTTTTGCGAAAAAGTTGTCGGGAAATCAAATTTTATGAGATGTGTACAAAAATCAGTAAAAGACGCTTTAACCGGCGAAAAGGGAAAACCGGGTGCCGAAACGTGTGGATAATGTGGATAAATCTGTGTATAAATGGTTTTCCACGCAAAAAAGCCACCTGCGGGGGTGGACAAGTTTCAACAATCCTGTGGTAAAAAACGGTGGATAATGTGGATAAATAAAAAATCGAACCTATGGTTTGTGCAAATTGTCTGGTTGACGATAATAATACATATTATGTCACTAACAGATCCAATTTGACAAAAAGTCCATTTTGTAACAGAACTATGTACAAATTATAAAAAATGTGGGAAGGCATTGAATAAAAGCCGCGAAGATGTTAAAATAGACTGGATTATGAAAATAGGTAAGTATGCTGATCTTTAGATTTTAGGTTTAGGAGCGAGCAGAATGAGTCTTGTTGAAAAGATATTTGGAACGCACAGTGACAGAGAACTGAAGCTGATCTATCCGATCGTCGATAAGATCGAGAAGATGCGCCCGGACATGATGGCGATGAGCGACGGGGAACTGAGGGACCAGACGAGGAAATTCCGTGAACGTCTGGCCGGAGGGGAGACGCTCGACGACATTTTGCCGGAGGCGTTTGCCACGGTGCGCGAGGCCGCCCGGAGAACGCTGGATATGGAACATTACCCGGTACAGCTGATCGGCGGTATCGTGCTGCATCAGGGCCGTATCGCGGAGATGAAGACCGGTGAAGGAAAGACCCTCGTCTCGACCTGCCCGGCCTATCTGAACGCGCTGGCCGGAAAAGGCGTCCAGATCGTAACGGTCAACGACTACCTGGCAAAGCGTGACGCGGAGTGGATGGGACAGGTCCATGAATTTCTCGGCTTAAAGGTCGGCGTGGTCTTAAACTCGATGACGACGGAGGAGAGAAAGGCCGCCTACAACTGCGACATCACTTATGTGACGAACAATGAGCTCGGATTCGACTATCTGCGCGACAACATGGCGATCTACAAGGAACAGATGGTGCTGCGCAGTCTGGATTACTGCATCATCGACGAGGTCGACTCGGTCCTGATCGATGAGGCGCGTACGCCGCTCATCATTTCCGGACAGAGCGGAAAATCGACGAAGCTCTATGAGGTCTGCGATGTGTTGGCGAGGCAGTTGAAGCGCGGCGAGGAGTCCGCCGAGTTTACGAAGCTCAACGCGATCATGGGCGAGGAGATCGAGGAGACCGGAGATTTCATCGTCAACGAGAAGGACAAGATCGTCAACCTGACCGCGGAGGGCGTCAAAAAGGTCGAGGACTTCTTCCACATCGAGAACCTGGCGGATCCGGAGAACCTGGAGATCCAGCACAACATTATTCTCGCCCTGCGGGCCAATTACCTGATGTTCCGCGACAAGGATTACGTCGTAAAGGACGACGAGGTCCTGATCGTCGACGAGTTCACCGGCCGTATCATGCCGGGGCGCCGCTATTCGGACGGCCTGCATCAGGCGATCGAGGCGAAGGAGCACGTCAAGGTCAAGAGAGAGTCGAAGACGCTGGCAACGATCACGTTCCAGAACTTCTTCAATAAATACCGCAAGAAAGCCGGCATGACCGGTACCGCCCAGACCGAGGAACAGGAGTTCCGCAATATCTACGAGATGGACGTTATCGTGATCCCCACCAACAAGCCGGTGATCCGTCAGGATCTCAACGACGCGGTCTATAAGACCAAGCGCGAGAAATTCCACGCGGTGGTCGAGGACATCGCGCAGAGCCATGCGACGGGCCAGCCGATCCTTGTCGGCACGATCACCATCGAGACGTCCGAGATGCTGAGCCAGATGTTAAGACGACGCGGGATCCCGCACAAGGTCTTAAACGCGAAGTTCCACGAGATGGAGGCGGAGATCGTAGCCGGAGCCGGGATCCACGGCGCGGTGACGATCGCCACCAACATGGCCGGCCGCGGTACCGATATCAAGCTTGACGATGAGTCCCGCGCGGCGGGCGGTTTGAAGATCATCGGAACCGAGCGCCATGAGTCCAGACGTATCGACAACCAGCTGCGCGGCCGTTCCGGCCGCCAGGGCGATCCGGGCGAATCAAGGTTCTACCTCTCGCTGGAGGACGATCTGATGCGTCTGTTCGGCTCCGACAAGCTGATGGGCATGTTCAACGCGATCGGCGTGCCGGAAAACGAGCAGATCGAGCACAAGATGCTGTCGACCGCCATCGAGAAGGCGCAGAAGAAGATCGAGACGAACAACTACGGCATCCGTGAGAACCTGTTAAAATACGACGAGGTCATGAACGAGCAGCGCGAGGTCGTCTACGCGGAGCGTCTTCAGGTGCTGAACGGCGAGAACATGCGCGGCGTGGTTATGAAGATGCTGACCGACATCGTCGAGGGCGCGGTCGATATGTCGATCGGAGACGAGCAGTCCCCGGACAAGTGGGATTTCAAGGAGCTGAATGATCTGCTTCTTCCTGTTATTCCGTTAAAGCCGGTCGAGCTGACCGACGAGGTCCGCGGAATGAAGAAGGAAGAGCTCAAGCATTCCTTAAAGGAGGCCGCGATCAAGTTCTACGAGTCGAAGGAAGCGGAGTTCCCGGATTCCGAACAGATCCGTGAGATCGAGCGCGTGGTCCTTCTTAAGGTGATCGACAACAAGTGGATGTCCCATATCGACGACATGGAACAGCTCAAACAGGGGATCGGTCTCCAGGCCTACGGGAACCGCGATCCGCTCGTGGAGTACAAGATGAGCGGGTATGAGATGTTCGACGATATGACGGCGGCGATCCGCGAGGACACCATCCGCATCCTCTGCCATATCCGCGTGGAGCAGAAGGTGGAGAGAGAACCGGCCGCGAAGGTAACGGGAACGAACCGTGACGACTCCGCCGCAAGGATGCCGCAGAGACGCACGGTGCAGAAGATCTATCCGAACGATCCCTGCCCCTGCGGTTCCGGAAAGAAATTCAAACAGTGCCACGGCAGAAAGCCGATGGGCGCATAGAGAGGACGGATCATATGGTTGAACTCGACCAGTTCAAATACACCCTGTCGACTTACGAGGAGCCGCTCCGCGAAGTGCGCGATTCCCTGAATCTTGACGCCAAGATCCGGCGGATCGACGAGCTCGACAAGACGATGGAGGAGCCGAGTTTCTGGGAGGACGCGGAGAAGTCTACCCGCCTAGTCAAGGAAGCGAAGAACCTGAAAGATACCGTCGCGGAGTTCAACAAACTCCAGAATCAGTACGAGGAGATCGAGCTGATGCTGGAGATGGGTTATGAGGAAAACGATCCGGCGGTCATCCCGGAGATCCAGCAGATGATGGACGAATTCACTTCGGAGCTCGACGCGCTGCGCCTCCGCACGCTGCTGACCGGCGAATACGACAGCAACAACGCGATCCTGCGCCTGAACGCGGGCGCGGGCGGGACGGAATCCTGCGACTGGTGCAGCATGCTGTACCGCATGTACTGCCGCTGGGCCGAGAGCCGCGGCTACTCGGTCGAGGTGCTCGATTATCTGGACGGCGAGGAAGCCGGGATCAAGTCGGTCACGATCCAGATCAACGGCGAGAACGTGTTCGGCTATCTGAAATCGGAGCGCGGCGTCCACCGTCTGGTCCGCATCTCCCCGTTCAACGCGAACGGGAAACGCCAGACTTCGTTTGTTTCCTGCGACGTCATGCCGGATATCGAGGAGGATCTGGACGTGGAGATCAATCCCGACGATCTGCGCGTCGACACCTACCGCTCAAGCGGAGCGGGCGGCCAGCACATCAATAAGACCTCCTCGGCGGTCCGCATCACGCATATCCCGACCGGGATCGTCGTACAGTGCCAGAACGAGCGCTCGCAGTTCCAGAACAAGGATAAGGCGATGCAGATGCTGAAGGCCAAGCTGTACATGTTAAAGCAGCAGGAGAACGCGGAGAAGGTCTCCGATATCCGCGGCGAGGTAAAGGAGATCGGCTGGGGGAACCAGATCCGCTCCTATGTCCTGCAGCCGTATACGATGGTGAAGGACCACCGCACGGGCTATGAGAGCGGCAACGTAAACAGTGTGCTGGACGGAGGGCTGGACGGTTTCATCAGCGCGTTCTTAAAGTGGGAGAGCCTCGGACGGCCGAACGTAAAGGGCGGCCAGGATATGGACTGACGGAAAATAAGGAATACGGTCAATACGGAATACGATAAACGGAATGCGATAAACGGAATGCGATAAACGGAAAAGCAGCAGGTTCCCTTTCGGGGGCCTGCTGCTTTCCTGTGTTGTATGTTGTAAAAAGAAAGATGTAAGCCGGTCATGAACGATCAGTGCTTTTCCTCACACTTATCGTCGAGCGGTCCGTGGAGAAGCGTTCCGTCGCTGCTCGAGCAGTAGTAGTATCCGTCCGCGTCCTTGACGTTCTTTTTCTTCTTCTGGATCGAACCGGTCTCGTTGAGAAGATATTCCTTGTCGCCGTATGCGACGACCTGGTATTTGGTCCCGTCGTCCGCCTGCAGGCGTCTTCCGTGATCGTAGATGTGGTTGTCCGAGATCCCGGTCGTTCCGCCGCCCTTCGGGGTGCCGTTGGACTTAAAGTTGAAGGTGTACGCCGTCCCGTCGATCGTGACGGTCTGGCTGCCGGTCTTGACAGCGCCGTTTCCCTCGGTAAAGTAGTAGACGTTGGTGGTGTCCGTGTCCCCGGTCGGCAGATCATCCAGCGTTTCCACATTGGAGATGCTGTCGATGGATTTGGAATTTGCCGCGGCCAGCGTAATGACTTTCAGGCCCGAGATCATCTCGCCACGCTCGTTGAACGCGTAGGTGGACGAACCGACCGTCTTGAATTCGCTCATCGCAATGTCGCCGCGCGAGGAAGCGTAATACCAGTACTCGGTGCCGACGGCGTTTGCGTCGGCGTTCAGATCCTCATCCGGAACGGCCTGGAACCAGCCGGTGTGCAGGTAGGGATCCTCAAGGTCTCCGTAATACGCCCAGCTTCCGTCCGTCTGGAGCCAGCCGTACGTTGCGACGCCGCGCTCGTCGAAATGGTATTTCTTGTCCCCGATCGTCTTGTCGGTATTGGCGGCCTTCTTTCCGTTGGAACCGAAGAAGAAGTGGTACATGGGCTCCGGATTGGCTTCGTTGTCTTCATCCGGAACATTGATCAGGACCCATGAATCCGTCACGATGTTTCCCGCGCCGCCCGCGTCGCCGTAATACATTGCGTTCTGCCATTCCTCGGCCGGGAGTTCTTCTCCGCCCTCGGAGACCCAGCCGGTCAGCATCCTGCCGTATACGTCGAAGGCGTATTTCTTATCTCCAATCGTCTGGAGCTGCACGGTGCCGTTCGAGGTCACGAACGCGCGCCCGCTGGGCCCGAAGTAGTACCAGTTCGATTCGTCCGGCGAGCCGCCCTGCCATGAGGCATTCGGAAGATAGCGCCATTCGTTGACGACCATCTCGCCCGCGGAGTTTACATAATAATAACTGCCGTTATAGTCAAGAAGAGTACTGCGCACCATGAAACCGTCGCTCCCGAGATAATACTGTTTCCCGGACGCGTCCGATTTCCAGACGTCGCGCATATACTCCCCGTTGCTGTCCAGATATACCCACTCGCTGCCTACCTGCGTCCATTCCGCGGCAGAGACGGTAAACGCGGAGCCGAGCATAAGGGCCGCGGCCGCAAGTACCGTACAGCAGATACTTCTTTTTTTCATAACCTCAATGCCTCCTTGTATTCAGACTGATATCTTTTCACCCCTACATTATAATACAAAGTGACACAAAATGGCAACGGATTTCCGCGGCTAAGGTGAGGTAAAAATGTGGCAGTCCGCTTACAAAATAATTACGGGGAAAAATTGACGGCGATCAGCAGGATCAGCTATGAATTTTAGTAATAATGATTGAAGACGGAGCAAAATTGTGCTAAAATATGATAAACACTTTTGACAGGAGGAAAGACAGTATGAAACGAAGCGGAAGAAAACTTGCCGGACTCGCACTCGCTGTCGCGCTTGCGGCGTCCACGGCATTCACCTCGTTCGGTTTTTATCAGGAGCCCGCGAGTAAAAAGGGACTTCTGTTCCACCCGACGCAGGAGATGTTAAACGATTTCATGGAACTCGGCTGCAAACAGGCGGAGATCTGCGCTTCGAGCGCGAATATCGCAGGCTATGCTCCCTGGGCCGAGCAGCTCAAGAACAACGGAATCACGGTAACGATGATCGTGCTCAACGATTTCAACGTCGGGGACCGCAATCTCCTTCCGGTGAGCGAACCGCAGGCCGGCGTCGGCAGATACGCGTTCAACTCGGCGACGCCGGAGGGCGAAGCGGCCGTCCGCGCGTTCGCGAGACAGGCGGCAAGCGTCTATAAGGACACGGTCTCCAACTGGATCATCGGCAACGAGGTAAACGACGCGAGCACATGGGATTACGACGGAACGACCACGATCGACGCGCATGCGGACGTTTACGCGAAGACATTCCGTATCTTTTACGAGGAGATCAAGGCGGCCAACCCGGATGCGCGGGTGTTTATCCCCTTTGACCATAACTGGACTGTCCCGGACAAGAACATTACGAACGGCGGCGCTACGCCGTACCGCTACCGCTCGAAAGACTTCCTTCTCCGTCTGAACGACCGTCTGAAGGATCTGAGCTACGGCGTCGCATGGCATCCGTATCCGCTCGATATGACGAGACCGGAGCTCGACACCCCGGATGAGCGGAAATATTCGACCGACGACGAAAACGCGCTTATCGTCGATATGTTCAACCTGCATGTGCTGACCGATTACCTGCAGAGACCCGAGATGCTGGCTCCGGACGGAAGCGTCCGCCGCGTCATTCTCTCGGAGCAGGGATTCTCGTCCTCCAGCGCGAGCGGAGAGGCGGGAGCGGCCGCTGCGATCACGCAGGCTTACGAGATCGCGAAGGCGAATCCGTATGTGGACGCATTCCTTCTTCATCGCCAGGTCGATTCCAAGAGCCAGGTAAGCGCCGGATACGCATACGGTCTCTGGACGAGCGACCCGAATTCGAGCGAGGATGAAGCGCCGCTCAGCAAGAAGTCGACATGGGCCGTTTACCAGTCGCTTCAGTAATACCGGCCGGTCAGGCAAGTCGCAAATAACAGTAAACGAACGGAAAAATCCCCGTTTCCGAAACCGGAAGCGGGGATCTTTCATATTGAAAATAAAGAGAAAACAAATTAATAAGATTCTTCGGACCGTCGCTTAGTCGAGCGGTTCACAATTCTCCCAGAGGTCTCTTAATGTAGTTTCGATCATTTTTCATTCTCCTCTCTGTCGTGGACTTTCATAATCATGCACCTTTTCGAATATCGATTCGGTGCTCTCCTCATTTGCCCATAGTTTATCACAACGGGATATAATTGTAAAATGATTATTTTTTTGATATAATATTAATAAATATTAACATTTCGGCAGAGGGGTGATGCTTTGGCGATTTATATCCGGATGTAAAATATACTTGACAAACCCTGAATCATGATGTAAGATATAATTAACATTTTGCAATGGGAGTATGATAAATGAAAAATCTGAAACTGAATGCGGCCCGGGCGGAGAAGGATATGTCGCAGTCGGATCTGGCGGCAGCGGCCGGTGTGACCCGTCAGACGATCGGGATGATCGAGGCGGGAGATTATAATCCGACGCTCAATCTCTGTCTCAGGATCTGCCGCGCGCTGGACAAAACGCTTGACGAACTTTTCTGGGAGGAGGAATCATAATGGATGAGAGAGTGCAGGGCGAATACAGGAAGATCTATTCCGAACTGCTCAGTCTGGTCATGACCGTTACGGCGGTCTCGCTGCTGGTAAAATTCCTGTGTTTCGATTACGGCCTTAAGGAGTGTGCGACCGAGTTTATCATCCTGATCGGCGGCACGCTTTATCTGGCGGTACGCCAGTGTATGCTCGGCCTGGGTCCGGAGGACTCGATGCCGAAGGAAAAGAGACGGAAGCGGATGCTGGTCTCCTTCATCGGGGCGCTCTGCGGCTATGCGGTCGCCTACGCGGTAAAGAGCGGGGAGGTATCCGGTCATCTGTGGACCGATCTTCTGTGTTTCGCCGCGGTGTATGTGTTTGTGTATTTTCTCGCCGGACGCCTGACTTCCCTGTTTTCCGCCTGCCGGGAGAAAAAATACGGGGACTGACGGAGAAGGCGGACCGTACGGCTTTGAAATCTTTTCCGCAAGCGCGGCGCGGCTTAAGAAAAACAGGCGAAAAGGCAAAACTTTATATTGTATGAAAGCTCCGTTTCGATTATAATTATGTATATACAAATAACGTTCCACGGGGCTTGTGGAACGAATCATCACAGGAGGTCACGATATGAAGGCATATGCCGAAATGACAAAGCAGGAGCTTGCTTCCTTAAAGGAGCAGCTGGAGGCGGTCTACAGAGAGTATCAGGGGAAGAACCTGAAACTGAACATGGCACGCGGAAAGCCGAGTTCGGAGCAGCTTGACCTTTCTCTCCCGATGCTGGATGTGTTAAACAGCAAGAGCGATTTTATGAGCGTGGACGGCGACGTGAGAAACTACGGCGTGCTGACCGGTATCCAGGAGGCCAAGGAGCTGATGGGCGGAATGATGGATGCTCCGGCCGAGAATATCGTTATGTACGGGAGCTCGAGCCTGACGCTCATGTACGACACGGTATCCCGCTCGTACTCGCACGGCGTGATGGGGAATACGCCGTGGTGCAGGCTGGATTCGGTGAAATTCCTCTGCCCGGTCCCCGGATATGACCGCCATTTTTCCATCACGGAGTTTTTCGGGATCGAAATGATCCCCATCCCGCTGCACGACGACGGACCCGACATGGATATGGTCGAGAATTATGTAAACAATGACGAGGCGGTAAAGGGGATCTGGTGCGTGCCGCTTTATTCCAACCCGTCCGGTCAGTCCTATTCGGATGAGGTCGTGAAACGGTTCGCGAACCTGAAGCCGGCGGCGAAGGATTTCCGCATTTTCTGGGACAATGCGTACTGCGTGCACCATCTGTACCCGGACCATCCGGACCATGTGCTCGACATCCTCTCCGAGTGCGCGAAGGCCGGAAATCCCGATATGGTCTACAAATTCGGTTCCACTTCCAAGGTGACGTTCCCGGGAGCCGGGATCTCCGCGATCGCGACGTCGAAGGCCAATATCGAGGATATGAAGAAGCAGATGAACAATCAGCTCATCAGCCATGACAAGATGAACCAGCTCCGCCATGTCCGTTTCTTCGGAAACGCCGACGGGCTGAAGGCTCATATGGCAAAACACGCCGCGATCCTGCGCCCGAGATTCGAGGCTGTCGACGAGATCTTAAACCGCGAGCTCGGCGGTCTCGGGATCGGGACATGGACGAAGCCGAACGGCGGCTATTTTGTCGCGTTCGATTCGCTGGAAGGATGCGCGAAGGCCATCGTCCAGAAGTGCAGGGAAGCCGGCGTCGTGATGACCGGCGCGGGCGCGACCTGGCCTTACGGCAAGGACCCGAAGGACAGCAACATCCGGATCGCTCCGTCCTTCCCGACGCTTGACGAGCTGAAACTGGCGGCCGAGATCTTCTGCGTCTGCGTGAAACTGGTCAGCGTGGAGAAGCTTCTGGAGGCGTGACCGCATACCGGCAATAAAAGAAGACAGGAAAGGCAATAAATAATTAAAGCGCAAAGGGGCTGTTTCGGAAACAGTCCCTTTACTTTTTACGGAAGTTATTATAGAATGATACAAGGGTCAAAAGGCCGGCGCTTCAAAACGGGAAGACGCCGCGCGGCCCGCAGGGAGGAACGTACGGAAGTGAAAATGGAAAACGGCGCGCTTCGCGAAGGGATCGTTTATATTATCGTGGGAGTCATGACGACGGCGATCGACTATATCGTTTCGAATGCGCTTTACTATCTGGCCGATATGAGCTCGGTGCCCGCCCAGACGATCTCGTTCATCGCGGCGGTGCTGTTCGCGTTCGTCGCCAACAAGTGGTGGGTGTTCCGCAGCTATACGCTCGCGCCGAAAGCGGTCTGGAAGGAATTTTATTCGTTCGTGATCTGCCGGATCGCGACGTTTCTGTTCAGTCTGGCGGCGACGTTTATCCTCGTGGACCTGATGGGGAACGAATTTTTTATCTGCAAACTGCTGGTCTCGGTAGTGGTGATGGTTCTCAATTATGTATTCAGCAAGCTGCTGATCTTTTCACATAAAAAGGACGGAGACTAAAGGAGCATCGTTTCAATGGAACAGGAAAATACAGCCGGAAGAAGATCGCTGATCCGCCCGCGGGACGGCCTCTGGACAGCGTTTCTGGTTCCGGTCGTAATTATGATCGTGATCTTTATCCAGCGGGGGATCTTCCCGTTCGGCGAGGAATGCTATTTAAGAACGGACTTGTATCATCAGTATGCGCCGTTCTTTTCCGAATTCCAGCATAAACTTCGCACCGGCGGGAGCCTGCTTTACAGCTGGGACGTGGGTCTCGGCGTCAATTTTTCGGCCCTCTACGCCTATTATCTTGCCAGCCCGTTCAACTGGCTTCTGATCCTGTGCCCGAAGGCGTATATCATCGAGTTCATGACCGGGCTGATCGTACTAAAGACCGGTCTTGCCGGTCTGAGTTTCGCCTGGTATCTGCGGAAGAAACTGAAGACGGACTCGATCGCGACCGGATTTTTCGGGATCTTTTACGCCCTGTCGGGCTATATGGCCGCCTACAGCTGGAACATCATGTGGCTCGACTGCATCGTGCTCTTTCCGCTGATCGTTCTCGGGCTGGAGCAGCTCGTCCACAGGAAACGCGGATTCCTTTACTGCGCGGCGCTGGGGATGTCGATCCTCTCCAACTATTATATCTCGATCATGATCTGCCTGTTCATGATCCTCTATTTTGTGGCGCTCCTGATCCTCGAAAAGCCCGGCCATCCGAAGAAATACCTGATGGCCTGCGTGCGGTTCGGGGTCTATTCGCTGCTCGCGGGAGGGCTTGCCGCCTGCCTGCTGCTCCCGGTGATCCATGCGCTCCAGGCGACGGCCGCGAGCGATTCCACCTTCCCGGCGACCGCGTCGTCCTACTTTTCGATCATCGACATGGTCGCGCGGCATATCGGGAACGTCGAGACGGAGATCGGGCTCGATCACTGGCCGAACATCTACTGCGGCGTGGCGGTCCTGATCTTTTTCCCGCTGTATCTGGCGTGCAAAAAGATCCCTCTGAAAGAAAAGATCGTCTATTGCGGGATGCTACTGATCTTTTACGCCAGCTTTTCGATCAACATGCTGAACTTTATCTGGCACGGGTTCCACTATCCCAATAGTCTGCCCTGCCGCCAGTCGTTCATCTATATTTTTATCATGCTGTATATGTGTTTCTGCGCGTTCCGGCACCTGCGGAGCACGCCGAGGAAACACATTGCGATCGCGTTCTGGGCGAGCGTCTGCTTCGTGCTCCTCGCGGAAAAGGTGGTCGAACAGGAACATTTCCACTTCATCGTCTACTATGTGGCGATCCTTTTCCTCGCGGCGTACACCGGCATCATCTATCTCTGGCGCGGGAAACAGCGCGGTCCGGCCGTTTTTCTGGCGCTGATTACTGTCTCGATCGAGGCCGCGGTCAATACGACGGTGACGAGCGTCCCCACGACCAGCCGCGAGGCGTATGTGCGCGACAACGCGGACGTGATCCGGCTCGTGGAGTCGCTTGACGACGCGGATCTGTACCGGTTCGAGAAGAAAAGCAGCAAAACGCGGAACGACGGGGCGTGGATGAACTTCCCCTCCGTGTCGCTGTTCTCGTCGACGGCCAACGCCGATCTTACGGCGTTCTTTAAGCGCATGGGATGCGAGGCGTCGACGAACGCCTACGGGATCCCCGGCAGCACGCCGCTGGTGGACAGTATGATGGCGGTGAAATACGCACTTTACTCCGAGGCGGTCCCGGATACGGAACTGATGCAGTACCGCGACGAGAGCGGGACGACGTTCCTGTACGAGAATCTTTACACGCTGCCGCTCGGCTTTGTGGTCCCGTATGATCTGAATGCGAACTGGCAGTACGAGATGGACAGCCCGGCTGACGTCCAGAACGACCTCTGCCTGCTGCTCGGCGCAAACGACGTGCTCGTGCAGGTCGAGGGGGATATAAACGGAAACACGCTGCGCTTTACGCCGGATATGGACGGCGAATATTATGTGTTCGTCCGCAACAAGCGGATCCGGGACGTCAAGGCGTCCCTGCCGGCGGGAACAAAGTCTTACAGCAACGTGGACCGCGGGTATTTCCTGGAGATGGGAAACGTCCTTGCGGGGAACGAGATCGTTCTTACCGCCGACGAATCCAACGAAACGCTGAACGCGACGGTATACCGGTTTTCGGAGACCGCGATGCTCTCGGTCTATGACGCGCTTGCCCGGATGCCGCTCGTCATAACGGAAAAGAGCGATACAAAGATCCGGGGGGTCGTAGACGCGGCGGAGGGCGGGACCCTGTTCCTGTCGATCCCGTACGACGAAGGCTGGACGGTCACGGTGGACGGGAAACCGGCCGACCGGAAAAAGCTGTTCGACGCCTTCCTGGGAGTCAATCTTACGGAGGGCGAGCATGAGATCGCGCTGAGCTATTATCCGGTGGGCCTGGCGCACGGAAACATGATCTCGGCGGCGTCGCTTATCATACTGATCCTTTTGTACTTCTGGCGGCGCAGGTCCGACGGAAAGCGCGCGGCGGCCAGAGAGGAAAAACGGCGGCACAATACGGAGCCCGGGGAACCGATCGTCCGGGACATAACAGGAGAGGAGAAGACAGATGAAACTTTGGGGCGGAAGATTTACGAAGGAGACGAATCAGCTGGTCCACAACTTTAACGAATCGATCTCGTTCGACCGGAAATTTTACAGACAGGACATTGCGGGGAGCATCGCGCATGTGACGATGCTCGCGAAACAGGGGATCCTCTCGGAGGCGGACAGGGACGCGATTGTCGCCGGGCTCAACGGGATCCGCGAGGACATCGACTCCGGAAAGCTGGAGATCACGACGGAGTACGAGGATATCCACTCTTTTGTGGAAGCGGTGCTCACGGAGCGCGTCGGCGACGCCGGAAAACGTCTCCACACGGGCCGCAGCCGCAACGATCAGGTCGCGCTCGACATGCGCCTCTATATCAGGGATGAGATCGACGAGACCGACGGCCTGCTTTTTGAGCTCTTAAAGGTCCTGCTGGGGCTGATGGAGGAGAACCTCCATACCTATATGCCGGGCTTTACGCACCTGCAGAAAGCGCAGCCGGTCACGCTCGCGCACCATCTCGGCGCGTATTATGAGATGTTCCGCCGCGACCGCGGGCGTCTAGCCGATATCAGAAAACGCATGAATTACTGCCCACTCGGTTCGGGCGCTCTGGCGGGGACGACGTATCCGCTCGACCGCGCGTACACGGCCGAATTGCTCGGATTCGACGGCCCGACCCTCAACAGCATGGATTCGGTCTCGGACCGGGACTATCTGATCGAGCTTCTGTCGGCGCTTTCGATCATCGCCATGCACCTGAGCCGCTTCTCGGAGGAGATCATCATCTGGAACAGCAACGAGTACCGTTTCGTGGAGATGGACGATTCGTACAGCACCGGAAGCAGCATCATGCCGCAGAAGAAAAATCCGGATATCGCCGAGCTGATCCGCGGAAAGACCGGACGCGTCTACGGCGCTCTGATGTCGATGCTGACGGTCATGAAGGGGATCCCGCTGGCTTACGATAAGGACCTCCAGGAGGACAAGGAACTCACCTTCGACGCGATCGATACGGTAAAGGGATGCCTGGCGCTGTTTACCGGGATGGTATCCTCGATGAGTTTCCGCAAGGATGTGATGGAGGAGAGCGCGAAAAAGGGCTTTACGAACGCGACCGACGCAGCCGACTATCTGGTCGGGCGCGGCGTGCCGTTCCGCGACGCGCACGGCGTGATCGGACGGCTGGTGTTAAAGTGCATCGACGAGGGGAAAGCGCTCGACGATCTGACGCTTGAGGAATTCAAGGCGGAATGCCCCGCCTTTGAGAGCGATATCTACGAGGCGATCTCGATGAAGACCTGCGTGGAGCGCCGCACGACGGACGGAGCGCCCGGAGCGGAGGCGATGCGCCGGGTGATCGAAATTTATAAAAAGGAACTGGAACAGGGGGTATCCCATGCCTGACGACAGGATCGTGAGCGCGCTGGTCGGTCTGGCCGGCGCCTGCAACAACAATGCGAAGACGGAAAATACGGATGCGCTGGTGATAAAGGCGCTTTCGCTTCCGAATGACGGCTCCTGCGAGGCCGGTATCCGGGAAACGGCGGAGGAGATCCGAAACGAAAAGTTCGCCGTGGCGCCCGGATGCGCGATATGCGCAGCCCCGTGCGGGAACACGTCCGATTACGATATGACGCGGCTTTACCGGGCGGAACCTAAGATCCGCGAGGCAAAACAAAGCCTTCTGGCGGGACTCGCGGAGCTGGCGGGGAAGCTGAAAAAAGACCGGAACCGGGATCCGGAGGCCGTAAAGTTCCTCTATAAAGGTCTTTCCTATATCGGATACGATTTGGAACCGGCCGATTTTGCGGAGGTCCTCGCGGAAATGCGGGAGCTTGTGAAAACCATATGAATACGGAATGAGTGAACGAACCTGCGGGATATCCCGCAGGTTCGTTCGGCTAAGAAAATAGGAGCAATTATGTTGTAAAGGCAAGGCATCTTGCCACTTCGTACCAGTCGGTGCTCTCGAACCGCACGGTGTACGGATCGATCTTTTGGCAGCCCGGATAAAAGCTGTAGACATGTGCGTCCTGGTGCCATTTGTAGACGAGGTCGACGGTGAAATGCTCGGGGAGCGTCATCAGGCACCGGTCCAGCGGCCCCTGGGTGAGCGCCGCCGTCACGGCTTCGCGGATCCGGTCGCACGCGGTCTCGGAGGAGACGCTTGCCATGAGCGCGCCTCTGCCTTCCTTGATAACGGCCGTTTTGAGCCCCGGGACCAGCCGGCGGCTTTCCTCGCAGACTTCCCGGTCGCCGCTCAGCATGACGCTCGGCACTCCGTAATAGGAGGCCAGATTGTTGTGCAGATAAAATTCGGAGACCGGTTCCCCGTTGACCCGGATCGAGTGCAGCTTTACGCTGGACATGGAATGTGCCAGACTGTTCCCCTCCGATCCGCCTTTGGAGTGATAACCGATATACAGGACGGCGTCGAAGCTCTCGTCGAGCCCGTCCACCATGTTCCGCGGATCCCCGCTCCAGTCGCGGAGCAGGATAACGCCTTTCGGCATACGCTCCGGATATATGTTCAGCCCGCTGCCGTGCGCGTCCTTGACATGGATCTCCGTGGCTCCGGCCTCCCGGGCCGCCTCGCAGGCCGCGACGACCTCGCGCGTCATCTGTTCGCGGCTGGCGGAATAATCGTGTCCCCCGATCGTTACCGAAGGTTTTGCGGTAACGCCGGCGCAGCCTTCAATATCGGCGCTGATAAACAGTTTCATTGCATTCCCCTCCTTATAAGATCTCATCGTATCAAAAATCTCACCGGATCAGGACCGGTATCATAAACGAGGCAAGGACCAGGCTCAGCTTGCTGCTGACGGATCCGATCACCAGAAACGGGGGCGAGATCCTTTCTTTCAGATAAGCGCGTTCTTCGTCATTCCTGGCGTAACTCCGCAGCACGTTCTCCATAACGAGCGTTATGCTCGGGAAGAGATAGAACATTCCGGCGCAGGCGCTCGCGCCGAGAAGCATATCCTGTCTGAACAGCTTCGCCGTAAGCGCGCCGCCCGCCATCAGTCCGGTCATGGCAAGGCCGATGATGACGAGGATCGGGATCAGCTTCATGAAGAAAGTGTTCATGTCGAAATCGTTCATGAACGACGCGGCCATGACCATGACGGCCACGTCGACGAAACCCGCCGAGCCGGTCCGCGACATCATGTTCAGGCGGAAGAATCCGGTCAGGACCATGAGGGCGGAGAGCGCGAAGGTGAGCACGACGCTGGGGATGGGGATATACTCCGCAAGAACGGTCCCGAGCATGGCTATGATCGCGAGCTGTGCGAGCGAGACGGCTTCGGTCTGGGCGAAAGCGGGGATCCACGAGCGGAAGAACGGGCTGGGATTCTCGCGGGTGTTCAGCCCGGTATCCGATGCCGGCACGTCATCCTTCCGCTTTATGAGCGGTTCGTGCAGATAGGCGTCCCGGGCCACGAGCTGTTTTACATAGGCGGTCACGGGAAACGCGCCGATCAGCGGACCGATCACGTCCTGGAACGCGACGATCGCGAGAGGGACCATGACGAAGTCCTCGTATCCGAGCTCCTTCAGACGTCTCAGACCGACCATGCCGCTCGAAAAGCCGCCGCCGGTGACGATCCCGGAGCTCGCGATGACCTCCTTCGGATCGAAGAGCAGGCAGCCGATCCCGAGAACGAGGACGTAAGCGCAGACGACCCCGCCGAAACCGATAAAGACGGCCTTCCACTCCTTTACGATCATCATGGGAATGATGTTGGTAAA
Organism: uncultured Lachnospiraceae bacterium; assembly: GCA_947623185.1. Taxonomy (GTDB): domain Bacteria; phylum Bacillota; class Clostridia; order Lachnospirales; family Lachnospiraceae; genus CANQGL01. The sequence goes on from CANQGL010000002.1 coordinate 39,313, forward strand.
GATGCTGACGATGTAAAGATTGAACAGCAGATCCCCCATAAAGCCCAGCTGGCTTTCGTCGGGAAAGAAGCGGGGCATCCCGAGCTGGATCAGGACCGTGTAGATCAGGATCGAGCCCGCGATGGCCGGGATCTTCGCTTTGGTGACGATCGCGAGCACGTCCGCCAGCGCGACGATCACCACGCACACGGTAAAACAGAACAGCGGCGACGCAATGATTTCCGCCATAAGTGATTCCTCCTTCCGTACCTGAAACGGATATGGGGATCCGCATATTGACAGAATCCCCAAACTGTGTTAAAAGAGAGTACAGTACATTTCCTGTTGTCATGTTACCATCCCATCGTCACTAAGGTAAAATAACAGTTTCTACCGATATATAACCAGGAGGAATATTTTGAATACGGATTTTCTGAAGTACGTTTTTGTCGCCTGCGCGTACCGATGCGGGAGCCTGTCGAAAACGGCGGAAATATGCAACTATACCCAGCCGTATGTCAGCAAGACGATCCAGCGGTTCGAGGAAGAACTGGGGATCCGTCTTTTTGAGCGCTACAAGCACGGCGTGCGGCCCCGCGAGGAGGCGATGCCGGTCATCCGCAGGATCGTGGCCTTCCTTGAGGACTACGAGCGGTTCGAGAACGAGCTGTTCCGCCGGGCGGACGACAGCTGCGTGACCGTCGCCCTGACCGCGAGCTTCTCGTGTTTCCGTATGCCGGCGTGCATGAGGGAGTTTAAGGCGCTGCACCCGGATATCCGGATCGAGCTGAAGGTCGGGACCTACAGCGGGATCGAGGAGATGATCGAGGAGTCCGCGGTGGATTTCGGGATCTCCTCCCTGCCGATGAGAAAGGGGATCGTGACCGTCCCGCTGATGCCGGAACCGGACGTCGTGATCTGCGGGAAAACGCATCCGCTGGCGGAAAAGCGGATCTTTCCGCCCGACGGTTTCAGGGGCGAGACGCTGATCGCCACGCGGGAGGGCGACGACAAATACATCCGGGAGCTCTACGGGAACACGGAGTGCGAACCGGAAACGATCACGGTGATCAACAACGACCAGACGCTGATCCATATGGTGCGCCAGGGACTGGGGATCAGCGTGCTGCCCGAGATCATGGTGCGGGAATACGCGGACCAGATCGCGGTCCTGGATTTCTCCGGATACCTTTCCAGAAAGATCGGGATCGGGACCCTGCGCGGCAGGCGCCTCAGGGCGGAGGCGGCGCTTCTGGCCGGTTACCTGCTCGAGACGTTCTCGGACGCTCCGGCGCGCAAAAATTCCTTTGCGCATGTCCGGGATGTGTGGTAAGATGGAGGTGCATAAAAGCAGAAGGGAGATGCGGCTTATGGCAGGGAGATATATGGCGTACGTCGGTTCCTACTCGTATACGGGAAAGGCCAGGGGGATCACGGTCTACGACGTGGACGTCGAGGCGGGGACATTCGTCTACCGCTGCGAGGTCGAGGTAGACAATTCTTCCTATGTGCAGGCCTCCCGCGACGGGAAGACGCTGTATTCGATCGCGGACGAGGGCGTCGTTGCGTTCCGGATCCTTGAGAACGGGAGCCTTTCGCGGTTCGACAGCGCCAAGATCAAGGGGATGCGCGGCTGCCACCTCTCGACGAGCGACGACGATAAATACATTTTCGTATCGGGGTACCATGACGGGAAACTCACGGTCCTCAGACTGAACAAGGACGGATCGATCGGCCGGATCACCGACGGCGTATTCCACAAGGGTCTCGGCAGCATCGCCGAGCGGACATTCCGCCCGCATGTGAGCTGCAGCCGCCTGACGCCGGACGGAAAGTTCCTGATGGTGGCGGATCTCGGGATCGACCAGATCAAGGTCTACCGTTTCGACAGGGAGAGCGGAAAGATCTACGAGGTGGACTCCATCCACAGCGAGCTGGAATCGGCGCCCCGGCGCTTCATATTCAGCAGCGACGGCCGCTTCTTCTATGTGATCCACGAGCTCAAAAACACGATCGACGTATACTCCTACGAGTCCGGCGAACGGACTCCGGTGGTTGAAAAGCTGCAGACCGTATCCACGACGGGCAAACGGGCCAGCAAGGAGACGGCGGCCTGCGCGATGCGCTTCGGGCCGGACGAGCGTTACCTGTTCTGCAGCAACGCCGGCGACGACACGATCTCCATGTATGACCGCGACGAAAAGACGGGGCTGCTCACCCAGCGCTTCTGCCTGCCGGTCAGCGGCGATTATCCGAAGGACATCGCCATCTTCCCGGACGGGAAACACATCGCGGCGATCAACCACGCCGGCAGCATCACCTTCTTTAAGATCGATTACGAAAAGGGACTGCTGGTGATGTGCAGCCGCAGCGTTTCGGTCAACGAGCCGAACAGCTGTGAGATCGTAAAGATAGGAGACTGATGATATGGCGGCCGGTTCAACGATCGGAACGATACTGAAAGTGACAACATGGGGGGAATCCCACGGGAAGGCGATCGGCGCGGTCGTCGACGGCTGCCCGGCGGGGATCGCCCTTTCGGAGGACGATATCCAGGCGATGCTGGACCGGAGGCGGCCGGGACAGAGCCGGTATACGACGCAGCGCAGCGAGGAGGACAGGGTCGGGATCCTGTCCGGCGTCTTTGAGGGGAAAACGACGGGAACGCCGGTCTCGATGATCATCTTCAACAAAGATCAGCGCTCAAAGGACTATTCGCAGATCGCCTCCTGCTACCGCCCGGGACACGCGGACTACACGTTTGACCGGAAGTTCGGATTCCGCGATTACCGCGGCGGGGGCCGCGCATCCGCGCGCGAGACGGCCGGCCGTGTGGCGGCGGGCGCGGTGGCCGAAAAGATCCTCTCGGAGCTGGGGATCACGGTCACGGCCTACACGAGGTCGATCGGGCCGGTTTCCGTCGACGCGGACCGGTTCGACTTGAGCGAGGCGGCAAACAACAGGCTGTGGATGCCGGATCCCGTCGCCGCGAAGGAAGCGGAGCGGTTTCTGGAGGAAAAGATGGCTGCCTGCGATTCCGCGGGCGGCGTGGTGGAATGTGTGATATCGGGGCTCCCGGCGGGACTGGGAGAGCCGGTCTTTGACAAGCTGGATGCGGAGCTCGCGAAGGCCATCCTCTCGATCGGAGCCGTCAAGGGATTCGAGATCGGCGACGGCTTTGCGGCGGCGCGGTCCTGCGGATCCGCAAACAACGACGCGTTTGCGGTGCGGGACGGAAGGACCGTAAAGACGACGAATCATTCCGGCGGAGTGCTCGGCGGGATCAGCGACGGCAGCGACGTGGTGTTCCGCGCGGCGTTCAAGCCGACCCCGTCCATCGCGCAGGCACAGAGAACGGTAACCAGAGACGGGGAAGAAACGGAACTTGTGATCCATGGACGCCATGATCCGGTCGTCGTGCCGCGCGCCGTCGTGGTGGTCGAGGCAATGGCGGCGCTTGTGGCCGCGGACCTTCTGCTGGTCTCCATGACCTCCAGAATCGACAGGATCCGCGGGTTTTTCGGGAGGCAGAAAGAAAATGGCTGTGAAGATCGCGATCGGAAATGACCACTCTGCGGTGGAAATGAAAAATGAGATCATGGAACATCTGAAGGCAAAGGGATACGAGGTCATCAACCTCGGGACGGACTCGCATGAGAGCTGCGATTATCCGGTTTACGGAGAGAAGGTCGGGCGCGCAGTCGTCTCCGGGGAGGCCGATCTCGGGATCGCGATCTGCGGTACGGGGCTCGGGATCTCCCTTGCGGCGAACAAGGTAAAGGGCGTCCGCGCCTGCGTCTGCAGCGAGCCGTACACGGCCCGCATGTCGAGGCTCCACAACAACGCCAACGTACTGGCGTTCGGCGCGCGCGTGATCGGGCCCGAGCTTGCCAAGATGATCGTCGACGTGTGGCTGGAAACGGAGTTTGAAGGCGAACGCCATCAGAGGCGCGTGAACATGATCATGGATATCGAAAAGCGGGGAGGCTGAGCGCTTCCCGGCGGATGGCATAAAAAGACACGAAAAAAAGACGGTACGTCTCCGGACAGGAGGTACCGTCTTTCCCTTATACGGTTTTATAGTTCGGTCTGGACAAAGATGTCGTAGATCGCACGGATCGCGTTCTCAAAGTCCTCGTTCTTGACGCCGATGATGATGTTCAGCTCGCTGGAGCCCTGATCGATCATCTTGACGTTGATCCGCGCGTGGGCCAGCGCCGAGAAGATCCGGCCGGCTGTCCCGCGGTTGGCCTTCATGCCGCGGCCGACAACGGCTACCAGGGCGAGGTCCGATTCCAGCTCGATGGAGTCCGGTCTGACGGCCCGGTTGATCCCGGCGATCACGGCCTGCTCCTTTTCCTGAAATTCGTCCTGGTGGATCAGGATGGACATGGTGTCGATCCCGGACGGCATATGCTCGAAGGAGATCATGTTCTTCTCAAAGACTTCCAGCACCTTGCGGCCGAACCCGATCTCCGAGTTCATCATCGCCTTGTCGATGGTAACGGTGCAGAACCCTTTCTTTCCCGCGACGCCGGTGATCGTATAGAGCGGACGCTTGGTGGTGGTCTCGACGATCATGGTCCCGGGGTCCTTCGGGCGGTTCGTATTGCGGATGTTGATCGGGATCCCCGCTCTGCGGACCGGGAAGATCGCGTCCTCGTGAAGGACGTTGGCGCCCATGTAGGCGAGCTCGCGCAGTTCGCGGTAAGTGATCGTTTCGATCGGCGCCGGATCCTTTACGATGTGCGGATCCGCCACCAGGAAACCGGACACGTCGGTCCAGTTCTCGTAGAGATCGGCCTGTACGGCGCGCGCCACGATCGAACCGGTAATGTCGGAGCCGCCCCGCGAAAAGGTGACGATGGTGCCGTCCGGCGCGGAGCCGTAAAACCCGGGGATCACGGCCTGCTTCATGGTGGACAGGTGTTCCGCAAGCTCGGCGTTCGTCTCCTCGGCGAGGAAATGGCCGTTTTCGTCAAAGCGGACGACGTCCGCGGCGTCCACGAACGGGAAACCGAGATAATCGGCCATGACGAGGGCGTTCAAGTATTCTCCGCGGGAGGCGGCGTAATCGCGGCCGGCCTTTTTGAGAAAGTTTTCCTCGATCCGGCTGAACTCAAAGTCAAGGTTCAGATCCAGACCGAGGCCGTCGATGATGTCCGTAAAGCGCTTTTTGATCTGGTCGAGGATCGGGCCGTAGGGACGGCCCTCCGACGCCTCGTCGTAGCATCTGTAGAGCAGGTCCGTTACCTTCGTGTCCTTGGAGTCGCGCTTTCCCGGCGCGGAGGGGATCACGAAACACCGGGTGCGGTCGGCGGTAACGATGGCCTTTACCTTTCTGTACTGGCGGGCGTTCGCAAGGGAGCTGCCGCCGAATTTTACAACTTTTTTCATTTCAATACTTCTCCTGTGCTGTTCTGATCTCGGTCAGCGGATGATCTTCGGGGTCGGGAAATACTCGAACAGTACTTTTGCGACCATTTTATCCTTTGAAATATAGTGATTGGCCCAATATCTGGCGTCCAGCGAATAGTTGCGGTTGTCGCCCATCATGAAGTAGCAGTCCTCCGGCACTTCAAAGTGGAAGGTCTCGCCGGGATTCATCGGCTCGGCAAGATAAGGCTCCGAAAGGGGCTCGTCGGAGCCGTTCAGATAAACCTTGTCGTCCACGATGTCGATCACGTCGCCCGGCACTCCGATGACACGCTTCACATAGTAGACCGTCGAGGCCCGTCTGCCGGCGGCAGCCTGGCAGCGCGGACAGACGTCCGGCTTTTCGCCCTCGCCGATCGCACCGCACCGTCTGCACTGCCATCCGAAAACAAAGATGGCTACGTCGCCACGCTGCGGCTCGGAAAACGTGTAGTGGAGACGGGAGCCGATCACACGGCTGTGCGCCATGATCGTGTTCTCCATCGAGCCGGTCGGTACTTCGCTGTTCGCTATAATAAAGGTCGTGAGAACGAAAGCGATGACGGCTGCGGAGAGGATGACCTGCGCCCAGCTTATCAGTTCTTCGACCCACCCTGATTGTTCCTGCTGTTCTTTTTTCATGATTTTCCTCTAAACCTCATTTGACTTAGGGTACCAATAGGAAATATAATGGGTTTGGGATACTTTGTCAAGTTCTGCAGGATTTTTTTACAACGTTTTCACAATTCACGGCGGAAAACCGAAGGGATGGATCCATATGGAAAAACGAAACAATCGAGCTCCGCGCATCCTGGGCCTGGCGGGGGCCGTTCTGCTCGCGGGAACCGGGGCGCTTCTGTGGTCTGCGCGGAGAGTTCCCAGGTTCGCGACCTGGTACGCGGAGGCGGTCTATCCGGTGCTTGTCGGGAGCATCGGGCGGTTTTTCGGGCTGTTTCCGTTTTCGGTCGTTGAGATCGGACTTTATCTGCTCGTTCCGGGGCTTTTGCTGGTCCTTTTCAGGTTCCGCAAAAGGCCGTCCGTCGCGCTGTCCGCCTGCTTTTTCACCGTGTCGGCGCTGCTGTTTTCCTATGCGGTATGCTGCGGCGTGAACTATTACCGTTTTCCGTTCTCTTCCTATTATGTAGAGGAGCTGTCCCGGACGGAAGAGGCCGGGACGGATGATCCGGAAGAGACTTATACTGGCGCGGAACCGGACGGCGACGAGGACCTGAAAGGGCTCTGTGCATGGCTTACGGAGGGGCTGTGCAATGCGCGTGCGGAGTTTGAACGGGCCGGGGGAAACTATGAAGGGATGCAGGAGAAAGGTATTGCGGCCATGAAAAAGCTCGCCGAAACGTATCCGGCGCTCGCGGGCTATTATCCGCGTCCGAAACCGGTCGCGGTCTCCCTGATCCTTTCGGTGCAGCAGTGTTCCGGCGTTTATTCGCCGTTTACGGTGGAGGCCAATTACAACCGCGATATGGAGGACTACAACATCCCCCATACGATCTGCCATGAGATGTCGCATCTGCGCGGTTTCATGCGCGAGGATGAGGCGAATTTCATCGGCTATCTTGCCTGTCTGAACTCGGATGATCCGGATTTTCGCTACAGCGGGTTCATGCTGGGATGGATCTACGCGGGGAACGCGCTGGCGAAAACCGACCAGAGGGAGTATGCCCGGCTCCACGCGATGCTGCCGGAGGCGGTGCGGGAGGAATTCGCGGAAAACAACGCGTTCTGGGACCGCTATGAGGGAACGGTCGCCGAGGCGGCGGATAAGGTGAACGACACTTATCTGAAGGTCAACGGCCAGGCCGAAGGGGTCCGGACATACGGGCGGGTCGTCGATCTGATGCTGCTCGATTACAGGAAAAATTGTGCGAAAAATTAGCAAACTGACTTGTATCGTCTGCCACAAAATGGTAAAATATATGAAGAAATATCGTCAGAGGAGGAAGCGGTATGGAAAAGACTTTATATGATTTGATGGACTGGGCAGGGATCAAAGAGATCGTATGTTCGGAAGCTGCCGATCCCCGCCGTCTTTTGGGTATGCATGCCGTCCGGCAGGGTCTCCTTGTTCAGGCGTATCTGCCAGATGCGAAGGAAGCCGTACTTCTGTACGAAGGCGGGGAAACGCCGATGGAACTGGCCGATGAGGGCGGTTTTTTTGCGGTTCTGATCCGGGACCGGCACGAGGCGTTCTCCTACCGGTTCCGCGTCCGGTACGCGGACGGCGTCTGGCACGAGACGGAAGACCCGTACTCTTACCGTTTCTGTTCCCGCTTTACGGGTGAGGAACTCAGGAAGTTCGCGGCGGGGATCTATTACGACTCCTATGAAAAGCTGGGCGCGCATCCCGTCAGGATCGACGGGGTGGAAGGCGTGGACTTCGCGGTATGGGCCCCGGAAGCGATGCGCGTGAGCGTGGTCGGGGATTTCAACCTCTGGGACGGAAGAAAGGATCAGATGTGCCGCCTCGGCGATTCCGGTATCTTTGAACTCTTTATTCCCGGCCTTAAGGCGGGAGCGGTCTATAAATACGAGATCAAGACAAAAGCGCGGCTGCCGATGCTCAAGGCCGATCCCTATGCGCGCTACGCCGAGCTCCGTCCGAACACGGCCTCGATCGTGTGGGACACCTCCGGCAGCTATCCGTGGACCGACGCGAAATGGCTCGCCGCGCGCGATAAGGCCGAAAGGGGCCGCGGCCCGATGTCGGTCTACGAGGTCCATCTCGGTTCGTGGAAGCAGAAAGAGCCGGTCCTGGACGCGGACGGCAAAGAGGTGAACGGGAGCCGGTTCTGCAATTACCGGGAGATCGCCGTGCCGCTTGCGAAGTATGTGAAGGAGATGGGCTATACGCACATCGAGATCCTTCCGGTGATGGAACATCCGCTCGACGCTTCGTGGGGCTATCAGGTAACGGGATACTACGCGCCGACGAGCCGCTACGGGACGCCGGACGACTTTAAGGCGTTCGTGGATCACATGCACGGCCAGGGGATCGGCGTGATCCTGGACTGGGTGCCGGCCCATTTTCCGCGCGACGCGCACGGACTGGCGGCCTTTGACGGGACATGCCTTTACGAGCACAGGGACCCGAGGCAGGGAGCGCACCCGCACTGGGGCACGCTGATCTACAATTACGGGCGGCCGCAGGTCTCAAATTTCCTGATCTCCAACGCGCTGTTCTGGGCCAGGGAGTATCACGCGGACGGCATCCGCATGGACGCGGTGGCTTCCATGCTTTATCTCGATTACGGAAAGAACGCAGGGGAATGGATCGCCAACATCTACGGCGGCCACGAGAACCTCGACGCGGTGGAGTTCCTTAAGCACCTGAGTTCGGTTTTCCGCAGGGAAACGGGCGGCGCGGTTCTGATCGCGGAGGAATCGACGGCGTGGCCGCAGGTCACGGGCGATCTGAAGAACGGCAGCCTCGGCTTCGACTATAAATGGAACATGGGCTGGATGAACGATTTCCTGAGATACATGCGGTGCGACCCGTATTTCAGGAACCAGCACTACAATAATCTCACGTTCGGGATGCTCTACGCGTACAGCGAAAACTTTATCCTCGTCTTCTCGCACGACGAGGTCGTTCACGGCAAGGCGTCGATGGCGGGCAAGATGCCGGGCGACACGCAGGAGAAGAAGTTTGCCAATCTGCGCGCGGCCTACGGCTTTTTCATGGGACATCCGGGCAAGAAGCTCCTGTTCATGGGACAGGATTTCGGCCAGATGGATGAGTGGAACGAGAACGTGAGCCTGGAGTGGGATCTCCTGCAGTATCCGGTCCACAGCCGGCTGCGGGACTATGTGAAGGCTCTGAACCACCTGTACGTTTCCCATCCCGCCATGTACGAGCACGACCGCGAACCGGAGGGGTTCGAGTGGATCAACTGCACCTACGACCGGGAGAATATCGTGATCTTTATCCGCAAGAGCGACAGGCCGGAAGAGACGCTCCTGTTCGTCTGCAATTTCGTTCCGGTCGCGCATGAAAAATTCCGGATCGGCGTGCCGTTTGCCGGAAAATACAAGGAGATCCTGAACAGCGACGCGGAGAAATTCGGCGGCGGCGGAATGACGAACCCGCGCGTGAAGACGTCGAAGAAGATGGAGTGGGACGGGCGCGCCGATTCGATCGAGATCGACCTTGCCCCGATGAGCACCTGCATATTCCGCTGCACTCCGGCGGCCGAAAAACCGGTAACCGGAAAGCGCGCCGTTTCAAAGTCTGTTTCCGGGGGAGCGGGAAAGAGAGCGCGGACCGCGGGCAAAACAGACGATAAAAGGAAAGTATGATGGGAGAGACCGCAGGAGTTCAGGAAGTAATGGAAACGGCGGTCGATACCGCCATGAATAAAGGCATCGGTACCGCGATGAACGAGATCGGCCGGCTGGTTTCCGATCTTCTTCCGTGGATGGCGCACAACGTCACGCGTCTGATCGTGGCGATCGTCCTGCTGGTCGTGGGGGTCCGCGTCATCCGGACCCTGCGGAAGAGCGTCAGACGGTCCATGGAGCGGGCCGGACTGGAGATCACGCTGCGCAAGTTTCTGGACGCCCTATTCTATGCGGCGTCGTTGGGCCTGCTGTGCGTGATCGCGGCGGAGACGCTGGGGATCAATACGACCTCGGTCGTGGCGGCGGTCGGCGCGGTCGGTCTGGCGATGGGCCTGGCGATGCAGGACACGCTGGCGAATTTCGCGGGCGGCGTGCTGATCCTGTTTTTAAAGCCCTTCAAGGTCGGCGACTATATCGTCACGGCGGCGGGAGAAGGAAACGTGGAGTCGATCGGGCTCGTCTATACGACGATCATGACGATCGACAACCGCAAGATCGTGGTCCCGAACAATACGGTGGCGAATTCGCCGCTCACCAATACGACCGGAGCCGAAAAGAGACGCCTGATCCTTGACATCGGCATTTCCTACGATTCCGATATCCGGAAGGCGAAGGAAGTGCTGGAGCGGCTCTGCGGGGAGTATCCGGCCGTGCTGAAGGATGAGGGGATCGCCACGATGGTCACGGAGCTCGGCACGCACGGCGTGAACGTCAGCGTCCGCGCATGGGTGAACACCACGGATTACTGGCAGACGAGATGGGACCTTCTGGAACGCGTCAAGCTCGCCTTCGACGAGGAGAACATCGACATCACCTATAATAGGCTGAACGTCCATGTGAAAGAACTGCCTGAAAGGACAGATGACATACATAAATAAAGCCGCGTAGAGCGGCAGTCACAAGGGGGTAAAGATCATGAAGACCACAAAAGCGAAGAGCAGGCTGCTCCGGCTGGCCGTTACGGCGGCGCTTGCGGCGGTACTTTCTTCGGCGGCATTCCCAGCCTACGCCGATGAGGCGATGGAAGCGCTCTACTGTACGTTCCAGCACGGCAGGGGATGGACGGACAACATTGCCGACAACACGCTGGCCCAGGCTCCGGCCGACAGCTATGTGACCGCGCTCAAGGCCACGCTGTCGAACCAGCCGGAAGGCATGACCGGCACGATCGCCTATCAGGTGAACCTGAGCGGTTCCGGATGGCTCGCGTGGGAGGAAAATTACGCCCAGACGGGAACGACGACGACCGACATGCCGCTCGAGGCGGTGCGTTTCGTACTTACCGGCCAGCTGGCGGACAACTATGACATATACTATTCGGTGCTCCAGAGCGGCGTCTGGACCGATCTCGTGATGAACGGTCAGACGGCGGGCGTCGAGGGACACGGGCTCCGGGTGGACGGCGTTCGGATCGCCGTGACCGCAAAGGGGCAGGTCCCCGCGGAACCGAAAACGCTTGGCCGCGTAATCGATCCCACAAAACCGATGGTGGCGCTGACGTTCGACGACGGTCCTTCCCCCTATACGGCGCAGATACTGGACAGCCTGGAGGCCAACGGCGGCCGCGCGACTTTCTTTATGGTCGGGAACCGCATGGCGAACTATTCGTCGACCGTCAGGCGGATGGTGGAGATGGGATGCGAACCGGCCAGCCACACATGGGGGCATAACACGATCACGGGCCTTTCGGAGAGCGCTCTGATCTCGAACCTCGATCAGTTTGACAACACGCTCCAGTCCCTGACCGGAGCCCGCAGCGTGGTCATGCGCCCGCCGGGAGGAGCGATCAACGAAACGAGCAAAAACGCTCTCGCGAGGCGCGGGACGCCGGCGATCCTCTGGTCGATCGATACGCTGGATTGGAAGACCAAGAACACGCAGCAGACGATCAATGTGGTACTGGGACAGGTCCAGGACGGCGACATCGTCCTCATGCACGATCTGCATCAGCCGACGGCGGCCGCGGCCGTGGTGATCATCCCCGAACTCACGAAGCGCGGCTATCAGCTGGTGACGGTGAGCGAGCTGGCGGCGTACCGCGGAGGCATGCAGGGCGGACATACCTATTCGAAATTCCGCCCGTAACACGGGACCGATAATATGAATATTTAATCAGAGGGGCGGCGAAACGCCCCTCCGACGGACAGCAGGCGCAAAGGAACGCAAAGAAGCGGGCATTGCGCCTGCTTTTGCACATTTCAGGCAGTATCCCGAATGTCAAAATGACGGATATGTAATATATCAGTTAATATATCAGGTGTATTTTTTGATTGCATTCTGAAAGAATATATGCTATCATGTTTATAAATTGTAAATTTTCAGGGAAGAGAGTAAAAAAATTATAAACTGAATACTATAAAATATGATAAACAGAAGGAGGTATGTCTGTATGGACACCAAAAAACTGGTGCAGCAGTATGCGGCCGAGTTCGTCGAGATCCGCCGCCATATCCACCGCCATCCGGAGCTTTCGAATCAGGAATTCGAGACGACGAAGCTGATCCGGGAAAAGCTGACGGAATACGGCGTGGAGATCTGTGAGATCGGCTTAAAGACCGGCGTCCTTGGTCTGATCCATGGCGGAAAACCGGGAAAGACGGTCGCCATCCGCGAGGACATCGACGCGCTGCCGATGCCGGAACTCACCGGACTTCCCTATGCGTCCGAAGTCGAAGGCGTATGCCATTCCTGCGGCCATGACATTCACACGACGACGCTGCTCTGCTGTGCGAAGGTCCTCTCGGAGATCAAAGACGAACTGGCCGGAAACGTGGCTCTGATCTTCCAGCCCGCGGAGGAGAAAGGAACGGGCGCGCAGCAGTTCGTCGACTGCAGATTCTATGAGGCCGTCAGGCCGGATGTGTTTGTCGGACTTCATGTATCGCCCGAATTCCCCGCAGGTTCCATCGGACTTAAAAAGGGACCGGCGAACGCTTCCAGCGATATGTTCAGCGTTCATGTGACCGGAAAAGGCGGCCACGGCGCGCATCCGGAAAACTTCATCGATCCGATCGCGATCAGCGCGTATATGATCACGCAGCTCCAGACGGTGGTCTCCCGCGAGAACTATCCGGTCTACGCGGCAGTCCTTACGATCGGCAGTATCCACGGCGGAAAAGCCGGCAACGTCGTTCCGGATTTCGTGGATTTCTCCGGCACGCTGCGCAGCCTGAACCATGAATACCGCATGAAGATGGTGGAAGCCATCAAACGGATCGTGAAGTCCTGCGCGGAGGGAATGCGCGGATCGGCCGAGATCACCTGGGAGAGCGGACTTCCGCCGCTGGTGAACAATGACGAAGTGATCGACGGCCTGCGTGCGGCGGCCGAGAAGACGATCGGCGCGGATCATATCGTTATGGTCGCGAACCCGTCGGTCGGCTCGGAGGACTTTTCCGTCTTCTTCCCGGAGTACGGCCCCGGCGCCCAGTTCCGCCTCGGTTCCGGAAACGACGACCCGAATTCGAGAAACGGTCTCCACAACTCGAAGAACATCTTCGACGACAGCTGCATCGAGACCGGCGCCTCCGTTCTGGTTCAGTATGTGCGCGATTTCCTGAGCGCGTAGCATACCTTATGAAGTAATATCCGGCGCGTCCGGGCGGACAGAACGGATTTACTTATAACCAACCCCATATCCATATAGAAAAGGAGAAATGCATATGGAAAAGAAAAAGAAACTTCAGATTCCCACCACATGCGCTCTGCTGTTCATGCTGCTGCTGTTCTGCGCGGTCATGACGTGGATCGTTCCGGCGGGCGCGTACGACACCGAAACGGTCGACAACGTGACGAAGGTCATCGCGGGAACCTATCATACCGTTGAGAGGACCCCGGTCGGCCCGTGGCATGCGATCATGGCTGTGACATCCGGATTCTACAAATCCGCCAAGCTGATGACGATGGTCATGTTCTGCGGCGGCGCGGTTGCGATCCTGGAGAAGAGCGGAGCTCTTCACGCCGTTTTCGGCAAACTGATGTCCAAGAACCTGAACGCGACGGCTCTTGCCCTGATCGTCATGGCTTTCATGTCCATCGGCGGCGCGGCGGGCGTTTTCGCGAACCCGGTCGTTGCTCTTGTCCCTATCGGGATCATTCTTGCGACCAACCTCGGTTACGACGCGTTTACGGGATTCCTGTTCATCTACATGGGCGCGTACTCCGGCTTTAACGTAGGCTGGGCGAACGCATCCACCATCGGTACGGCGCAGCCGTTCGCGGAACTGCCGATCTTCTCCGGCTTTACCGTCCGTGTCGTGCTGAACATCATCAACTTTGCACTTTGCTTCTGGTTCACGATGCGCTACATGAAGAGCATCAAGAAGGATCCGTACAAGAGCCTGAACTACGAGGAAGGCATGTCCGTTTCCGAGTTCATGGGAAGCGGCGATGAAGGAAAGACCATCGAGGATCATATGACGACCGGTCATATCGTCGGCATTGTCGGACTGCTGATCGCGATCGCCGCGATCGTTATCGGTTCCGTACAGTTCGGTTGGAGCTATGATCAGATGTCCGCGACCTACCTGGTCCTGGCAATCGTTGTCGGTCTTGCGAACGGAATGGGCGTCAACGGCACCACGAAGGAATTCCTGGCCGGTTGCGCGAAGCTCGTCAACGCGGCGTTCATCATCGGTTTTGCGAACGGCGTAGGCGTTGTCCTCACCGACGGCAATATCCTGAATACCATCGTTTACTGGCTGTCCATCCCGATGGAGCACCTCAGTTCCGTCCTGTGCGCGAACTTCATGTTCTTTGCGAACCTGCTGATCAACTTCCTTGTACCGTCCGGATCCGGCCAGGCGGCGGCTGTTATGCCGATCATGGTCCCGATGGGCGACCTTGCGGGACTGACCCGTCAGGTAACGGTACAGGCGTTCCAGTTCGGCGACGGTTTCTCCAACTGTATCTTCCCGACCGCGGGAACTCTGATGGGTTCTCTGGCTATCGCGAAGGTCGACTGGACGAAGTACGCGAAGTGGATGATGCCGCTTCTCGGCTGCCAGATCGTTCTTTCCTGCGTTGCCCTTACGGTACTGCAGATGATCGGCTGGACCGGTCTGTAAAGAGAACGCTTTGCCCGAATGCAGGACTGCAAACGGGGAAGAGCCTTTTAACAGCATAATGATCAAGAACAGCCATATTCGGACACGGATCCGGGTATGGCTGTTTTTTCGCGGGGAAGTATTTTGTCCGCGGCCCGTACCATGTCCGTGCCTTCTGCATAGTTTAATATCAGAAAGATAAAAGGAGACCTGATATGAGCTATAATTATAATTGTAATTGCGGCTCGGGAATGATGGAGACGGATATGCCGTGGCCGGGGATGCCCATCCCGCAGATGTATCCGGCGGGCGCGCCGTGCGACGGCGGCGCATATGCCCCGGCGGTACGTCCGGTCCCGTCTGCTTCTCCCGCGCCTTTATCGCCGAGAGCGTCCGTACAGGCAGATCAGATGCCGGTCCTTCCGGCGCCTTCCATTCCGGCTGTGCCCGAAACAGAGAGCGCGCAGCCCCAGGCTGTGACGTCGTTTTGCCCCGACCGTTTTCCGGTCGGCATGGGCTATGTGCCGGTCCAGAAGTGGGAGGCCGTATATTCGGCCGACCGCGCGTTGAAACAGGGAACGATATTCCCGGCGCTGGATCTGGAATTTATGAGGAGGTGCGGATAATGACGGACAATGTGTCATACGGAAATGTTGCTGCCGCGAACTGCGGACAGGACACGGTGAAGATCCCGGCTGCCGATATGACGGCAAACATCTCCAAGGCGGCTTTAATGAAACAGCTGAACGAAGTCAGCTTTGCGATGGACGACGCAAAACTGTTTCTCGATACGCATCCGGGCGATATGAAAGCCCTCGCGTACTTCGAGAACATGGCGGGTCTGCGAAACAGCGCGCTCGCGGCGTACGAGAGCCAGTACGGACCGCTGTTCGCGGAACATGTGACAAGCGGCAAGGCGTGGACATGGGAAACCGAATTCTGGCCGTGGGAAGGGGGATGCTGATCTATGTGGAGATATGAAAAGAGACTGCAGTTTCCGGTCAACATCAAAGAGCCAAATGCAAAGCTTGCAAAATATATCATGAGTCAGTACGGCGGGCCGGATGGCAAAACCGGATAGACTTTAAAGGGCGCGGTCCCGGCCTGTGCCGGTCATTTTTGCGGCGGCGCGACCTCGAACACATATTTCTCATATGCGTTTATGATCTTCGTCTCACCCCGCTCCCGGATCCGGGGCATGGTGGGGTTATAATTCAGATGGACGTGGCCGTGGATAAAATAAGCCGGATGGAACGCGTCGATCAGGCTGACGAACGCCTTAAAGCCGGTGTGTGCGAGGCCGGGCTCGTCCCCGATGCCGAACGCCGGAGCGTGTGCGGCGAGAACGTCGACCCCGTGCGCGGCCCGGATCCGCGGCCAGAGCTTTAACGCCCGAAGGTCCATCTCGCGCTGCGTGTACTGGTGATTCCCCTTTTTATAGCGCATGGAACCGCCAAGGCCGGCAAAGCGCACGCCCTGATAGGTGAACACCTTGTCCTCGATGCATATGCAGCCGTCGGGCGGCGTTTTCTCATAGCGGTCGTCGTGATTGCCGTAAACATAAAGAAGCGGGCCATGGAAAAACGTGACCAGAAACGAAAGATATTCAGGAGCGAGATCGCCGCAGGAGAGGATCACGTCGATCCCCTCCAGGCGGCTCTTGTCAAAGTAATCCCACAAAGTTGGGGATTCATGGTCCGAAATTGCCAGAACCTTCATAAATATTTATCCTTTGAAGCAATATAAAACTAATTAGGCGGTGAGCGGACAGTCTGCAGTCTCGTTTGCAGGTTTCGGCCCTTGAACTTCTAAGCGTGCGGGAATCTGCTAAAGGCAGGAAGGAAAATCGCAAACTCGCTTCGCTCAGACAGCGCGATTTTCCTTCCCAACGCAAATTCCCACGCGCCAAGAAGTTTGGTCGGGCCTGCAAATGCAAACGGACCTGCAGACCGTCCGCGCCTGCCTGTGTTGCGTCCCTGCTTTAAAACAATCCGTCGCGGTCGCTGTAGATCCCCTGGATCCGCACCATCGGGATCGCCGCCTCCGCCAGCTCATCCTCGGCTGGGATATGTCCGATCACGTTCTGGGCCAGCCAGTCCATGCGGATGATCTCCTCGGGCGTTAAGACGCCGCTTCCGGAATCCCGGAGCGTCCCTTCCTGATCGATGAGATCGCCGGAAAAGATCCGGAACTCACCGTTTTCGATCTGGCGGCGGACAAGCTCGATGAGCGTCCGGGTGCGCTCGGGGACCGTTTTCGAGACGATCATGTCGATCATGCCCGATGAGATCCCCCACCAGTAGTTGATGGAACCGCCCATGCCGGGTTTCCTTCCGGCGGGAAGGAACGTCGTGCGGTTCCAGCCGCCGTTTAGGATCGTGAGAAGGATCCGCTGATAGAATTTCCCCCAGTGCCAGATCGACGCGGCGAGGACGGCGCCCTTTTTGTCGCGGGCGTCGTAAAGCCCGTAAAGCCGGGACTCGTTCTTCGGAGCGATGGAATCGCTGCCGCAAATGTGGCTGACGGGGACATCCCCGAACATATCCGCGCGGTCAAAGTCCTTCATCGAGGTCCACGCAAGATGGACGCGGGCGGAAGGATTCACCATCTTTACGCCAAGAGCGAAGGCGTTGATGCTGGCCGGAGTCCCGAAGACCGGGAAATCCGCGACATAGCCGATCCGGTCGGTATCGGTCAGGATGCCCGCCAGCATTCCGACGAGGAACTTCGCCTCGTAGAGACGTCCGTAATAGGTGCGCAGGTGGCCGCTGTAGGAATTTAAGGAGCAGTTTAACAGATAGATTTGCGGCTGCTTCATCCCGGCCTTGATGCTGGGGCCGAGGAAGCGCGGCGAGGTGGTAAAGATCACCGTGCACCCGTCCGCGATCGCGGTCTCGATGGCGGTCAGACATTCCTCATCGGTCATGACCCCGTCGTAGACGCGGATCTTCACGCGGCCCTTCAGGTTTTCCTCGAGATAGAGCCTGCCGAGATCGTGGGAGTACGTCCAGCTCGAGGTCTCGGCGGTCTTGTAGTAGATAAAGCCGACGGTGAGGACGGAGGAGGGGACGAGCCTGCGGATCGGCGAGGCTTCGACTGCCGAACCGGCCGCCTGCGGGACGGCCCGCACCAGCCGGTCGATCACGGAAGGCTCCGGCTCTTTTTCGGGCTGCAGGACGACGTTGACTTTCGTCTCCTCCGAGAGCGCCTCAAGATCGTTCCAGAGCGGCACCAGCTCTTTTCGGATCGTCTCGCGGGACTTGTCGGCCAGTCCCGCGTACCCGTATACGTTCAGATAGACCAGGAACGCGTCCCCGGCCGTGATCGGCAGGCGCGCGCCGCCGCGGTCGTTGTAGGCCTGCGTAAAGTACAGGAACGAGGAGGTAAAGAGCATACGGTCGTCGTCGCTCCACGGCGCGCCGAACTCCTTGCCGACCAGCCTGCAGAGATCGTGGAAGCTGCCGGGTTTTGTGAAATAGACCGTATTGATGCCGGTGGAGCGGAAAAACTCGGTGAATTCATAATACACGCGCACCTCGCGCGTCCCGTTCTGTACCGGCAGGTAACGGGTGACGTAGCCCAGGACGTTTACGGCCCCGGAATATTTCAGGACGCTTACGCGCTTGTTTCCCTCTATAATATAGTAGGAGTTCATAAACTCGCAGGCGATGACGGGTTCGCGGATCCCCTCCTCGATATGGGAATCGTAGAGCGCGGACCACTTGGTCGCGAACTCGGTCCCGCCTTCCAGAAGAGGCATAAAATCGCTGGAAAAGGCCCTTGTGCGCCCTGCGGTCTTGGTCCCGGCGATACGGTCGATCGGGATCTCGATCAGTCCGAGGTCCTGTTCGCCCGCCGTCTCGGAAAAAGTCAGCAGTTCGTCAAGGACCTGAAGATACGGAAATTTTCCGGCCGAAACATCCTGTCGGAACGTTTTCTGTGCGAGCTTGTGAGCCCGCGAATAATCCGATGCAGACATGGCTCCTCCTTAAAATGATTTGTTCGTCTTTCTCCAGTTGTCGGGAGAGACGCCGAAAATGTTTTTGAACGCTCTGGAAAAATGAAGCTGGTTCTGGTAGCCGCAGAGCTTTCCGATCTCGTTGACCGTCATGTCGGACAGCTTTAGATACTCGGCCGCCCGGCTCATGCGGTAATAGATCAGGAAGTGCTGCACGGTCTGGCCGGTGCTGTCCTTGAACAGCTTCCCCAGATAGTTGCGGTTCAGGTTGCAGTAGCTGGCGATGTCCTCGACGGTGATCGCGTAGCTGTAATTCGATTCAATAAAGGATATGACCTCCTTGACGTAGAAATCCTTGAGATTCCCGACGGGCAGCAGCCGCCTGGTCGCAGAGGAGCGGATCAGGGCGTCGAAGAACAGGTACATGTGGCCGATCTGGTTGATCGGCGAGCTGTACGGATTGTCGATGATGTTCATGATCTCGTCCTTGATGAGGGAGGCGTATTCCTTTTTCCGGATGCGGTAGACCGGCTGGTCGAAGTTTAGGCCGGCCATTTCCATGAACTCCAGCGCGCGGACGCCGTCGAACTCTACCCACGCGTATTCCCACGGGAGGTGTTCGTCCGCATAGTAGGTCGTGACCTGCCCCGGGCAGATCAAAAAGCCCTGCGACGCCTCAAGGTGATAGATCTTTGCGATCCCCGAGGAATCGGTCGAGTCCAGCGTGCCCTTTCCCGAGAAAACATAATGGAATAAGTAATGATTCCGCTTTGCGGGGCCGAAGGAATGCAGCGGCGCGCATTGTTCCCATCCGTACTGAAACAGCGTCGCGTCGATGTTCTTATCGTTCTGAAAGGTGTTGAATTTGACTTTTTTATCCATTTCGGCTCCCCCTGCGGGCGCGTGATATCCGGTCCGGCGAAGCCGGCGCGCGGAAAACCGCCCGATATATACCCAAATGATACCACATCTTGCAAAAAATGTACATATGCTACATATTGGTATACAGGAAGTTTTTTTATTCATAGGAAAGACAATCGGTAAATTGGTATAATTTCTTTGCCTGTGATTCAGGTATTTTATACTATTTAACCAAAAGGAGGGAAGCTTGTGAAAAAGCTCAAAAAAGCGGTATTACTGTTAGCGGTATGCCTGATCGCAACGCTCATCGGCGGCTGCGGAAGCGGCGCCTCCGCCGACGGTAAGACCCATCTCACATTCCAGATCTGGGACGTCAACCAGAGAGACGGAATGCAGGCCATGTGCGATGCTTATACGGCTCAGCACCCGGACGTCGTGATCGAAGTCCAGGTTACGAGCTGGGATGAGTATTGGACCAAGCTCGAGGCCACGGCGATCTCCAACCAGATGCCGGATATTTTCTGGATGCATACGAACGAGATCTTAAAGTATGCGGATTACGGAAAAATCGCCGACCTCACGGACCTCTACGACGACGTGGATCCCGGTTTCTACCAGGAGCACTTCTCGGAGGTATCCTTAAAGAACATCCAGGGGAGCGACGGCAGGTATTACGGCGTTCCGAAGGACAAGGACACCATCGGACTTGTCTACAACAAGGAGATGTTCGACCAGGCGGGCGTCGCCTATCCGGATGAAAGCTGGACATGGGACGACCTCTGCGAGGCTTCGCAGAAGATCTACGATGCGACCGGTTACTACGGTTACATGGCTTACGGCGACGATCAGCTCGGTTACTGGAACTTCGTGTACCAGAACGGCGGCAGCATCCTTGCCGACAACGGGATCAACGGCGGATTCAACCTCCCCGCCACGCAGGACGCGATGCGTTTCTACATCGACCTGCAGAAGAACAACTGGTGCCCGGACCAGAACTATTTCGCGGAGACCTCTCCCGGAACGGCCTTCTTCTCCGGCCAGGGCGCGATGTTCTTCGAGGGAGACTGGAACATCCTCTCCGAGATGCAGAACTATCCGAACATGATCGGCAAGTGGGATGTTGCGGTCCTGCCGAAATGCCCGAACCCGGCAAACGGCGACGGCAGAGCATCCATCTCCAACGGCCTCTGCTACGCGACTTCCCCGACCGGGAAACACTATGAGACTGTAAAGGACGTTCTCCGCTTCTTCGGCTCCGAGGAGGGCCAGAGGATCCAGGGCGAATCCGGCGCGGCGATCCCGGCCTACATCGGACTTGAGGACACCTGGGTCGGCGTATTCGACCAGTTCGACTACCGTCTGAACGTCGAATGCTTCGTCGATATGTTCGACTACGGCGTACAGTCCGTCAACAACAAGTTCCGTCCGACATGGAAGCCCGACGTTTCCGACGCGCTGCTCAAGATCTATTCCGGCCAGATCTCGTTCGAGGATGGCATGAACATCATGCAGCAGGCGGTCGACGAGGCGGCTCTGGAAGACTAAGAGAGGAGGATCATCATGAAAGAAAAAGCCAGTAAGCGCTCAAGGTCTGAGAGCATGTGGGGCTATATCATGATCGCCCCCACGATTATCGGACTGCTGGTATTGAATATTTATCCATTTCTTGATACAATAAAACTCAGCTTCTCGAAGACGCTGCCGTTCGGCCTCTACGAGCTTCGGGGAGTCCAGAACTACGTCAAGATGTTCGCAAGCGCGGAGTTCTGGCGCGCGAACATGAACACGATCTACTTCTGCGTGCTGACGGTCCCGATCGGCCTGTTTCTGGCCCTCGTCGTCGCCGTCATGCTGAACACGAAGATCAAGGGAAGAACCTTCTTCCGCGCGGTCTTCTTCCTTCCGATGGTCGTTGCTCCGGCTGCGGTCGCCATGGTATGGAAGTGGATCTTCAACACCGAGTACGGTATCTTAAATACCCTGCTCATGCACCACATCAACTGGATCACGGATCCCAACATCGTGATCGTGACCTGCGCGATCGTCGCGATCTGGTCCAACATCGGTTATGACGCGGTGCTCCTTCTTTCCGGACTTCAGAATATTTCTCAGTCCTACTACGAGGCGGCCAGCCTTGACGGCGCGACCAAGCTGCAGCAGTTCTTCCACATCACGCTGCCGATGGTCTCCCCGACGCTGTTTGTCGTCCTGATCATGCGCCTGATGTCCTCGATCAAGGTCTACGACCTGATCTACATGATGATCGAGCAGTCGAACCCGGCTCTGACAAGCGCGCAGTCGCTGATGTACCTGTTCTTCCGCGAGTCCTTCGTGACCGGCGACCGCGGCCTCGGTTCCGCAGTCGTGATCTGGACCGTCGCCTTCATCGGCGTCGTGACGCTCGTGCAGTTCTGGGGACAGAAGAAGTGGGTCAATTACGAGGTCTAAGGAAAGGAGGAAACTATGAACAATTCATCATTGGAAAGAGCAAGAAAAATCAGAACGGCCGGTATCTACGCGTTCTTCATTATCGGTTCGATCGTGATGATCTTCCCGTTCGTCTGGATGCTCCTTACGAGCTTCAAGACCGTGGAAGAGAGCATGATGGTTCCTCCGACGATCCTGCCGGCCGCATGGCAGCTTAAGAACTTTACGGATGCGATGGCGTCCCTGCCGTTCGGCGCGCTGTACAAAAACACGCTGCTCATGATCTTCTGGCGCGTGGTGTGTGCGGTCGTATTTTCGTCGATGGCGGGCTACGCGTTCGCGAAGCTGAACTTTAAGGGAAAGGATCTTCTGTTCTCGATCGTTCTGGTCCAGCAGATGCTTCCGTCCCAGATCTTCATTACGCCGCAGTACCAGATGCTGGCAAAGGTCGGCCTCACCAACTCCATCTTCGGTCTGGTGTTCCCGGGTCTGGTCAGCGCCTTCGGTACGTTCTTCATGCGTCAGGCGTACCTCGGGATCCCGAACGAGATCGCCGAGGCGGCTTACCTGGACGGCTGCAACCAGTGGCAGTCCTTCGTGAAGGTCATGGCTCCGCTTACCACCGCTTCCATGGCGGCTCTGGCGGTCTTCACCGCGGTATTCGCTTACGGAGACCTGATGTGGCCGCTGATCGTAAACACGGACCTGAACCTGATGACGCTTTCCTCCGGTCTTGCCACCCTGAGAGGACAGTTCAGCACCAACTTCCCGGTAATGATGGCCGGCTCGCTGCTCGCCATGATCCCGATGGTCGTCCTGTATCTGTTCTTCCAGAAGCAGTTCATCGAAGGCGTTGCCATGACAGGCGGAAAATAATTAAAGGATAATACCAACATGTCAATCAGATATAATACAGGCAGCAGAACATTCATACTTGAGACGCGGGACAGTTCGTACCTGATGAAGATCAGCAGATACGGGAACCTGTTGCATTTATATTATGGGGACCGGATCCCCGACACCGACCTCGACTACCTGATCCAGAACCAGGACAGGGGTTTTTCGCCGAATCCGAACGAGGCCGGAAACGACAGGGCGTTTTCCCTCGACTTTCTGGCGCAGGAGTTCTCGACGGAAGGAAAAGGCGATTACCGGACGCCAAGCATCTCGGTAGTCAACGGCGACGGGAGCAGGATTTTTTCCGGTAAGGTTGACGGTTACACGATTTACAAAGGAAAATACAGTTTAGAGGGAATGCCCTCCCTGCGGGCCGGGGCGAAGGATTCGGTGGAAACGCTGGAGATCTCGCTTCGCGATACGGAGAGCGGCGCGGAGGCAGTGCTCTGCTACAGTGTGTTTGAGGAAAAGAACATCATCACCCGCACGACGCGGTTCGTAAACGGCGGGAGCGCGGACATCAGGCTCACGAAGCTCATGTCTGCCACCGTGGACTACCATGTGTCGGACTACGATCTGGTGTACTTTGCCGGAAGGCACCTGATGGAGCGTGAGTTCACAAGAATTCCGGTGAGCCGCGGACTCCATTCGATCGGAAGCAGCCGCGGGGCTTCCTCCCATCAGTACAATCCGTTCCTGATCGTCTGCGAGAAGAGAGCGGATGAGGACATGGGAAAGTGCTACGGATATTCCCTCGTTTACAGCGGAAACTTCATCATCGAGGCCGAGAAGGACCAGTTCAGCAGACTGCGGATCAACGCCGGCATCAATCCCAGAGGCTTTGAGTTTGTGATCGGACCGGGGGAGAAATTCCAGGCCCCCGAGGTCGTGATGGCTTACTCGAAGCACGGTTTTACGGGACTGTCGCATCTGTACCACGACGTTTACCGTGAAAACCTCTGCCGTTCGCCTTATGCGAAAAAGGCGCGGCCGGTCCTGATCAACAGCTGGGAGGCCGCATACTTCGACTTTGACGATGAAAAGCTTCTTGATATCGCAAAAGATGCCGTCGGAATGGGCGTCGATCTGTTCGTGCTCGACGACGGCTGGTTCGGAAAACGCGACGACGACAATTCCGGACTCGGAGACTGGACGGAGAACCGCAAAAAGATCAAATGCGGGCTGTCCGGACTTTCCGACAGGATCCACGAACTGGGACTTCAGTTCGGGATCTGGATCGAGCCGGAGATGATCTCCGAGGACAGCGATCTCTACCGTGCCCACCCGGACTGGCGCCTTGCGGCGGCGGGACGGCCGATGAGCCGCGGAAGAAATCAGCTCGTTTTGGATCTCTCCCGCGCGGACGTGTGCGATTACCTGATCGATTCGATCAACACGCTCTTAAACAGCGCGAAGATCGAATACATCAAATGGGACATGAACCGCAGCATCAGCGACGTGTGGTCGGCCCTGCTTCCCGCCGAGCGGGAAGGCGAGGTGTTCCACCGCTATGTGCTCGGCCTGTACCGTGTGATGGATGAGGTGATCCTAAAGCACCCGGAGGTCCTCTACTGCGGCTGCTGCGGCGGCGGCGGAAGATTCGACCCGGCGATGCTTTACTACGAGCCGCAGATCTGGTGCAGCGACAACTCGGACGCGAAGGCCAGACTGAAGATCCAGTACGGGACCTCGTTCGCCTATCCGGTCAATACGCTCGAAGCGCATGTCTCGGTCTGCCCGAACCATCAGACCGGCCGGACGACGCCGCTTGCGACGCGGGGCATCGTAGCCATGGACGGCATTATGGGCTACGAGCTGGATTCCAGGAAGCTGAGCAAAGAAGAAAAGGCCGTCTGCAGGGACCAGATCCGATTCTACAAAAGGAATTACAAGGTCATTGCGGAGGGCGATTACTACAGACTTTCCAGTCCTTACGAGAATCCGTACTATACGGCGTGGCAGCACGTCTCGAAGGACAGGAAGAGATCCCTCGTCAGTCTGGTGATGACCGACTGCGAAGGGAACGACGCCCAAAGATACCTGAAATTAAAGGGACTCGACGAAAACGCCTTCTATCGGATCGAAGGATGGAAGGGACGGTACTCGGGAGCGCTTCTGATGAACGCGGGGATCCCGATATCGGCGTCGCTCGGCGAGTACGAGGGCGTACAGTTTTGTTTGAGGAAGATAGGAGCATAGAATGAACGACGTTGCTTTTGAGTGGTTTATCCCGTACGTTCCGGACATGAAGAAACGGCTGATGAAAGCGGTCATGATCTCGGCCGCCCTGGTGCTGTTCTTCGACGCGGTGTTTTTTGCGGCGGCGCTTTTATGGCCGGCGCTGGTCCTCGCGATCGTGGACTTCTTCCTGTTTCGGAGCTGGAAATTCGAGTATGAGTTCGAGTATGTGAACGGCGATCTCGATGTGGCGAAGGTGATCCGTAAGATCAAGCGCAAGGAGATCTACCATACGAGCCGTGTGGAGTTTGAGGAGTTTTCGATGGGACGCAGGGAGGCCGGAGGCCGCCAGACCCGCGATTTCACCTCGGGACGTCCGAACGCGCCGGTCTGCTCGGTGCTGGTCCGCGGACAGATCGTTTATATCGAACCTTCGGATGAATTTCTGGAAGAGATGCGGAAATATTACCGGTTTTAGGAGGAATCCATATGATGACGGACATGGCCTTGTTTGAAAGCAGATTAAACCGCCATTACGACGAACTGAAATGGCTGTACTGCGAGCTCTATGAGGGCGGGATCGAACATTTCCCCGCGCTGGTCGAAGACCTGCTGATCCGCTTTGCGGAGCGCTCTTCGGAGCTTAAAAAGCTCGATTCGGAGCGCGAACAGGATCCGGACTGGTACAAGGGAAACGACATGACCGGCATGATGCTGTATGTGGACGCCTTTGCGAAGAACCTGAAAGGGGTCAGAAAGAAGCTCGGCTATATCGCGGAATGCGGCGTAAACTGCATTCACCTGATGCCGTTTCTGGACTCCCCGAAGATCAAAAACGACGGCGGCTATGCCGTATCGGACTTTACAAAAGTAAAAGAGGAACTGGGGACGATGGAGGACCTTGCGGAGCTTACGGCGGAATGCCACCGCAGAAAGATAAACGTCTGCATGGACTTCGTCATGAACCACACCTCCGAGGAGCACGAATGGGCGAAACGGGCGCGGGCCGGAGAGAAGGAGTATCAGGACCGGTATTTCTTCTACGATACCTACGACATTCCGGCACAGTTCGAGAGAACCTGCCCGCAGGTCTTCCCGACGACGGCTCCGGGAAATTTTACATGGCTCGACGATTTGAAAAAATATGTGATGACCACCTTTTATCCCTACCAGTGGGATTTGAACTATCAGAATCCCGTTGTCTTTCAAACTATGGTGGATCATCTTCTGAACCTGACGAATAAGGGCGTCGATATCATTCGGATCGACGCGGTGCCCTACATCTGGAAACGCCTGGGGACGAACTGCCGGAATCTTCCGGAGGTACATAACATCGTCCGCATGATCCGCATGATCTGCGAGATCGTATGTCCCGGCGTATTGCTGCTCGGTGAGGTCGTCATGGAACCGGCCCGCGTGGTGCCGTACTTCGGCACGGTGGAAAAGCCGGAATGCCACATGCTCTACAATGTGACGACGATGGCGACGACCTGGCATACGGTGGCGACAAAGGACGTTTCCCTCTTAAAGCGCCAGACGGAGATCGTAAGCGCGCTTCCGCGCGAATATGTGTTTCTGAACTATCTCAGGTGCCACGACGACATCGGCTGGGGTCTGGAGTACGACTGGCTCAGATCCCGCGCGATCGAGGAGGTCGCCCACAAGAAGTTCTTAAACGCCTATTTTACCGGCGGATATTTCGGGTCGGACTCGCGGGGCGAGCTCTACAACGACGATCCGGCGTCCGGCGACGCGAGGCTCTGCGGTACCACCGCTTCCCTCTGCGGGATCGAGGCGGCGCTTGAACGGGGCGATTCAGAAGGTCTTGACCGGTCCGTAGCCTGCGATCTGATGCTGCACGGCTATGTCCTGACGCAGTCGGGGATCCCGATGCTTTACAGCGGGGACGAGATCGGGCAGTTAAACGACTACGGTTACAAAAAAGAGGAGCGAAAGGCGGATGATTCCCGATACGTTCACAGAGGCGCCTTTCACTGGGACGCGGCGAAGCTTCGGAAGAAGAAAGGAAGCGTCGAAGAAAGGCTCTTTTCGGGGATCACAAAGATGGAAGAGATCCGAAAGGCGCATCCGGTTTTCCTGAATGCGGCCGCGGTCTCGACCAGAGAGACCGGCGATTCTTCCGTACTCTGTATCGTGCGTGAATATGCGGGAGAAAAGCTGGTGGCGCTGTTTAATTTCGCGCCGTGGGGAAAAACGGCATGGATCAGCGAGGACGGGACGTATACGGATCTTCTCTCGGGCGAAACGCTTGAGGCGAAGGACGTGCCGGTCGCGGCCTGCGGGATCCGGTGGCTGTTGAGAAAGGAATCATCAAACATTATCTGATAAGACAGGCGCGGTCAAAACCGCGCGGAATGGAGGAAAAATGGCAAGTGTTCAGTTAAAAAACGTGTGCAAGAAGTATCCGAACGGATATGAGGCGGTCAAGGATTTTAACCTTGATATCGAAGACAAAGAATTTATCATCTTTGTCGGCCCGTCCGGCTGCGGTAAGTCCACCACGCTTCGTATGGTCGCCGGTCTGGAAGACATCTCTTCCGGCGAACTGATCATCGACGGCAAGGTCGTGAACGACGTTGAGCCGAAGGACCGCGATATCGCGATGGTCTTCCAGAGCTACGCCCTTTATCCGCACATGACCGTATATGACAACATGGCGTTCTCCCTGAAATTAAAGAAGGTCCCGAAGGAAGAGATCGACAAGAAGGTCCGCGAGGCCGCCCGTATCCTTGACCTTGAAAAGCTGCTCGACCGTAAGCCGAGAGCGCTTTCCGGCGGTCAGAGACAGCGTGTCGCGATGGGCCGTGCGATCGTAAGAAGCCCGAAGGTCTTCCTGATGGACGAACCGCTGTCCAACCTGGACGCGAAGCTGCGCGGCCAGATGCGTGTTGAGATCTCCAAGCTCCATCAGAGACTCGGCAGCACCATCATTTATGTAACTCACGATCAGACCGAGGCCATGACGCTGGGAACCAGGATCGTCGTCATGAAGGACGGTATCGTACAGCAGATCGATACGCCCCAGAACCTTTACGATCATCCCTGCAACAAGTTTGTTGCCGGATTCATCGGCTCCCCGCAGATGAACATGATCGACGCCGCGGCCGCGGAGGAGAACGGAAAAGTCGTCCTGAAGTTCGCGGGACAGACCATCGTCCTTAACGAGAACCGCGCGAAGGCGCTCAAGGAAGGCGGATACATCGGAAAGACCGTAACGCTCGGAATCCGTCCGGAGGACGTTTCCGCGGACGAGGAGGCGCTCGAGAAATTCGCGAACTCCACGTTCGAGGCGGAGGTTCGCGTATACGAGATGCTCGGCGCCACCTCGCTCCTGCATTTCGACCTTGACAACACGGGCTGGGTCGCTTCGCTCAGCGGAAGAACCGACGCGAGACCGGGAGACAAGGTACGTCTGGCGATGGATACCGAAAAGATCCACATCTTCGATCACGAGACGGAGAAGACGATCGTCGACTGATCCGAAACGGCGGCCGGTCCGAAAGGAAACGGCAGGATCAGAAAACGACAGAATACAGTAAGAAAAGGCAGGAGGCTTCGCGGCCGCCTGCCTTTTCCTTTGAGGGAAGTGAAACTTGTAAAAAAGTCAGAAAGCGTAGTTCTTGCAGACCGGCGCGTTGTTGTCCGCGGAGGTCTTGTCGTACCAGATCAGGTTGTTGCCGCTCTCCTTGTCGAACAGCTGGATCAGCTTCGGCTGGGTGGTGAAGTTGATGGAAGCGCCCATCGATACGTCCACATCCAGATCGACGGTGGGGATCACCATGACGACCTCGTCGTTTCCGCAGCGGGCGTGGAGGTTGACCTCGGAGCCCAGCATCTCGCTGACCTCGACCGTAGCGGTCAGCTCGCCGCTTCCCACGCTCACATGCTGCGGACGGATACCGGCTACAATGTCGCAGGGCTTCTGGTCGTTCTGCTTGAGCGCCTTCTGCTGGAAGTCGGAGAGGCGGAACTTCGCCTCACGGATCTGCGCGTAGTAGACGCCGCCCTCGAGAAGCAGCTTGCAGTTGTCGAAGAAGTTCATGACCGGCATCCCGATAAAGCCTGCGACAAACAGGTTCACCGGCTTGTCGAACACTTCCATCGGCGTTCCGATCTGGTTCACGAAGCCGTCCTTCATGATGACGATGCGGTCGCCGAGAGTCATGGCTTCGGTCTGGTCGTGGGTGACGTACATGAAGGTGGTGTTGATGCGCTGGCGGAGCTTGATGATCTCCGCGCGCATCTGGTTGCGGAGCTTGGCGTCCAGGTTGGACAGCGGCTCGTCCATGAGGAAGACCTTCGGGTCGCGGACCATGGCGCGGCCGATGGCGACACGCTGTCTCTGGCCGCCGGAAAGGGCCTTCGGCTTACGCTCGAGGTACTGGGTGATGTCAAGGATACGGGCTACCTCGCGGACCTTC
Organism: uncultured Lachnospiraceae bacterium; assembly: GCA_947623185.1. GTDB lineage: Bacteria > Bacillota > Clostridia > Lachnospirales > Lachnospiraceae > CANQGL01. The sequence continues at coordinate 68,871 of CANQGL010000002.1, forward strand.
TTGTCGATCTCGTCTTTCGGGACTTTCTTAAGCTTTAATGCAAAGGCCATGTTGTCGTAGACGCTCATATGGGGATACAGAGCGTAGCTCTGGAATACCATCGCGATGTCGCGGTCCTTCGGCTCCACGTCGTTGCAGAGACGTCCGTCGATGTACAGCTCGCCCTCGGAGATATCCTCGAGGCCGGCGACCATGCGCAGGGTGGTGGATTTACCGCAGCCGGACGGGCCGACCAGAACGATAAATTCCTTGTCCGCGATATGCAGGTTGACGTCGTGGACGGCCGTTACGCCGCCGTCATATATTTTCTTTAAACCCTTTAACAATACTTCAGACATTGTTGCCTCCTTCAAAATTCAGATCGTATTTTTCCACATCGACCAGAACCGCGCCGTCCGCCTCAAAGCTGACGGAATCCGCCGATTCCGGCGTATACAGGATGAATGTTGCCGCCTGCTCGCCGTCGTTTACGAACAGCTCCAGGCTGTGACGGTCCATCACGACGCGGAATTTGACCGCGCCGCCCTGCGGACGCACCAGGAAGTCCCGCACATGGACCACGTCGTAGCGGATCCCGCACCGGCTGCGGTCCACGCGTACGGTGGAACACTCCGGTTTGTAGCGGACCGTGGTGACGTGTTCGCCATCCTTGGCGACGTTGAGTTTGAACCACCGGTAGCTGTTCCCGGCCGGGCGGACCGACACCGTCATGTCCATGATCCGTCCGCGCAGTCCCGGCATATTCGTCTCGCCCGTAACTAAGACGTCCTGATAGGCGACGCGGCTGCAGCGGTAGTTCTCAAGCTCCCGCACCGGGTTCTGCACCAGACGTCCGTTCTTTACGGAAAGTTCTCTCGGAAGCGTCATCTCCCCAAAGAACCGGGCGTTCGGCGGCAGGCAGTTCGTGTTGGTCCAGTTCTGCATCCAGGCGATCATGATCCGCCGCCCGTCCGGCGTCTTTAACGTCTGCGGCGCGTAAAAGTCGATGCCGTAGTCGATCGACTGAACCCGCTCGCGGCTGAACTTCCGCGTCTTGCTGTTCCAGTCCCCGATCAGGCAGATCGAGCCGTAGCCTGCGTGGAACTCCAGCCCGAGGGCAAGCATTTCCTGCGGACTCGTGAGCAGGACCTGTTTGCCGTCCAGCGGAAAGAAATCGGGGCATTCCCACATTCTCCCGTATTCGTTTCTGCAGGAGTCCACGGTCCCCGCGTACTGCCAGTGGAAACCGTCCCTGCTTTCGTACAGGAGAATGGCTCCGCTTCCGTCCGCGGTCCGGTTGCCGACCACACAGCGGAAGGTGCCGTCCTCCTCCTGCCAGAACTTCGGATCCCTGAAATCGAGGGCGCTGCCCCCTTCGGGCAGGTCCTTTGCGGTGAGGACCGGATTTCCCTCGTACTTTTCATAGTCCGTGCCGTCGCCGACGGCCATGCACTGGGTCTGATATTCCTCCATCACGCCGTCGTCGCGCCGCATCCGGTGGACGCCGGTATACATGAGAAGATGCCGTCCGTCGGGGAGCTCCACAGCGCTTCCCGAGAAGCACCCGTTCCGGTCGTATTCGGTGTCCGGAGCGAGGGCGACGGGAAGGCGTTCCCAGCGGATGAAGTCTTTTGTTTTCACATGTCCCCAGTGCATCGGTCCCCATTTGACGGAGTACGGGTGGTACTGGAAAAACAGATGGTACTCGCCCTTGTAGACGGAGAACCCGTTGGGGTCGTTGATCCAGCCGATCCCGCCGGAGACGTGGAACGCGGGGCGTTCGGAATCCGGGATAAAGGGCATGTATCTGGCCTCGAAATCGCGGGCCTGTTTTAACAGTTCACTGATCATGAGATCGTCCTCTCTGCGCTGTCATTCATTTTTATCCGGCAGCGAGACATTATCCTTACAGCGGAATATGGTCCTGTGGCGAATCATTATTCCTGCAGCGGAATATTGTCCTGCAGCGGATGCTATCTGGCTTCGGAATACCGCTTGTACGCTTCGGTGTAGACGTTAAGCAGCTCCTGCATGCCGCATTTGTTGTTTAGGAAGTCGAGGTATTCCTGCCACTCGGCGTCCGTCGGACCGCCGTCTCTCAGCCACAGGCCCTCCTGCTCGGCGAGCTTGGACTGGAAGTCGGTCTTGTACTGGTCGATGGTATCCAGCTCGTCGGAGTTGAACACACAGTCGACGGGATAGACGTCGGTGTGGTCCACCTGCGGCATCCAGTAATCGTAAAGGTCGTTCAGACGCTCGACCGCACGCGGCTCCATGTTGAAGTTCTCAAGATAATACTTGGAGAGGATCAGCTTGGGACCTGCCACCTCGTTTTCGCTCTTGAGTTCGCCTGCGCCCTTGCCGAAGCGCTTCTGCGATTCCTCCTCGGTGATGGAGTTCCAGACGCCGTTCTCGTCCTTGTCGTTGAAGTAAACGCCGATCGGGCCGTACTGCAGCTGCATGACGGTCTCGCCGTCGTACCACTTGTCGAAGAACTTCAAAAGGTTGATCGGGCTCTTGCAGGCGGAGGTGACCGAAAGCTGGCCGCCGTTGGTGCCGCCGCCGGTACGGATCGTGACGTTCTTCGTACCTTCATACTTCGTTCCGGCCGGACCGGTCAGGATCGGAAGGAACACATAATCCTTGGAATATTCGCCCATCAGTTCCTCGATGTACCACCAGGTGGATACGCCCACATAGCCCTGCTGGCACTTGGAGATGAGCTGGGTATCGCTCTGGCTGAACATCTCAACGTCCATCAGTCCCTCGGCGAACCAGTCGTGGAAGTAGGTGACGGCGTCGCGGTAATTGTCCGTCGTGCTGACGAAACCGACCGTTCCGTCATCCCACAGCGTCAGGTCGTCGCAGACGTCGTTGGTCCAGTTCGTGAAGCCGAAGCCGGCGTAGAAGACGTTCTGGCCCAGCACCACTGGTCGAAGCCGGTGGACATCGGAAGCGTCGAACCCGGCGCGTTTCCGTAGTAGGTATGGGACATGTCGTTCTCCTTGAAGGCGACCAGCACGTCGTGGAGTTCGTCCAGCGTGGTGGGAACCTCAAGTCCGAGCGCATCCAGCCATGCCTTGTTGATCATGGAGAACTGCGGGATGGAATAGATGGAATAATCCTTTTCCTTTCCGACACCGCCGGTCCCCATCTGCTCGCCTGCGGGCAGGCCGTAGATGCCGCCGTCGTCCATGGTGATGGCCGCCCGGATATCCGGATGCTCCTCGAGGATCTGATACAGGTTCGGCATGATCTCCGGCGTGATATAGGGCGTCAGATCAATGAAGGCGCCGTCGTCGCCGTGCATCGCCAGCGCGTAGTTGTTGAAGCCCACGCCCATGAACGCGTCCGGCATGATGTTTCCGGCGATGCGGATGTTGACCTGCTCGGAGAGCGAATCACTCATGGTATTCCAGGTGATGTGGATCCCCGTGTCCTCCATGAGCTGGTTTAGGACCACGTTGTTCTCATAGCCCGGCGACAGAGCGGAGATCGCGCCCATGATGGTGAAATCGGTCTGGCTCGTGTCGGGGTTCAGTGTATGCGGCTCGGTGTTGTAGTTGGCGGACTTGCTGCCGCAGCCTGTGAGCGCAAGCGCCGCGCTTCCCGCGAGAATGAGGGCTGCGGAGCGGAAAAATCGTTTCGTATTCATACCGTAAGCTCCTTTCTCAGCCCTTCACCGCGCCGGCCATGAAGCCCTTCTCGAAATACTTCTGGACGAAGGGATACACGATCAGCATGGGGGCTGCAGCCACAATGATGGAAGAAAACTTGATCATTTCCGTGACCTTGTTGAGTTCGGCGTAGCCGCCGGAAATGGTCGCCGCCTGACTCGCGCTGGTGGAACTCTTGATGAGGATGTTGCGCAGCACCAGAGGAAGCGGGGCCTTGTCGGCGGTCATGTAGATCAGGGCGGTGAACCAGTCGTTCCAGTAGGCGACCATGGAGAACACGACCATGACGGCCAGGATCGGCTTGGACAGCGGAATGATGACACTGACGAAGGTGCGCAGTTTGGAACAGCCGTCGATCTCCGAGGCCTCGATCAGGTCGTGGGGAATGCTGTTCTGGAAGTAGTTGCGCACGATGATCATATTGCTCACCGCGACGCCGCCGGGAAGGAACATGGCCCAGATCGTATCGATGAGGCCGGTGTCCTTTACCACCAGGAAGGTGGGGATCAGGCCACCGCCGAAATACATGGTGATCAGGAAAAAGATGCTGAAGAACTTACGGCCGGGCAGGCCCTTCTGGGCCAGCGGGTAAGCGGTGATGTACAGCATCACGACCGAGAAGACCGTTCCGATCACGGTGTACTTGACGGAATTGATGTAGCCGGAAATGATGTTCGGGTCGGCGAAAACGGAGGTGTAGCCCTGCAGGGTGAACTGGCTGGGGAACAGGAACGTTTTGCCGGCGTATACGTCATATGGGTTGGAGACCGAGGCGATCAGCACATAGTAAAGCGGGTACGCGACGATCAGCATGACGACGGTGCAGATAATAACAAGGATAATGTCGCTGGTGCGGTCGGACAGGCCGCGTTTCTTTGCTGTCATTTTTTCTGCACCCCCTTACACGAAATCGACGTCCGAAACTTTGGACGATATCTTGTTTACGACGAACAGCAGGATCAGGTTGATGGCCGTGTTGAACAGCCCTACCGCCGTCGAATAACTGTATTTGGCGTTTTCAATACCTTGTTGGTAAACGTAAACGGCGATGATATCGGAAGTGGATTTGTTCAGGTCGGTCTGAAGCAGCCACGTCTTTTCAAAGCCTACGTTCATCAGCTGGCCGGCGCTCATGATAAACATGAGGATGGCCATGGGAAGCAGCGCGGGGATATCCACGTTTAAAATGCGCTGGAACACGGACGCTCCGTCCACCTTGGCCGCCTCGTAGAGGGTCGTGTCGATGTTGGACAGCGTAGCCAAGTAGATGATGCAGCCCCAGCCGGCGTCCTGCCAGATGCCGGAGGCGATGTAGATCGTCCGGAAGGCGGAGGACTCCGTCAGGAAGTCGATGCTGGTACCGAACAGCAGGTTGACGAGACCGCCGGACGGACTCAGGAAGATGCGCAGCATACCGCAGATGACCATCGTGGAGATGAAGTGCGGGGCGTACAGGACGGTCTGCACCAC
>CANQGL010000003.1 GCA_947623185.1 uncultured Lachnospiraceae bacterium
CAGCATGGTGAACGTGATCGGGACGGCGCAGGAACTCGGCTATATCAGCATCCCGGAGGGGACGCTGATCGATATCGAGCAGATCAAAAACTATCCCGAGGAGCAGATGGTGATCATCACCACCGGGAGCCAGGGCGAGTCGATGGCGGCTCTCTCCCGCATGGCCTCCTCGATCCACAGAAAAGTATCGATCACGCCGCGCGACGTGGTGATCTTAAGCTCCACGCCGATCCCCGGGAACGAGAAGGCGGTCTCGCGGGTGGTCAACGAGCTCTCGATGAAGGGAGCGACCGTGATCTCGCAGGATACGCATGTATCCGGTCACGCCTGCCAGGAGGAGATCAAGCTGATCTATTCGCTGGTGCGGCCGAAGTATTCGATCCCGATCCACGGCGAGTTCCACCACCGCATGGCGCAGCGCGAACTGGCGCTGTCGCTCGGTATGCCGAAGGAGAATATCCTGATGCTGCAGTCCGGCGACGTGCTCTCGATCGGAGAGGACGGGGCCGAGGTCGTGGACCACGTCCAGTCCGGCAGCATCCTGGTCGACGGGCTCGGAGTGGGAGACGTCGGGAACATCGTCCTGCGCGACCGGCAGAATCTGGCGCAGAACGGCATCATCATCGTCGTGCTGGCGCTGGAAAAATTTTCCAATCAGCTTCTTGCGGGACCCGACATCGTCTCGCGCGGCTTCGTCTATGTGCGTGAGTCGGAGGATCTGATGGAGGAGGCGCAGGCTGTGGTCGATCAGGCGGTGGCCGACTGTCTGGAGCGCCACGTTGCGGACTGGGGCAAGATCAAGACGGTCATCCGCGACAGCTTAAGCGATTTCCTGTGGAAGCGGATCAAGCGGAGCCCCATGATCCTTCCGATCATCATGGAAGTATAACGTGCGAAAACGCATGAAAAATGCGAAAAGCATGAATAATACAGAAAACATGGAAATGTAAAAAGCATGGAAGTGTAGGAAACCATCAATGAGCAAGATTACAACCGAGATCAACAAAATCAGTCTGGCGGTCATCAACATCGCGATAAAGCTTGTCTTTTACGCGCTTGTCGTCGTCCTTCTGGTCGTTGCGGCGAGACAGAGCTATGCGTTCGGACACAGTATTTTTTACGCGCCCGCGATGGAGGAATCGCCGGGCCGCGACGTGACCGTTACGCTGACGGGCGACGAGTCGGTCCGCGAGGTCGGCCGCATCCTGGAGGAGGATGGCCTGATCCGCGACGACGTCTCGTTCACGATCCAGGCGCTCTGCTATGAGTACAAGGTGAAGGCGGGAGAATACGTCCTGAATACCTCGGTCGACTCAAAGGAGCTGATCGGCATCCTGAACGAAGGCCGGGAGGAAGAGGAGTGACGGACGGACTATGATCATGGACGACCGGATCGCCGCGTATATCAATTCCCTTGACGCGGGGGACGGCCCGCTTCTCGACGGGATCCGGAAAAAAGCCGTCGCGGACAACGTCCCGGTCCTCAGACGGGAGACGGCCGCGCTCCTTAAGGCGATGATCGCCTTAAAGAGGCCGAAGACCGTGCTGGAGATCGGAACGGCCGTGGGCTACTCCGCGCTCCTGATGGCGCAGGCGGCGCCCGGGGACGCCAGGATCACGACGATCGAGAAGTTTGAAAAAAGGATTCCCGCCGCCAGGGAGAATTTTGCGCGGGCCGATGCTGGGAAGCGGATCACGCTGCTTGAGGGTGACGCCGGGGAGATTCTGGGACATCTTTCCGGCTCCTTTGATTTTATCTTTCTTGACGCGGCCAAGGGACAGTACATCGTATGGCTGCCCGAGCTTCTGCGGCTGCTGGCCCCGGGCGGGCTGCTCATGAGCGACAATGTCCTGCAGGACGGCACGATCGTCGAGTCGCGGTATGCCGTGGAGCGGCGCGACCGCACGATCCACGCGCGGATGCGCGAGTATCTGTATACGCTGAAACATACGCCGGGGCTCGTCACCTCGGTCCTGCCGGTGGGGGACGGAGTGGCTCTGAGCGTAAAAACGGCCGGGGCGGGCCAGGCGGGCGCGCCCGCTGTGGAAGGAAATTCAAAATGAAAAAGACGGAACTTCTGGTACCGGCGGGCAGTCTCGACGTTTTAAAGACCGCCGTGACCTACGGCGCGGACGCCGTCTACATCGGCGGCGAGGCCTTCGGGCTGCGCGCAAAGGCGAAGAACTTTACAAACGAAGAGATGGGCGAGGGAATCGCGTTCGCGCACGCGTACGGGGCGAAGGTCTATGTGACGGCGAACATTTTCGCCCACAACGCCGATCTGGCGGGCGTGGAACGGTATTTTAACGAACTGCGCGAGATCAGGCCGGATGCGCTCATCATCTCGGATCCCGGCGTGTTCGCCATCGCAAGGCGCGTCGTCCCGGAGATCGACGTCCATATCAGCACGCAGGCCAACAACACCAACTACGGAACGTACCGGTTCTGGCACGATCTCGGCGCGAAGCGCGTGGTCACGGCGCGGGAGCTGTCGCTCCCGGAGATCCGCGCGATCCGCGACAATATCCCCGACGACATGGAGATCGAGAGCTTCGTCCACGGTTCCATGTGCATTTCCTATTCGGGACGCTGCCTTTTAAGCAATTACTTTACGGGGCGCGACGCGAATCAGGGCGAATGTACGCATCCGTGCCGCTGGAAATACGCCGTCGTCGAGGAGACGAGACCGGGCGAGTACCTTCCGGTCTACGAGAACGATCGGGGAACGTTCCTTTTCAATTCAAAGGATCTCTGCATGATCGAATACATACCCGAGCTCATCGGGGCGGGGATCGACAGCTTTAAGATCGAGGGACGCATGAAAACGGCCCTCTATGTGGCGACGGTGACGCGGGCTTACAGGCGGGCGATCGACGATTACCGCGAAAGCCCGGAAAAGTACCGCGCCAATCTTGGGTGGTACCGCGGCGAGCTTGAAAAATGCACGTTCCGCGCCTATACGACGGGCTTTTATTTCGGGAAGCCGTCGGCCGAAACGCAGATCTACGACAACAGCACCTACACGAAGAACTATATCTATCTGGGGACCGTAAACGGGACCGACGCCCGCGGCTATGCCCTGATCGAGCAGAAAAACAAATTTTCGGTCGGAGACACGGTGGAGATCATGAAGCCGGACGGCAGAGATCCGGCGGTCAAAGTCCGCAGGATCGAGACGGCGGACGGCGAGGAGCGGATGAGCGCGCCGCACGCGCGCGAACTGCTGTGGGTCGATCTTGGCGGGGAGGCGGCGGCAGGCGACGTCCTGCGAGCTCCGGGCGCATAGAAAAATTCGCGGTGCGCCGTGCATGCGGCGTACGGCCGGAAAGGAGATGGCAGTTTGGATTTCATTTTCGGGATTCTTGGTGTGCTCTGCCTTGTATATTACGGGATCATCGTCTTATATTCCGGTTTCGGCACGTCGTTCTCGCCGGTCTGGATCGTTCTTGCGGTCTGTTTCTTTCTGATGGCGGCCGTCTGCCATTTCTACTGGCGTTTCCGCGAACGCATCCCCTTAAAAGTCGAGGTCAGCGTTATCACGGTGGTGGCCGCGCTGTTTTTTGTATTTGCGGTCGTGGAAGCCGCCATGGGCTGCTGCGTCCTGTTCGGACGGGCTTACAGCACCGATTATGTGATCGTTTTAGGGGCGCAGGTGCGGGGCAGCGTCGCCAGCCGGTCGATGCAGTACCGACTCGACAAGGCGCTGGAGTACGCTCGGGCGAACCCCAATACGGTCATGATCCTTTCGGGCGGACAGGGGCCCGGGGAGGACATCTCCGAGGCCGAGATGATGTACGGGTATCTGCTTGAAAACGGCGTGCCGGAACATCAGATGATAAAGGAGACGCAGTCGCACAGTACATACGAAAACCTGGTCTACAGCCGCCTGCTGATCGAGGAGCGGGAGTCCGCGAGGCTCTCGGCCGTCCGACGGATCATGGCGGAGGAGGGCTATCAGATGCCGGACGACGCCGGGATGACGATCGGCGTCGGCGTCATCACCAATAATTTCCACCTTCTGCGGGCGGAAGGGATCGCCTCCAGAGTCGGATTCACCAATGTCAGCGGGATCGCGGCGAAGTCGGACCCGGTCCTGTTCCTCCATTTTTGCGTGCGCGAGTGCTTTGCGATATTAAAAGATAAATTTGTGGGAAACATGTAGCATAGACACAGGGTCACGGACCGCGGCGCGGTACCGGGACCCGGACAGAGACAGACCTGGCGGAATGCCCGGACGGAAAGAGGTTTCAAATGCAGGATCAGTTGGATAAAATCAGCCGGCTTACGGTGTACCGGCTCACACAGGCGAGGACGATCCCGGAGCTCGACGCGGACGGCTATATTCTGGAGCACAAAAAGACGGGGGCGAAGATCTTCCTTTTGAGCACCGACGACGAAAACAAGGTGTTCTGCATCGGTTTCCGCACGCCTCCGAAGGACAGCACGGGCGTGCCGCATATCCTCGAGCACAGCGTGCTTTGCGGTTCCCGAAAATTCCCGGTCAAGGACCCGTTCGTGGAGCTTGTGAAGGGGTCGCTTAATACGTTTTTGAACGCGATGACCTATCCGGACAAGACGGTCTATCCGGTCGCGAGCTGCAACGAGCGCGATTTCCAGAACCTGATGGACGTCTATATGGACGCGGTCCTCAACCCGAACATCGGGCGCGAGGAGAAGATCTTCATGCAGGAGGGCTGGCACTACGAGCTGACCGAGCCGGACGGCGAACTGACCTACAACGGCGTCGTCTACAACGAGATGAAGGGCGTGTTCTCCTCGCCGGAGAGCCTGCTCGACCGCTATACGCGCTCGGTCCTGTTCCCGGACACCTGTTACGGCTTCGAGTCCGGCGGCGATCCGGAGGAGATCGTCGGGCTGACCTATGAGGAATACCTGAACTTTTATCACAAATATTACCATCCGTCGAACAGCTACATCTATCTCTACGGAGATATGGATATGGCGGAGAAACTGGAATGGCTGGACAAAGAGTACCTCGGAAAGTACGAACGGGCGGAGATCGATTCGGAGATCAGGGTCCAGAAGGCGTTTGAGGAACCCGTCGAGCATGAGATCTTCTACTCGGTCTCCGAGTCGGAGGAGCTCTCGCACGCGACCTACCTTTCGGTCAATACCGTGGCCGGAAACGAGCTGTCGCCCAAAGAATACATCGCGTTCCAGGTCCTTGAATATGTGCTTTTGGATGCGCCGGGCGCGCCCTTAAAGCAGGCGCTTCTCGACGCGGGCATCGGCGACGATATCATGGGCGGCTATGAGAACGGGATCCTGCAGCCGTATTTTACCGTCGTCGCCAAGAACGCCGAGAAGGAGCAGAAGGGCGAATTCCTGGCGGTCGTGAAGGGAACGCTCCGGAAACTGGCGCTCACGGGACTCGACAAAAAGAGCGTTCTCGCGGGGATCAATTACCACGAGTTCCAGTACCGGGAGGCCGATTTCGGCTCCACCCCGCGCGGGCTGATGTACGGCCTGCAGTGCCTCGACAGCTGGCTTTACGGCGGCGATCCGATCATGCATCTCGAATACGCGGATACCTTCGCAGCCCTGAAGCAGGGCGCGGAGGAGGGCTATTTTGAGGGCCTGATCCTAAAATACCTGCTCGACAATCCCTACGAGGCGGTCATCATCGCCAGCCCCAGATGCGGGCTCACCGCCGAGATGGAGAAAAGGACGGCGGAAAAACTCGCGGCCTACAAGGCGGGGCTTAACGATGAAGAGATCCGGGAGCTGATCCGCCGGACCAGGGAACTGAAAGCTTACCAGGATGAACCGTCGCCGCAGGAGGATCTTGAGAAGATCCCGATGCTTTCGCGCGGGGACATCGGAAAAGAGGCCGCGAAACTGATCTTTGAGGAGACAAAGATCGACGGGATCACCGTGATCCGCCATGAGATGTTCACTTCCGGGATCGGATACCTGAAGGTGCTGTTTGATACCGGCCGCGTGCCCGCGGAGGACTTGCCGTACCTGGGGATCCTGCGCGCCGTGCTGGGGAACGTGAACACCGAACGCCATACCTACGGCGATTTAAGCAGCGAGATCTTTTTAAACAGCGGCGGGATCAGCTTTTCCATCCTGACGTATCCGCACCTTTCGGATCAAAGCGGCCCGGCGGCCGGGACCGGACGGTCCTTTACCGGCGCTTTTGCCGCGAACGTGAGGGTGCTTTATGAGAAACTGGATTTCGGCTTTGAGATCCTGGCGGAGATCCTCACGGAGTCGGTCCTTGACGACGAAAAACGGCTGCGCGAGGTCTTAAATGAGATCCGGTCAAAGCAGCAGATAAAACTGACCAATTCCGGCCATACCGCCGCGGTCGGAAGGGCGACCGCGTATTTCAGCGAGGCGTCCAGGTACGCCGAGGACACCGCCGGGATCGCGTTCTTCCGTTTCGTGGAGGACTGCGTGCGCGACTTTGACGCGAAGAAGCGGGAGATCACGGACGGCCTTAAGCGCGTCATGAGGGAACTGTTTACCGCCGGGAACATGACCGTCAGCTACACGGCGGATGAGACGGGCTTTTCGCTCCTTCCGGGGGCCATGAGAAAGCTGACCGGGGCGCTCCCGGCCGCAGACGGCGCGATCTGTCCGCCCGCGGCTCCGCTTTCCAATAAAAACGAGGGCTTCGTATCGGCGTCCAAGGTCAACTATGTGGCGCGCTGCGGGACGTTTGCCGGAAGCGGTTTTTCCTATACCGGGACTCTGCGCATCCTGAAGGTCATGCTGAGCTACGACTATCTGTGGATCAATCTCCGCGTCAAGGGAGGCGCGTACGGATGCATGAGCGGCTTCTCCAAAAACGGGGAGAGCTACTTCGTCTCCTACCGCGATCCGAACGTGGGGGAGAGCGATGCGGTCTACCGCGGCATACCGGATTATCTGGAGCGGTTCGACGCGAGCGAGCGCGACATGACGAAGTTCGTGATCGGCACGGTCAGCGAGATGGACACGCCGCTGCCTCCGTCGCTTAAGGGCGCGCGCGGGCTGGCCGCGTGGTACTCCGGGCTTACGCAGGAGATGGTGCAGAAGGAGCGGGACGAGGTCCTTTCCGCATCGGTCTCCGATATCCGCGCCCTGGCGGGCCCCGTGCGCGCGATCCTCGGGACGGGAGCCGTCTGCGTGATCGGAAACGGCGACAAGATCCGGGCGGACGCTGCGATGTTCGGGGAGATCAGGCCGCTGTTCGGTCCGGACAGGGAACCGCAGGCGGAGACGGGAGAGAGCGAATGAACGGACAGTACAGATCGGGGTTCGCGACTCTGATCGGACGGCCGAACGTCGGGAAATCGACGCTCATGAACCATCTGATCGGACAGAAGATCGCCATCACCTCGGATAAGCCGCAGACCACCAGGAACCGCATCCAGACCGTCTATACGGACGAGAGAGGACAGATCATCTTCCTGGATACGCCCGGGATCCACCGCGCAAAGAACAAACTGGGCGAATACATGGTGAGCGTCGCCGAGCATACCCTAAAGGAGGTCGACGTGATCCTCTGGCTCGTCGAGCCGGGGACCTGGATCGGCCCGGGAGAGCAGCATATCCTGAAGGTGTTAAAGCAGGTGAAGACGCCGGTCTTCCTGGTGATCAACAAGATCGACACCGTGACGAAGGCCGCGGTCGCGGAAACGATCGAGGCCTATAAGGGCGCATACCGGTTCGCGGAGATCGTTCCGGTATCGGCCCGGTTAAAGACCAATACCGACACGCTGATCGGCGAGCTGTTCCGCTATCTGCCGGAGGGGCCGCAGTATTATGACGAAGATACCGTGACCGACCAGCCGATGCGCCAGATCGCCGCGGAGCTGATCCGCGAGAAGGCGCTGCGCCTGCTCTCCGACGAGATCCCGCACGGGATCGCGGTGATGATCGAGCAGATGACCGAGCGCGAAAACGGGATCTTCGACATCGAGGCCACGATCGTCTGCGAGCGCGATTCCCACAAGGGCATCATCATCGGAAAGGGCGGCGCGATGTTAAAGAAGATCGGGACCGCCGCCAGGATCGAGATCGAGAACCTGATGGACGCGAAGGTGAACCTGAAACTCTGGGTCAAGGTGCGAAAGGAATGGCGCGACAGCGACCTTCTGGTGAAGAATTACGGATACGATGTGAAAAACATCTGAAACACGGGGGCCCGGCCCGCGCTGGCATGGAGCGCGCCGGCGGATGGCGGGAGGCGTTTCGGATGCTGAAAGGGCGAAGATGAGGGAGCAGATCGTTTTGACCGGCATGGTGTTAAAGTCCTCGCCGGTCGGTGAATATGACAGGCGGCTCGTGATCCTGACCGCGGAGCGCGGAAAGATCACGGCGTTCGCCCGGGGAGCCAGACGGCCGGGAAATTCCCTGATGGCCGCTTCGGGCCCGTTCGCGACCGGAACGTTCTCGCTCTACGAGGGCCGGGACGCCTACACGCTGGTCTCGGCCGCGATCAGCAATTATTTCCGCGAGATCGCCGCGGATATGGAGACGGCCTGCTATGGCTCGTATTTTCTGGAATTCGCCGATTACTACGGCCGCGAGGGGATCGAGGGGCTGGAGACGTTAAAACTCCTCTACCAGTCGCTTCGGGCGCTGCTTAGGCCCGCGATCCCGAATCCGCTCATCCGCTCCGTCTTCGACCTGAAGCTGATGGAGCTGAACGGGGAGTACCGCGAGAGACCCGAGAGGGACCTTACGGAAGCGGCGCTCTACACCTGGGAATATGTCCTTGCGTCCCCGCCGGAAAAGCTATATAATTTTACCGTGTCTGCGCAGGTGCTCGGGGAATTCGCGGGATGCGTGGAGGAGAACAGGCGCAGATTCGTCGATAAAACCTTTCATTCGCTTGACATTTTACAGTCCGTTGTGGATAATGGAACGTAGCGATCTGCAATGAGAAACAGGAGGAGCCCATGAAACGAGCCGCGATCACAGCGATGGCGCTCGCGGCGGTCCTTGCGGCCGGCTGCGCGCGGATCCAGAATAAAAGCGACGCCTTTGATCCGGACGAGAGCTGTCTTTACGTCGCCGCAGAGGGAACGGTCACGGCGGTGACGGTCGAACACTACGATTCCGGCGATTACAGCGAGGAGGAGCTTAAGGCTTCTACGGAGGAATATCTGGCCGCCTTTAACGGCGCGGACGAAGGATCCGGCGGTGATATGGCCGCGGAACTTGAGGAGTGCACGCTCGGGGACGGGATCGCAAGGCTTCGGATCCGCTTTTCGGATGCTGCGCAGTACCTTCGCTTCATGAAGGAATACCCCGATGAGGAGAGTGCGATCCAGGTAAAGAAACTCGACGTGGTCCCGGTGCCGGAAGGCGTGAAGAAGGGATACATCGTCGGCGCGTCCTTTACGGAGGCGGGATCCGGGAATAAAAGTATTGCGGCCGGAGACATCATGGAGAAGACAAAAATGTCCGTGATCGCCGTGGAAGGCCCGGCGGTCGTCTATACCGGCGGTACGATCCGCTACGTTTCCTCCGGGGCGGCGGTAAGCGGGAACCGGGCGGAGACGGACGGATCCGAAACGGCCTATATCGTGTTTGAATAGACCGGTCCGGCCACCGGGTCACGGGCGGCGGGAGCGGCTGTAAATTATAGAATAAAGAGGAGAATGATCATGGAAAAAACGATGGAAAAGATCGTGGCGCTTGCGAAATCGAGAGGATTTGTATATCCCGGCTCCGAGATCTACGGCGGCCTTGCCAACACATGGGATTACGGCAATCTCGGCGTCGAACTGAAAAATAATGTAAAGCACGCCTGGTGGAAGAAATTTATCCAGGAGAACCCCTACAACGTGGGAGTGGACTGCGCGATCTTAATGAATACCCAGACCTGGGTCGCCTCCGGCCATATCGGGAGCTTTTCCGACCCGCTCATGGACTGCAAGGCCTGCAAGGAGCGTTTCCGCGCCGACAAGCTGATCGAGGACTTCATGGAGGAGAAGGGCATCAAACCGGAGAAGTCCGTCGACGGCTGGAGCCAGGAAGAGATGATGAAATTCATCGAGGACAACAACGTTTGCTGCCCGAGCTGCGGAAAGCACGACTTCACCGAGATCCGTCAATTCAACCTGATGTTCAAGACCTTCCAGGGCGTCACCGAGGACGCGAAGAACACGGTCTATCTGCGTCCGGAGACGGCGCAGGGCATTTTCGTAAACTTCAAAAACGTCCAGCGCACTTCGAGAAAGAAAGTCCCGTTCGGCATCGGACAGATCGGAAAGTCCTTCCGCAACGAGATCACGCCGGGCAACTTTACGTTCCGGACCAGAGAGTTTGAGCAGATGGAGCTCGAGTTCTTCTGCAAGCCCGACACGGACCTCGACTGGTTCGCGTACTGGAAGCAGTTCTGCATCGACTGGCTCAAGAACCTCGGCATGAAGGACGAGGAGCTCCGCGCCCGCGACCATGAGAAAGAGGAACTGAGCTTTTACAGCAAGGCGACGACCGACCTTGAATTCCTGTTCCCGTTCGGCTGGGGAGAACTCTGGGGCATCGCCGACCGTACCGATTACGACCTGACCCGCCACCAGGAGGTGTCCGGACAGGATCTTACCTACTTTGACGACGAGATCAACCAGAAGTACATCCCGTATGTGATCGAGCCGTCCCTCGGGGCGGACCGCGTGACGCTGGCGTTCCTCTGCTCGGCCTACGACGAGGAGCAGATCGGCGAGAACGACGTGCGCACCGTCCTGCATTTCCATCCGGCGCTGGCTCCGGTCAAGATCGGCGTGCTGCCGCTCTCCAAGAAGCTGAACGAAGGCGCGGAGAAGGTGTTTGAGGAGCTCTCCAGGGAGTACAACTGCGAGTTTGACGACCGCGGGAACATCGGTAAGCGCTACCGCAGACAGGACGAGATCGGAACGCCGTTCTGCGTGACATACGACTTTGATTCCGAGACCGACGGGGCCGTTACGGTGCGCGACCGCGACACGATGGAGCAGGTGCGCGTCCCGATCGCGGAGCTTAAGGCATATTTCGCAGAGAAATTTGCATTTTAGTACCATCCGGATCAGAAAGGGAAAGGAATGGAATTTGGACATATTATCCTCGCCTCGGCATCGCCGAGGCGAAAGGAGTTATTGCTGCAGATCGGGATCCGGCCCGAGATCGTTGTAAGCCACGTTGAGGAAAAAGTGAGCTCCGACGTGCCGCAGGAGGTCGTCATGGAGCTGGCCTCGCAGAAGGCGCGCGACGTGGCGCAGACCGCTCCGGCGGGTTCGGTCGTCATCGGGGCGGACACCGTGGTGGCGATCGACGGACAGATCCTCGGGAAACCCGCGACGCATGAGGAGGCCGCCGCGATGGTGCGGCACCTCTCCGGGCGCACGCATCAGGTCTACACGGGCGTCTGCCTGATCCTTAAGGGCAAGGAAAAGGACCGCGAGCGGATCTTCTTCGACGAGGCGGATGTGCAGATCGACCCCATGACGGATGAGGAGATCGCGGAGTACGCGGCGGGCACGGAGCCGATGGACAAGGCCGGCGCGTACGCCGTGCAGGGCTTTTTCGCCCGCTACATACGGGGGATCCGGGGTTCCCACGCCAACGTCATGGGCCTTCCGGTGAACCGCGTATATCAGGAACTGAAACTGCTTTTGGGCGGTGAGGACGCATGATCCGCCTGATCGTATCCGACATCGACGGGACCCTCGTCGAGGACGGAGGAAGCAGCCTGAAACCGGAGGTCTACGCGCTGATCCGAAAGCTCGGAGAGCAGGGGATCCGCTTTGCGGCGGCGAGCGGCCGCCATGTGGCGGGCATGAAATACCTGTTCGGCCCGGTGAGCGACGAGATCGCCTATATCAGCGACAACGGCGCGTATATCGAATACGGCGGGAACGTGCGGGCCCTGACGCAGTATGACAGGAACCATATGGCGGAAGTGGTCGCGGATCTCCGCCGCCTGGGGATCGACATCATGATCGACGGCCCGGACGGGGTCTACACGGATTCCAAAAACGAGGCTTTCGTCGGCTGGCTGAAAAACAGCTATCATTTCCGCGTCATGTGCATGGACGACGTCATGCGGCTTACGGCACCGTTCGTAAAGATCGCGGGCTGCCGCATGAGCGGGATCTCGGACGGCGAGGTGGACGAGCTGCGCGAAAAGTACGGCGGACGCCTCAAGGTGACGCTCTCCGGGATGCAGTGGATCGACACGCAGCCGCCGGGGATCAACAAGGGCAGGGCTCTGACGACCCTGCAGAAGGAGTTGGACGTTGCGCCGTCGGAGACGATGGCATTCGGGGACCAGCTCAACGACATCGAGATGTTAAGCTGCGCGCATTACAGCTTCGCGGTCGCCAACGCGCGGCCGGAGACGAAGGCCGCGGCGCGGTTCCTCGCGGATTCCAACGTGCGGGACGGCGTATACAAGATCATCAGACTGCTGGAGACCTGACGGTTTATGAGCCGCTTTCGCGCGGGTATGCGCGGCGCGGCATCGGGAGAGACGGAATGAAGCCTGGAAAGGGAAAGAACAGAAGAAGACCGGTTCGCGCGGCTGCGTTTCTTGCGGCGCTTCTTTTGCTTGTCCCGGTCCTCGGCGGATGCGGCGTGCGCGAGGCGTTCTCGTCCGGCGTGCGGACGGAGAAGGAGTACGGGGCCGGAGAGACGATGGTGATCGTGACTTCGGAGCGCTACCGCTACGAGACGATGTACACGGACCAGATCTGGACCGCCGCCGTCGACAACCGCGGGACGATCTTCGAATCGGTCCTCATCGAGCAGATCCACAGTTTCCTGCAGGAGCTTCGGGTGATGAGCCTGATGGCGGCCGACGAGGGGATCGAGCTTTCCAGCAAGGAAAAGGATCTCGTGCGCGAGGCGGCCAGGCAGTATTACGAGACGCTCGGCGGGACGGACGCGGCGCGTTTCGGGGTGACCGAGCGCGACATGGAGGAGTTCTTTACCGACTACTGGCGGTCCGAAAAGCTGGTCGACAGGCTGACGAAGGGGCTGAATCTGGAAGTCAGCGACAGCGAGGCCAGAGTCATCAGCGTCCTGCAGATCGAGGTGGACCGGGAGGAGACCGCGAACGAGCTTCTCAGGCGCGTGCGCGAGGACGGGGCCGATTTCAGCTCCCTGGCGCACGAGTATTCGACCGATCAGGAGATCCATAAGCAGATCTACCGCGGGCTCCGCGGGAGCGAATACGAGGAAGCGGCCTATGGCCTTGCCTCCGGCGAGGTGAGCGGCGTCGTGAAGGACGGCGGTAAATATTACATCATCAAATGCCTGAACGATTACGAGGAGACCGCGACGCGCCTGCGCCGCGAGGAGATGGTCCGCCAGAAAAAGAACAATGCGTTTTACGGGACCTATCAGACTTACAAAGACCAGATCGAGTTGGTCGGCGATCCGCAGCTCTGGCGGGATATCTCGATCTCGGAAAGCCCGCAGGTGACGGCGGATTTCTTCGGGATCTTCGAGCGGGTCTGCCGGAGTCAGGGATAGCGGAAAACGCGGGGGAGGTTGCGGGATGGTCGCTCTGAAGATCGAGGACCAGAGGGCCTTTACGGCCGGACTTTTTATAGGAGAACTTTTCGACGCGTTCCTGGTGCGCGAGGCGGAGATCACGACCTTCAACCGGTTTACGATCGACGGGGGCGTCCGCCAGGGTTACTACTCCGACGAGGAGCTTGAGGAGAACCGGGTGGAGGAATTTTCGGCGTGGCGCGTGTTAAAGCCGGTCTGCTACTCGCTCATCAGGGGAAAACGGCTGCCGGAGAGCTTTCGGATCGTGTTTCTGCTCACGCCGTCGGCAAGAGACCGCTTTACGGCCGCCCACGCGCCGGGACTTTCGGCCGGATCGGTCGGCGGGCTGTACCTGAACGTGGTCTACGAAAACGGGGGCCTAAGCTGCGTGACGGGCGCGTCCATGAATTTCTTCACGCCGGACCGCACGCTGGAGCGCGAGTGGGACGAGAGCGTGATGCGGTTCCTCAGGCAGAACGGGATCGCTTTTACACGGATATGAATGAATTATTAGCACTCAAATAAAATGAGTGCTAAATTTTTGTTGACTTTTTGCCTGAAGAGTACTACAATACAATAGAACAAAATATGTGCCGCAGGCGCGCACCGCGCCGACGGCACGAAATCCATTCAGCAAGGAGTGATCATATATGGCAAAGACAGGAAGTCTGTCGATCAACAGCGAAAATATTTTCCCGATCATCAAGAAGTGGCTTTATTCGGATCATGACATTTTTTACCGCGAGCTGGTAAGCAATGGATGCGACGCGATCACGAAGTTAAAGAAACTGGCGTTAATGGGCGAGTACGAGGAGCCGGACGGGGCGGAATACAAGGTGACCGTCACGGTAAATCCGAAAGAGAAAACGGTGGCCGTGAGCGACAACGGCATCGGAATGACGGAAGAAGAGGTGGATGAGTATATTAACCAGATCGCTTTTTCCGGCGCGCAGGATTTTTTGAACAAATACAAGGACAAGGCCAACGAGGACCAGATCATCGGACATTTCGGCCTCGGCTTTTATTCGGCGTTCATGGTCGCCGACCGGGTGACGATCGATACGCTCTCCTATAAGGAGGGCGCGAAGGCGGTCCACTGGGAGTCCGAGGGCGGCACCGAGTTCGCGATGGACGAGGGCGACAGGACGGAGCAGGGCACGACGGTCACGCTGTGCCTAAACGACGACAGCACCGAATTCTGCAACGAGTACCGCGCGCGCGAGGTCCTGGAAAAGTACTGCGCCTTCATGCCGATCGAGATTTATGTAAACGACGAGACGGCGGAGCCGCAGTACGACACGATCGAGAAGGACGAGCTGACCGATAAGGATACGGTCGTGGAGACGGTCATCGAGGAGGCAAAGACCGAGGAAAAGGAGAAGGAAGACGGGACGAAGGAGACGGTCGAGGTCTCCCCGGCGAAGGAAAAATACAAGATCCTAAGACGGCCGAAGCCCATCAACGACATCCATCCGCTCTGGAACAAGCACCCGAACGAGTGCACGGAGGAGGAGTATAAGGAATTTTACCGCAAGGTATTCCTGGACTTTAAGGAGCCGCTGTTCTGGATCCACCTGAACATGGACTATCCGTTCAACTTAAAGGGCATCCTCTACTTCCCGAAGATCAACATGGAGTACGAGAGCATCGAGGGAAAGATCAAGCTCTACAACAACCAGGTGTTCATCGCCGACAATATCAAGGAGGTCATCCCGGAATTTCTGATGCTGCTCAAAGGCGTCATCGACTGCCCGGATCTGCCCCTCAACGTGTCGAGAAGCGCCCTGCAGAACGACGGCTTTGTCGCGAAGATATCCGATTACATCACGAAGAAGGTCGCGGACAAGCTGTCCGGCATGTGCAAGACCGACCGCGAAAACTACGAGAAATACTGGGACGACATCAATCCGTTCGTCAAGTTCGGCTGCTTAAAGGACGAAAAGTTTGCCGAGAAGATGAACGATTATATCATCTTCAAGGACCTGGATGGGAAATACCTCACCCTGAAGGACTGCCTGGAGGCGAACAAGGAAAAGCACGAGAACCAGGTCTTCTATGTGACGGATGAGAAGGAACAGAGCCAGTACATCAACATGTTCCGGGAAGCCGGGCTTGACGCGGTGATCCTTCCGCACCCGATCGACTCCCCGTTCATCACCCAGCTGGAGCAGAAGAACGAGGGCGTGAAGTTTTTGCGCATCGACGCCGACGTCGACAAAGCGTTCAAAGAGGATGCGAAAGAGCAGGACGAGGCCGGAAAAGAGCAGGAGAAGGCAGACGCCGAGGCGCTGACGGAGACGTTCCGCAAGGCTCTGGCAAACGACAAGCTGGAGGTCAAAGTCGAGAAGTTAAAGAACGAGGGTCTGGCTTCGATGATCACGGTATCCGAGGAGAGCCGCCGGATGCAGGAAATGATGAAGATGTACAGCATGTACGGCGGGGGAGAGGACATGTTCCCGGCCTCCGAGACCCTGGTCTT
This sequence comes from uncultured Lachnospiraceae bacterium, assembly GCA_947623185.1. Taxonomy (GTDB): domain Bacteria; phylum Bacillota; class Clostridia; order Lachnospirales; family Lachnospiraceae; genus CANQGL01. Next base: position 15,975 of record CANQGL010000003.1, read on the forward strand.
AAACGCCAACAACGGCCTTGTGAAATACATTCTCGCGAACCGCGAGGGCGATCTGACCGGAAAGATCTGCGAGCAGCTCTACGATCTCGCAAAGCTGGCCCACGGAAGCCTTTCGCCGGAGCGCATGACGAAGTTCATCGCGCGCAGCAGCGAGATCATGATGGAAATGACCGGAGAACAGAAGTAAGAGGAAAGTTTTATGAACCGTACCGGAAAAAGCTGTTTCATAACATTTACCGTCCTCGGACTGGCGCTCACCGTGCTGATGATCCTGAACTATTACGGCTCGGGCGTCTATCTGGCGGCGGATCATATGATCGCGGGCCATGAAGGCGGCGTTTACCGCCTGCTTTCATGGCTGTTCCGGTCGGACTGGACGTCTGTGCTGGTGCAGTATGTCTTCGCGTTCGGCATCCCGTATTTTTGCGCTTACTGCATCATGCGCTTCCTGCCGGTATTCCGGGGACCGGCGAAAAAGTTTTCGCTGGAGGAGTTTATGGTCTGCCTGGTGATCGCATCCGGGCTCGGCTATATCCTCAATATGGGCGGCAACCTGATCAACGCCTTTTTTTCTCTGTTCAACGGGAAAACGTTTGAGGAAATGAATCCGATTACCGAGGTGGTCACGGACTATACGCCGTCCATGGTCATTTATATCTGCCTGCTCGGACCGTTTATGGAAGAGCTTATGTTCAGGGGACTGCTGCTTAAGCGCGCCAGAGTGTTCGGGGACCGCACGGCCGTGGTGTTCTGCGCGGTCATGTTCGGCCTGATGCACGGGAATCTGCCGCAGTTTCTCTATGCGACTTTCGTGGGACTGGTCCTGGGGTACATTGCCGTGACGACCAACCGGATACGCTATAACGTGATCCTCCATATGATTTTCAACAGCTATACGATGATCACGACCGCCTTTCTCTTCTGGCTGGAGGAGCACGGGCTCTTCGCGCTCTCCGCGCTGTATTCCCTGGCGCTGATGGCGGTGATGGCCCTCCAGATCGTCGGAGCCGTCTACTTTGCGGCGAGATACGCGGCGCCTGCGTACAAAAAACTGACCGCGGCAAACGGAGCACCGTACCGCGGTCGGATATTTGCTTATCTGAATCCCGGCTTCGCCGTCTATCTCATCGTCTGCACGGCCGAGATCCTGTCGTTCCTTCTTTAGGGCGTTTCGCGGCCTTGCGCGGCCGGAGACGGATCAGCCTTCGTACCCGATCATCAGCCCGCCCTTTTCCGCATAGAAACTGCAGAGAGCCGTACATTCGCCGATGTGCACGTTCGCGGACGGATAGCCGGCCTTGATCAGATCGGAGAGGGACTGGGCCATTTTGAGGTTCAGACAGTGGTCGATCCGGACCTTTCCGCCCTTATATCCGTGCTTTTTCATCTCATCCCAGATACACGCTACCGAAGCGGATTCGCCGCGGCATTTGTGCAGCTGCTGCAGGGTGCCCGTGTCGCTGGCTTTCCCCACGACGCGGATGCCGAGAACGCCGGCGATCTTGGCGATCGCGGGATTGACCCGGCCGTTCCTTGCCAGGTTATCCATATGCTGAAGGGCAAACAGCAGGTGGCTTTGCCTGCAGTAGTCCGTAACGGCTTTGGACATTTCCTCAAAAGAGAGCCCTTCTTTTACGACTTCTTCCATTTTATCGATAATCAGCCCGAGTTCCGGACCGGCGGACAGCGAGTCTATGATCAGCACGTTCGCGCCCGGATGGGATTCCTCATAATCCTTTTTGGCCTGCATGGCGGAGGCGTAGCTTCCCGAGAGATTGCTGGTGATCGTCACGCCGAGGATCACATCCGCGTCCCCGAACGCTTCCAGCCAGTCGTGGACGTTCGGACATGAGGTGCTGGAACGCCCTTTGTAACCCTGCAGGTACTCGACCATTTCGGTAACGTCGGTCCCCTTCACATCCGTATATTCGCGCTCGGAAGTCACGATCTTCAACGGGACGCTGCGGTAATCGACGTCTTTTCTCTCGTATACGTTGGCGGAAGAATCCGCGACAATTTTGTACTTCATACCACCTTACCTCGCTTATGATTATCGAAAACATGGTTTTGAAAACCATATAAGTCATTATATCCGGTTTTGAAAACCATGTCAAGTATTATTGCGTGCGGCGGGATACGCTTTGCCGCGGAGAGACCGGCGTCACCGCGGCGCGCGGTTCGTTTTACGGCGGCGGGGGCTGCTTTGCGGCGCGGGACCGATATCGTCGCGTCGCGGCTCGTTTTGCCGCGGCGGAGTCCGTATTCTCCCGGCGGGACCGATATCACCGCGGCGCGGCCTGCGGCACTTTGGGAAACGGGATTGCAAATCGGATGAAATTTTAGTACAATGGGGATAACCGAAAGGAAAGGGAAAAAACTATCAGGGGAAAAGGAGTACGGGTATGAGAACGGATATGCTTACGGAACGCTTAAACGGAGATAAGGCGGAACGCTTTTTTAAAGAAATGTACGGAAAGGACGGCGTAGCGGAGAACAGGGCGCGCTACGCGAAGGTGATCGAGGGCTTTCGCCGGGAATTCGGCGAGACAGAGGATATAAGCCTGTTCAGCTCGGCCGGCCGGACCGAGATCAGCGGCAACCACACGGACCATAATCACGGCAGGGTGCTTGCCGGCAGCATCAACCTTGACTGCGTGGCGGCGGCGGCTCCGAACGGGAGAGACGAGGTCCGCATCGTCAGCGAGACGTATGACCAGAAATTCACGGTCAGCTTAAAGGACCTCTCGCCGAGCGCGAAGATGGCCGGGACGGTCGATCTCACGAAGGGGATGTTCAAGGGCCTTCTCGAGATGGGACATTCCGTCGGAGGTTTCGACGCATACATAACCAGCAACGTGATCAGCGCCGCCGGAGTCAGCTCGTCGGCGGCCTACGAGATGCTGATCTGTTCGATGGCTGACACATTCTTCAACGACGGGAAGCTCGGCGTGGTGACGTACGCCCATGTCGGAAAATACGCGGAGAACCGCTACTGGAACAAGGGGTCCGGGATGCTCGACCAGATGGCGTGCGCGGTCGGCGGCATGGTCGCGATCGACTTTAAGGACCCGCAGGATCCGGCGGTGGAGAAGATCGACTACGATTTCGGCGCGCAGGACCACAGCCTGATCATCGTCCAGACCGGCAAGGGACACGCGGATCTGAGCGAGGAGTATTCCTCGATCCCCAACGAGATGATGGCGGTCGCGCATGTCTTCGGCAAGGACTACCTGGCCGAAGTCTCGGAGGACGAGGTGGTGGAGAACGCCGCCAAAGTGATAGCGGAGGCGGGCGGACGCGCGTTTCTCCGCGCACTACACTTCTTTGAGGAAAACAGGCGCGTCGGCCTGCAGGTGGCCGCGCTACGCGAAAACCGCTTCGACGATTTCCTGAAGCTGATCACCGAGTCGGGGAATTCGTCCTGGAAATGGCTCCAGAACTGCTACGTCGGCGGAAGCACCGAGCAGGGCATCACGACGGCGCTGGCGCTCACCGAGCTCTTCATTAAGGAAAAGGGATGCGGCGCCTGCCGCGTTCACGGCGGCGGATTCGCGGGCGTGATCATGGCGATGCTGCCGAACCGGTTCGCCGATGAATACATCGCCTATATCGAGCGGGCAATGGGCGCGGGCAGCGCCTACCGGATGAGCATCCGCCCGTACGGGGCCGTATGCGTTGACCGTTTTATCTGAGGAGAGCGAAAGACCCCTCCGGAGGAGACGGGCAGGTACAGGTAAAAATATGTCGAATCCGGTCGAAAAAAGTTTTCCAGAATATTCCATTTTTTAGTTAAAATGCTAAAATCATAGGATGAAAGGAGGTCTTTCATTCTATGATGACAGACAAATTTGAAGATTACTTGCGGGAGACGAACCTGTCGGAAAATACTGTCACTTCCTACCTGTTCGCCGTCAAACAGTTTTACCGGCAGTACGACCACATGACAAAACGCAGGCTCAAGGAACACAAGATGTGGCTGATCGAGTCGTACAAGCCCAAAACGGTAAATCTGCGGATCCGCGCGATCAACTGTTATCTTGACTTTATCGAAAAACCCGAATGGAAAATGCCGTTCGTCCGCGTTCAGCAGAAGGCGTTCCTGGAAAACGTGATCAGCGAGGCCGATTACGAGTATTTTAAGAGCAGCTTAAAAGCGGACGGGGAGCTGTTCTGGTATTTCGTGATCCGCTTTATGGCGGCGACCGGCGTCCGCGTCAGCGAACTGATCCAGATCAAGGTGGAGCATGTGCAGATCGGCTATGTGGATCTGTACTCCAAGGGCGGAAAGCTCAGGCGCATCTACATCCCGAAGGCCCTGCGGGAGGAGGCGCTTGAATGGATCACTTCGAGGGGACTGACGAGCGGCTTTATTTTTCTGAACCGGCACGGAAAACGGATCACCACGCGCGGGATCTCGGCGCAGCTAAAGATCCTGGCCGAGCGTTACCAGATCAATCCGGCCGTCGTGTATCCGCATTCGTTCCGCCACAGGTTCGCCAAGAGTTTTCTGGAACGGTTCCAGGACATCGCGCTCCTGGCCGATCTGATGGGGCATGAGAGCATCGAGACGACCCGTATCTATCTTCGGAGAACAAGCACGGAGCAGCAGGCCATCGTGGACAGTGTCGTAAGCTGGTGAGAAATTTAATAAATTCATAATAAAACTGACGGGTAATTTAATTTGACAGGAACCGTGCCGGTTTGCTAGAATGATGATGGGCCGGAGCCGGGAAAAAACGGCGGCGCCGGCTGGAAAGGAAGAAACCGACAGATGGCAGACGGTGAGAGAACGAAGGAAAAGTCCGCAAAGGAACAGTCCGCGGACAACATTGAACGTCTGAAGAAAATAAAGAAACAGCGCCAGATGGGCGTTCCCCAGAAGGCGATGGCAGCCGCGGTCGCGGCCGTGGCCGTGGTATCCGTCGTGGCCGTTACCGGCGGAATGATCGGTAATTACAGAAAGGCCCACAGCGGAGACATGAAGGTCGAGACGGTGGCGGCTTCCCTGGAGACGACGCCCGCGCCCGAGACCGAAGTGGCCGTGGCGTCCGCGGAGGAGACGAAATCGATCGTCCTGGAGACGACGCTCTCCGCGGAGGAGATCGCATCCATCGAATACGCGGAAAAGGTCGACAGCGTGATCGACGGCTACGCCAATCTCGGGATCGCCGGAGTGTCCGGCTATCTGAACATCCGCAAGACGCCGGAGAGCTTCGGCGAGATCGTCGGAAAGCTCCAGAGCGGCGGGGCCTGCGAGGTCGTCGACACCACGACGGACGGCTGGTATAAGATCAGATCCGGCGGCGTGACCGGCTATGTGAAGTCCGATTATATCTATACCGGGGAGAAAGCGCGCGAGGAGGCGTCAAAGAACGTCATGGAGCGCGCCGTGATCAACACGGCCAAGCTGAACGTGCGCGCCGAGGCGAATTCGGACTCCGAGATCGTGGGACAGGTCCTCGAGGATGAACGGTACCCGATCAAAAGCCATGAGGGCGGCTGGATCCAGATCGACAACGGCTATATCTCCGACGAGTATGTGACGGTTCGCTACGCCTTAAACGAGGCGAGAAAGCAGGATATGCGGACGACGGTCTTAAGCCTCTACGACAATCTGGGCGTTTCCAACGTCAGCAATTATCTGAACGTCCGCGACAATCCCAGCGAGGAGAAGGGCAAGATCATCGCCAAGCTGCCGAGCAACGCGGGCTGCGATATCCTCGATACGACCGAGGACGGCTGGTACAAGATCCGTTCCGGCGGCATCACCGGATACGTCAAATCCGAGTTTATCCTGACGGGCCAGGCGGCGCAGGACAAGGCCATGCAGGTGGCCCAGCTGATGGCGTTCGCCAACACGGACGGCGTCAACGTCCGCACGGAGCCGAACACGCAGTCCTCGATCTGGACGCAGATCGTCAGCAACGAAAAGTTCATCGTCGCCAGCCAGACCGACGACTGGGTCGAGATCGAGCTCGACGATACGAACGCCTACATATCCAGCGACCTGGTGGACGTCAAGTACGGCCTCAACGAGGCGATCCGCTACACGCCTGTGGTCGCGGCGGAGAACAAGCCCCAGCCCACCACGAAGGCGTCCTCCAAGAGCAGCGGCTCCAAATCTTCTTCCAGCAGCTCCTCCGGATCGAAGACGACTTCGAGCGTCAATACCGGGGCGGCGGGCTCCAATGCCGGGAGCGTTTCGTCCAGAAGGGCGGAGATTGCCAACTACGCCGTGCAGTTTGTCGGGAATCCTTACGTTTACGGCGGGACGAGCCTGACGAACGGGGCGGACTGCTCGGGATTTACGATGTCCGTCATGGCTCATTTCGGCGTGTCGCTGCCGCACAATTCCGGCGCGCAGTCGAACTGCGGAAAGGCGATCACCTCGAGCGAGCTCAGACCGGGCGATCTGATCTTTTATTCCGGCAGCGGCGGGATCAACCACGTCGCGCTCTACATCGGAAACGGCCAGGTCTGCCACGCGTCGAGCAGGAAGACCGGCATCAAGATCTCGACGTGGAACTACCGGACCCCGGCGAAGATCCGGAATGTTCTGGGCGATTGATGGAACCAATTTTCGCGCGTCCCATATGATATAGTACAAACCTGAAATTTTAAGGAGACTTCATCATATGGGTATCTGCAGAAATTGCTTTTGCAACGGCTCCAATTCCTCGAGCGGTGTGAATTCCGGAACCACCAATTCGAATTCCGGAGCGAACAACAGCTGCAGCTGCGCTTACAAGAGCGGCTACAAATGCGGTTACAACGCCGGTTACAATACCGGCTACAACGAGGGCTACAACGCCGGTTATAACGCCGGCTACAATGCCGGATACCAGGCGGGCTACACGGCCGGCGCCCAGAGCTGCACGAACACCGGCGTAGGCGGAGCCACCACCGGATGCGGATGCAATTCCGGCTGTAATTCGGGATGCAACTCCGGATGCAATTCCGAGAGCACCACGCCCATGACGTGCTGCAAGACCGTCTGCGGCCCGTGCACCACGATCTGACGGATGCGGTATGACCGGAAGAGAACGGTCATAAGACAGAAATGATCAAAGCCCGGCGGGAACTGCGTTAAGCAGCCCCGTCGGGCTTATTCTTTGCGTGTGCCGGCTCGTCTTTGCCTGCGAGCCGGTGTGTTTTTGCCTGTGTGCCTGTTCGCTGCCTGCCCTGTGGCTATACGGCCTTCTCGGAATTTCCGCTCACGGCGCGGTAGGCGTCGATGATGGAGGGCAGGATCTCCGGATGCTCGAAATCGTTCGCATAGACGATGTTGATCTCGCGCATCATGCTGAAGTTCTCGATCGGCAGCGCGGCGATCTTTTTCTTTGACAGCTCGTCCATACATGCGCTGCGGGCAAGCACGGAAACGCCGAACCCGCGGCGGATCAGATCCTTGATGGTGGCGATGTTGTCGATCTCAAGCACGACGTTGAAGTCATTGATGCTCATGTTCCGGCTCTCGAGCTGCGCGCGGAAGAGGTTGCGGGTGTTGGACCCGGCGCTCCTTAGGATCAGGTTCTCCTTCTTGATCTGGTCGATCGTCACCACGCCCTGCTTTGCCAGTGGATGGTCCGGGGCGACGATCAGCATCAGGCAGTCGGTGTCCAGCATCAGATGGCTGAGCGAGCTGCCGCTGATCCGGCCCTCGGCGATGATGAAATCGAGCTCGTAATTCTTGAGCATGCTGCGGAGGTTCTTGACGCTGTCGGTCACGACCTTGACGGTCAGACCGTCCTGCGTGGTCGCGTAGGAAGCCAGGGCCTCGGCGATCGCGCTGCTCTCCGCGGTGTGGGTGATGCCGACGGTGAGGGAGGTGATGCGCTCCTTCTCCTCCTTGAGGTCCCGCTCGAGATTGTGGCGCAGGGCGGAGACCCGCCGCGCATAGCGCAGGATCAGCTTGCCCTCGCGCGTCAGATGGAGCTCGTTGTGCGCGCGCTCAAAGATCCGCGCGCCCATTTCCTCCTCGAGAAGACGGATGTGCTGGCTGACCGCCGGCTGCGTGAGAGAGAGCTGTTCCGCCGCGCGGGTAAAGCTCCCGGTTTCCGCCACCGCGATCAGGGAATAGAGTTTGGGATCGACCATGTCCGTTTACCTCCCTTTTGCCCTGCCGGGGTACTGCTTTTATTATATCCGATGTTTCCGGATCGCGCAACCGAAAGCAGGTAAGACCGCCTCCGGTTTTGCCGCCGTTTTGGCTTCATCCGGGTGTTTCACAAGGAAAGCCGCAAAGAGGACGAGCGCCGTAAGGCAGCAGAGGAGATCCGCGATCGGGGTCGCCCACACGATCCCGTAGACCGGAAGGACCGAGCTCAAAACGAACATGAGGGGGATATCGATGATCCCCTTTCTGAGGACCGCGAGCAGGAACGACTTCCCGCCTTCTCCCGTCGCCTGGAAGAAGGAGATGATCGTGTACGCGCAGGCGGAGAACGGACCGCCGATGCAGAGGATCCGCAGGAACCGCGAACCGTAAACGACCGATTCGGAGCCGGGGCGTATGAAGATCCCGATCAGCTGCGCGGAGAAGACCAGGTTCGCGCCCATGCAGAGGAAGGCCGCAGCGACCGCGATGGCCGCCGCAAGCAGGACGGACTGGCGCATACGTTTGTAGTTCCTGGCCGCGTAGTTGTAACCGATCAGCGGAAGCGCCCCCTGGGCGATGCCCCGCACGATACAGTGGGCGAGCATGTTGACTTTTTTGGCGACGCCGATCCCGGCCTGCATCTGCGTCCCGCAGAGGGACATCAGTTTGTCGAGCACGGCGTAGGATATATTCTCAAACAGCGTCATCAGACAGGCCGGCAGGCCGGCGCTCAGTATTTCTTTCGGGATCTCATCCGCGAAAGCGCCCGCGGCGGGCGCAAGCATGATGACGGAATTTCCCTTCCGGTTGATCCATACGAGGGCCAGGAAATAGACGGCCGCGACCGCGTTGGAGAGAGCGGTGGCGATCGCCGCGCCGAGCGTCTCCTGTCCGGGCGGAAGGATGACGAACATGAAAAGCGGGTCGAGCGCGATGTTTAAAATGCCGCCGAGCGCGATGCCCGCGCTGGCGAGGACCGAACGGCCCTCGGCCCGGATCAGGTGCGAGAGCAGCACGCTTACGGAGGTCGTTATGCCGCCGATCACGACCGTGCAGATCAGATAGGCGGACGAATATCCGTGGACCTCGGCGGCGGTGCCGCCGAGAAGGTCCACAAAGGAGTCAATGAAAAGAAAAGTACCGAGCGAATAGACCGCCGTGAGCGCAAGGCAGCCCCAGAACGCAAACGAGGACGCCAGACGGGCGCGCTTACGGTCCTGGCTCCCGAGCGCACGGGAGATCACGCTCGCGCCGCCGATGCCGAACAAATTCGAGATGGCGGAGAGGAACATGAAAGCCGGCATACAGACGGTAACGGCGGTCAGCATGGCGTCGCTGCCGGTAAGTCCGATAAAGAAGGTGTCGGCGAGATTGTAGACGACCAAAATGATTTGGCCGATCACGGTCGGAAAAGCAAGACGGAGGATCGCGCTTGTCACGGAGCAGTCCTCGAACAGCTCTTTTTCCTTTGCAGGATTCATGCCCGGATCCCCCTTTCTTCGCATTTTGCACAGACATTTTCAATTTGGATAGCAATATTATAGGAAGTTTCACCTATAAAAGCAAATAATCGTTGGTTATCGTAAAATAACGATTCGTTATGGACGACCGATATTTTCTCGAATAAACCAAAAAAATTAAAATATAAGAAAATATTCCATAAGGGATCGTTATCGGCGGCAAAAAAATTGTAATGATCCGAACATGGGAATATTTTCCGGACAAACCGCATACACTGTAAGGAGAGACCGAAACCGGACAAAAACCGAAATCAGAACAGGAGAATGATCATGGCAAGAGGTGCAAGAAAGAGCCCGAAGGAAAAGATCCAGGAGCGGCTGACCGACGTGAACGAGTCGATCGCCCGCTACAGCGAGTGCCTGGAGAAGATGAAACAGGAGAAGAAGGAGCTGGAGGCCGAGCTGGAAAAGCTGGATATCGCGGAGCTCTCCGCGATGCTCAAGGAGAGAAAGCTCTCTGTGAACGAAGTCATGGAGATGGTGAGCCAGGCAGGATGACGGCGATTTTTCGCCGTCATTGCTATTTTGAATAAAATATGCTATATTGGGACCAGATCATTACCGGATAAGGGAGATACTTAACGATGAAGATAAAAACGACGATACGGATCATGGGACTTTCATTGGCGATTTCATGCGCGGGCGCTTTTCCGGCGCTTGCGGATACGGTCTATGTAAACGCGAGCTCGCTGAACTTAAGGAGCGGCCCCTCGACGGAGACGCAGATCCTCGACGTGATCCCGCGCGGAGCCAAACTGGAACGGGAGAGCAGCGCGGACGGCTGGAGCGTGGTGACGGTGAACGGGACGAAGGGCTATGTATCCTCCGAATACCTCACGATGAAGGCCCCGGCGGCTTCGGAACCGCAGACTCCCGCCGAGAGCCCGTATGTGGACAGAACGTGGGAGGTCAGCCTGGACCCGGATTACCGTTACGCCTCGTTCGCGAAGATCACCGGCGGAAAGGCGGTCTATTATCATAACGGCAGCGCGAAGCGGAACGGAAAGGTCGTCTGTGTCAACGCGGGACACGGGACGAAAGGCGGCGGCTCCGTAAAGACGCTCTGCCATCCGGACGGAAGCGCGAAGGTCACGGGCGGCACCACGGCGGCGGGAGCCACCACGGCGGCCGCGGTTTCATCGGGCATGACGTTCGCGGACGGGACGGCTGAGAGCAAGGTGACGCTGGCGCTGGCAAAGATCCTGCGCGACAAGCTGTTGGCGGCCGGCTACGACGTGCTGATGATCCGCGAGGGGAGCGACGTCCAGCTGGACAACATCGCGCGCACGGTGATCGCCAACAACAACGCGGACTGCCACATCGCGCTCCACTGGGATTCGACCGAGCGGGACAAGGGCGCGTTCTACATGAGCGTTCCTTCCAATAAAAATTACCGCGCGATGGAGCCGGTGGCTTCGTACTGGAAATCGCACCATGCTCTGGGAGATTCGCTGATCGCGGGGCTTAAGAACGCGGGCGTCAAGATCTTCTCTTCGGGCAGCATGGAGATGGACCTTACCCAGACGTCCTACTCGACGATCCCCAGCGTCGACATCGAGCTCGGGGACAAGACCTCGCCGCACACGGACGCGGCGTTGGAAAAAATCGGAAACGGGCTGCTCGACGGCGTGAACAGGTTCTTCGGATTTTAACAACTGGACTTGTTAAAAAGTATTAAACTGGATATTTTATTCAGTCCAACTCTCCGCTATGATACGGATAAAAAGAAAACGCGGGCGCGCAGGGACAAGGCGTCTGCGATACGGATAACGGAGAGTGAACGATATGAAAGACAGGAAGATCAAACGAATGGTTCTGGCGGCGGTCCTTGCCGCGTTGTGCTGTGTGGCGACGATGTCGGTCCGGATCCCGACGCCGGGCACGGGCGGGTATATCCACCCCGGCGATGCGATCGTGATTCTCTGCGGCGTTTTCCTGGACCCGACCGCGGCCCTTCTGGCGGCGGGGATCGGCTCCTGCATGGCGGACCTGCTCGGCGGATACTTTATTTACGTTCCGATCACCTTCCTTATTAAAGGGCTGGCCGCGTTTCTCGGAAGCATCCTTTACCGGAAAGCCGCGGCGGCGGGACGTTCCCTTCATCTTGCGGTCGCGCTCTGCGGGGTGATCGACATGGTGATGGTCGCGGGCGGTTACTGCTTCTGCGAGAGTTTTCTCTACGGCGTCGCGGGGGCGTTTGCCAGCGTTCCGGCCAATCTGGTGCAGGGCGCAAGCGGACTTTTGATCGCCTGGCTCTTATATCCGCTGGTCTACCGGCCGGTGGAACTGGCGATCGGGGAAGCGGGCTGAATAATTTTTTTCGGAAATTTGTAATTCGTTGTTGATTTTTTCCTTTTTTCTGGTATAATGGATTTTGTTCGCGGGGTATGGCGTAGCTTGGTAGCGCGCTCGGCTGGGGGCCGAGAGGTCGCAGGTTCAAATCCTGTTGCCCCGACATGGAAGCATAGCTCAGCCGGGATGAGCGTTCGCCTCACACGCGAGAGGTCATGGGTTCGAGCCCCATTGCTTCCACTTCCATATGGGGCATTAGCGCAGTTGGGAGCGCGCTACATTCGCATTGTAGAGGCCGTGGGTTCGAATCCCATATGCTCCACTTCCGGAAGATTCCGGGACAGTCCGATATATGGGCATGGAGATGTAGCTCAGCTGGGAGAGCATCTGCTTGACGTGTAGAGGGTCGCAGGTTCGAGTCCTGTCGTCTCCATTCAAAGAAGTCGCTAAATTGCGGCTTTTTTGTTTTGAGTTTAAAAATTTATTGAAAAAACATAAAAATAAGAGTACAATACAAATTACGGATCAAATTGCGGCCGAAGACAGGCCCGCCCTCCTGGGCGGCCACAGACTACCGATTCAAAAAGGAGAGGAGAATTCGTATGTCGGAGAAGAAATCGGGACCCAAACTGACGAGCATGAAACTGGAGAATGCGGACAGCAAGGCAAAACTGAAAGAAAAAAGAAAAGCTGAAGCGGAAAAGCAGAGCGCGAGACTCGGGCTGCTCCAGAGAAAGTGCAAGGAAGCGGGAATTCCGGTCCTGATCACCTTCGACGGATACGACGCAGCCGGAAAGGGCCTTCAGATCAACCGTCTGATCCAGGCGCTCGACCCGCGCGGTTTCGACGTGTACACCGGGGACAAGCAGGGCGAGGAGGAACTCATGCATCCGTTCCTCTGGCAGTTCGCGATCAAGACGCCGGCCAACGGCCGTATCGTGATCTTCGATACGAGCTGGTACCGCAAAGTCCAGCTCGACCGTTTCGACGGAAAGACGAGCGATAAGGAAGCGGAGCGGGCGTTTTACGATATCCTGGCGTTTGAAAAACAGCTGACGGACAGCGGCATGGTGCTGATCAAAATGTTCCTGGACATTTCCGAGAAGGAGCAGAAGAAGCGCTTTGAGAAACTGGAGAAATCGAGCGGAACGTCGTGGCGCGTCTCCAAGGCGGACTGGAAGCGCAACGAGCATTATGACAAATACCGCAAGATGAACCAGGAGATGATCTACAAGACCAACACGCAGAACGCGCCGTGGATCATCGTCGACTCGACGGACAAGAGCGCGGCGGGCCTCGCCATCATGACGGCGGTGGCGGACGCCATGGAACGCGCGCTGACTCTTAAGGCGGCCGGACCGCGCAAGGAGATCCTTGAGGATGCGGAACCGGCGGACCGCTACAAGGAGGGGCCGGTCACCCGTTCGGATCTTACGAAATCGTACGACCGCGACGAGTACCGCAAGCGTCTCGACGCCCTGCAGAAGCGGCTCGAGTACCTGCACAGCCAGCTGTATAAATTAAGGATCCCGGTCGTTCTCGGCTTTGAGGGCTGGGACGCGGCGGGAAAGGGCGGCGCGATCCGCAGGCTTACGAGCCATCTCGACCCGCGCGGCTACAAGGTCTGCCCGACGGCGTCCCCGAACGACGTGGAGCGGGTCCATCACTATATGTGGCGTTTCTGGAACAACTTCCCGAAGGACGGACACATCGCGATCTTCGACCGCACCTGGTACGGCCGCGTGATGGTGGAGCGCCTCGAGGGATTTTGCTCGGAAGCCGACTGGCGCCGGGCGTATCAGGAGATCAACGACGTCGAGAAGCACCTGACGGATTCCGGCGCGGTGGTCATCAAGTTCTGGATCAACATCGACAAGGACGAGCAGGAGCGGCGCTTTAAGGACCGTATGCAGAATCCGGACAAACAGTGGAAGATCACGGACGAGGACTGGAGAAACCGCGAAAAGTGGGATCTTTACGAGGTCGCCGTAAACGAGATGATCGAAAAGACTTCGACGAAGCACGCCCCGTGGGTCGTGGTGGAAGGCAATTCCAAGTATTACGCCCGCGTGAAGGTTTTACAGACAGTGGTGGACGCGATCGAAAAGAAGATCGCGGAAGTCGAAAAAGAACAGTAACGGCATGAGCGACGTTGTGATAGTCGGCGGCGGAGCGGCCGGGATGATGGCCGCCGTCGGAGCCGCCGAATGCGGCTGTTCCGTCCGCCTTTATGAAAAGAACGAAAAGCTGGGAAAGAAGATCTACATCACGGGAAAGGGCCGCTGCAACCTGACGAACGCCTGCGATACGGAGGAATTCTTTTCCCATATCGTGACAAACGGAAAATTCCTGTACAGCGCCGTCTACGGATTCACCAATTCCGACATGACGGAGTTCATGGAGAAAAACGGCTGCCGCGTGAAGACGGAGCGGGGGCTGCGGGTGTTCCCGGTATCCGACCGGGCTTCGGACGTCACGGAGGCGGTCAAAAGAAGACTGACGGCGCTCGGCGTGCGCGTTTTCCTGAACGAACCGGTAAAACGGCTCCTGATCGAGGACGGCCGCTGCCGGGGGATCGTGCTGGGCGAACGGACGGGAAGAAACGGCGCATCGGAGAAAGAGGGCGGACGTACGGTCCGGGCCGACGCGGTCATCGTGGCGACCGGGGGCCTTTCTTACCCGGCGACCGGCTCCACGGGAGACGGATACGCGTTCGCAAGGTCCGCAGGACATGAGGTGACGCCGCTGTCCCCGGCGCTGGTACCCTTTACCTGCGCGGAGGAGGACGTAAGGGAACTCCAGGGGCTGTCCCTGCGGAACGTCGAAGTCACGGTCCGCGACGGGAAAAAGACGCTCTACCGGGAGTTCGGCGAGATGCTGTTCACGCATTTCGGCGTCAGCGGACCGGTGGTTTTAAGCGCCAGCAGCTATGCGGCAAAGATCATAAAGAACCGGCCGCTTATGATGGATATCGATCTGAAACCGGCGCTCTCGGAGGAAAAGCTTGACGCGCGCATCCTGCGCGATTTCGCGGAGGCGAAGAACCGGCAGTTTAAGAACGCGCTCGGAAATCTGTTCCCTGCGAAGCTGATCCCGGTCATGGTCGCGCGCAGCGGGATCGACGCGGAAAAGAAGGTGAGCGGGATCACGGCCGCCGAGAGAAAACGGCTCGTCTCGCTGACAAAGGCGTTTCGCGTCACGCTTACCGGGCTGCGGGGCTTTAACGAGGCGATCGTCACCCAGGGCGGCGTGAACGTAAAGGAGATCGATCCCTCGACCATGCAGTCGAAAAAGACGCCGGGGCTCTTCTTTGCCGGAGAGGTCCTGGACGTCGACGGAGTGACCGGCGGCTTCAACCTGCAGATCGCGTGGTCGACGGGGATGCTGGCCGGGCGCAGCGCGGGGACGGCCCGCATAAACCGGGAGAAAGAAAAGTAGAATAGAGGAGGAGACCATGTCTTTTTGCGTGGCAATCGACGGACCCGCGGGAGCCGGAAAAAGCACGGTGGCGAAAGCGGTCGCCGCGGAAATGAATTTTATCTATGTGGATACCGGAGCGATGTACCGGGCGATGGCCCTGTTCTTTCTGCGAAAGGGGATCGCGGCGGACGATGAGGAGGCGGTCGCGGCCGCCTGCCCGGAGGCCGACATCTCGATCGCCTATGAGAACGGCGCCCAGCAGGTGATCCTAAACGGAGAGAACGTGTCCGGACTGATCCGCACCGAGGAAGTGGGCGGCATGGCGTCCGCCACGTCGGTCTACCGCACGGTGCGCGAAAAGCTGGTCGAGCTACAGCAGGCGCTCGCGAAAAGGACGGACGTCGTGATGGACGGCCGGGATATCGCCACGGTCGTACTGCCGGGAGCCGATGTGAAGATCTACCTGACCGCCAGCACGGCCGTGCGGGCGAAACGCCGCCGGAACGAACTGGCCGAAAAAGGCGTCACGCGGCCGCTCGAGGAGATCGAGCAGGACATCATCGAACGCGACTACCGGGACATGCACCGCGAAAACTCCCCGCTCACCCGGGTGGGGGACGCGGTCCTCATCGACAGCTCGGAGATGACGCTGCGGGAAGTGGTGGATGCGATCGAGACGCTGATCCGGAAAAAACGGGGCGAATGAGGTGACGGACGGATGGAAGTGATCGTTGCAAAGACCGCCGGTTTCTGTTTCGGCGTCAGGCGCGCGGTGGACAAGGTATATGAGCAGATCGGTAAAGACGACCGGCCGATCTATACATACGGACCGATCATCCACAACGCCGAGGTCGTGAGGGACCTCGAAGAACGCGGCGTGCGGGTCATCAACACAAAGGAAGAGCTCGCGGGAGTGAAGGACGCGGTGGTGGTCATCCGCTCGCACGGGGTCGGACGGGACATCTACGAGCTGCTGGAGAAAAACGGCGTCGAGATCGTGGACGCGACCTGCCCCTACGTCAGGAAGATCCACAGGATCGTCGGGGAACAGTGCGCGGCGGGCAGACAGGTCGTGATCGTCGGGAACGAGTCGCATCCGGAGGTGATCGGGATCCGCGGCTGGGGAAACGAGACGACAAAAGTGATCCAGAACGAGGATGATTTCGCCGGATTGGGGCTCCCTGAGGGCGCAAAGATCTGCATCGTCGCCCAGACGACATTTAATTACAACAAATTTCAATATTTAGTTGAAAAAATTTCAAAAATGCGATATGATATAATTGTTTTAAATACGATTTGCAATGCAACACAGGAAAGACAAGTGGAAGCGGGGGAGATCGCTTCGCGGGTGGACGCGATGATCGTGATCGGCGATAGGAACAGTTCCAACACCCGAAGGCTATACGAGATCTGCCGCGAGAAATGCAAAAACACATGTTACATCCAGACTTTGGAAGACCTTGATCCTGAGTGTGTTACGTCGGCGTGCAATGTAGGTATTACGGCCGGGGCGTCAACCCCGAATTATATTATCGAGGAGGTTCATACTAATGTCAGAGTTAAGTTTTGAACAAATGTTGGAGGAGTCGTTGAAGACAATACACACAGGAG
The DNA here is from genome assembly GCA_947623185.1 of uncultured Lachnospiraceae bacterium. Classification (GTDB taxonomy): domain Bacteria; phylum Bacillota; class Clostridia; order Lachnospirales; family Lachnospiraceae; genus CANQGL01. The sequence continues at coordinate 32,916 of CANQGL010000003.1, forward strand.
AGGTTGTTACAGGAAAAGTGATCGATGTGAAGGAAGACGAGATCGTTCTGAACATTGGCTATAAATCCGACGGTATTGTCACCCGCAGCGAATATACGAGCGATGCGGGAGCGGACCTCAGAGATCTCGTTCATGTCGGGGACGAGATGGAGACGAAGGTCATCAAGGTCAACGACGGAGAAGGCCAGGTAGCCCTTTCCTACCGGAAGCTGGCTGCCGACCGCGGAAACAAGCGGCTCGAGGAAGCGTACGAGAACAAGGAAGTGCTGACCGCGAAGGTCGCGCAGGTCCTTGACGGCGGTCTCAGCGTCATCGTCGAGGACGCGAGAATCTTTATCCCGGCCAGCCTTGTATCCGATGTCTATGAGAGAGATCTCAAGAAGTACGCGGATCAGGAGATCGAGTTTGTGATCACCGAGTTCAACCCGAAGAGGAGAAGGGTGATCGGCGACCGCAAGCAGATCGTTGCCGCGAGGAAGGCCGAGATGCAGAAGGCTCTGTTCGAGCGCATCGAGGTCGGCCAGAGGATCGAAGGAACGGTCAAGAACGTGACCGACTTCGGCGTCTTCATCGATCTCGGCGGAGCGGACGGACTGCTCCATATTTCCGAGATGTCGTGGGGCCGCATCGAGAGCCCGAAGAAGCTCTTTAAGGTCGGCGAGAAAGTCACGACTCTGATCAAGAACATCAACGGCGAGAAGATCGCCCTTTCCATGAAGTTCCCGGAGACGAACCCGTGGGCGAACGCCGCGGAGAAGTATGCGGTCGGAAACATTGTGGAAGGCCGCGTCGCCAGAATGACCGATTTCGGAGCGTTTGTGGAACTGGAAGCCGGCGTCGACGCGCTGCTGCATGTATCCCAGATCTCCAGAGAGCATGTCGCGAAGCCTTCCGACGTGTTAAAGATCGGCCAGATCATCACGGCGAAGATCGTCGACTTCAACGAGGCGGATCACAAGATCAGCCTGAGCATGAAGGCCCTCGAGACCGCTGCTCCGGCTCCCGCCGCGGAAGCTGCGCCCGAAGAATAAAACGGAACGATCATGCGGGGCATCGCGCTTTGCGGTGCCCCTGTTTTTTTGCCGGAAAAACCGTTTAAAGGTTGCTATTTGGAACATTTTTACTTATAATGAAGTAAGACCCGTGAAGAAAGGAAGTGAACACATAGTGGAAGGTCGAAGTCGCAAGACGGAGGCGGATGCGCATCCGGAACCGGTGGCAATATATATAACGGCCGGCCGTTATGTGTATTGCCTTTCCTGATGGGGTACCGCCTCCATGTCCTGAAAAAGAATAAGGAATGGAGGGAAGGAAAATGTCCGTTGAAGCAATGGAAAACATTGATGTGGATGAGCTTTCCAGACTTGCGGATGAAAAAAAGTACCGCCAGCTCAAGAATCTTCTCCTCGAGATGAATTCGGTCGATATCGCCGCGTTCATCGAGGATCTGGATTCCGAGCGCACGGTGGTCGTGTTCCGCATGCTGCCGAAGGACCTGGCGGCGGAAGTGTTCGCCGAGCTCTCGTCCGAGAAGGACATGCACATCATCAACAGCATCACGGACCGCGAGCTGTCCGATATCATGGAGGATCTCTATGTGGACGACGCCGTCGACATGCTCGAGGAGCTGCCGGCAATCGTGGTACGCCGTGTGCTGAAAAATACGAAGACCGATACCAGGAAGCTGATCAATCAATTCCTTAACTATCCGGAGAACAGTGCCGGAAGCATCATGACGGCCGAGTACATCGGCTTAAAGGAATCGATGACCGTCGAGGAGTCCTTTGCCTATATCAGAAAGCACGGGATCGATTCCGAAACGATCTACACCTGCTATGTGACCGACGCGGAACGGCGCTTAAACGGCGTGGTCACGGTCAAGGATCTCCTGATGAACCCATACGAGACGACGGTGAGCGAGATCATGGACACGCACGTTCTGAAGGTAACGACCACGCAGGACCAGGAAGAGGTCGTCGATATGATGAGCCGCTACGATCTTTTGAGCCTGCCGGTCGTGGACAGCGAGAACCGTCTGGTCGGGATCGTCACGGTCGACGACGCGATGGAGGTCATGGAAGAGGAAGCGACCGAGGACTTCGAGAAGATGGCGGCCATGCTGCCGAGCGAAAAGCCGTATCTGAAGACAAGCGTTCTTCAGCTGGCGAAAAACAGGATCCCGTGGCTTCTGATCCTGATGCTCTCAAGTACGATCTCCGGCGCGATCCTTGTCTATTACGAGAACGCCTTCGCGGCGCTGCCCCTGCTCGTCAGTTTCGTCCCGATGTTGATGGACACCGGCGGAAACTGCGGCGGACAGAGCAGCACGACGATCATCCGCGGCATGGCGGTAGGCGACATCGAGCCGTCCGATATCCTTCAGGTGGTCTGGAAGGAGATCCGCGTGGGGATAGTCGCGGGCGCGGTGCTGGCGATCGTCAATTTTGTGCGGCTCATGATCCAGTATCCTGGAAATACGATGATCTGCGTCACCGTCGTGATCAGCATTTTCATCACGGTCATCGTGGCCAAGACGATCGGATGTACGCTGCCGATCGGGGCGAAGGTGCTCCGGCTGGATCCGGCCATCATGGCTTCGCCGATGATCACCACGATCGTCGACGCGGTCAGTCTTATGGTATATTTCGGCATGGCGAGCCGGCTCCTTGAGCTGGCGGCGTGAGCCGTAAATGACAGATAAAGGAGAAACAGGATGGGAAAAGTCAGAACGAGATTTGCGCCGAGCCCGACCGGCAGGATGCACGTCGGGAACCTTCGCACGGCGCTGTATACTTATCTGATCGCAAAGCATGAGGGCGGGGATTTTATCCTGCGCATTGAGGACACCGATCAGGAACGTCAGGTCGAGGGCGCGGAGGAGATCATTTACCGGACGCTAAAAAAGACCGGCCTGGTCCATGACGAAGGCCCGGATAAGGACGGCGGTTACGGCCCCTACGTTCAGAGCGAACGCCAGAAGGCCGGCATTTACATGGAATACGCGAAGAAGCTGATCGAAAAAGGCGAGGCGTATTACTGCTTCTGCACGCAGGAACGGCTGGATTCACTGAAAAGGACGGTAAACGGCGAGGAGATCATGACCTACGACAAGCACTGTCTCCACCTCTCGAAAGAGGAGGTCGAGGCCAATCTCGCGGCCGGGATGCCGTTTGTGATCCGCCAGAACAATCCGAACACCGGGACGACCACGTTCCACGACGAGATCTACGGGGACATTACGGTCGAAAACTCCGAGCTGGACGATATGGTGCTCATCAAATCCGACGGCTATCCGACCTACAATTTCGCGAACGTGGTGGACGATCATCTGATGGGGATCACGCATGTCGTGCGCGGAAACGAATACCTTTCGTCCTCGCCGAAGTACAACCGCCTTTACGAGGCGTTCGGGTGGGAGGTGCCGGTCTATGTGCACTGTCCGACCATCACCAACGAGGAACACAAGAAGTTAAGCAAGCGCAGCGGCCATTCATCCTTCGAGGACCTTCAGGAGCAGGGATTCCTGACGGAGGCCGTCGTCAATTTCGTGGCGCTTTTGGGCTGGTCACCGGCGGACAACCGCGAGTTCTTCACGCTCGAGGAGCTGGTCAAGGAATTCGACTATCGCAATATGAGCAAGTCCCCGGCCGTTTTCGATATGGTGAAACTGCGCTGGATGAACGGCGAGTATATGAAGAAGATGGACTTCGACCGCTTCTACGAGATGGCGGAGCCGTATCTGAAGGAGACGATCAAAAAGCCGCTCGACCTAAAGAAGATCGCGGCGATGGTGAAGACCAGGATCGAGGTGTTCCCGGATATCGCCGGGCAGGTCGATTTCTTCGAGACGCTGCCGGAGTACGATACGGAGATGTACACTCACAAGAAGATGAAGACCACAAAGGAAACGGCGCTTGAGACGCTTCGGGACGTCCTCCCGATCCTCGAGAAGCAGGAGGACTATTCCAACGACGCGCTCTATGCCGTGCTCTCGGCGTATGTGGCGGAAAAGGGCGTCAAGACCGGTTTTGTGATGTGGCCCATCCGCACCGCGGTCTCCGGAAAGCAGATGACGCCAGCCGGCGCGACCGAGATCATGGAAGTGCTCGGAAAGGATGAGTCGCTCGCCAGGATCCGCAGGGGGATCGCGCTTCTGGAAGCGGCGGTCTGACGGAACGATAAAAACCGGGGCGGGATCCGCTCCGCAAACAGGGAAAGGAAAACGTATGAAAAAGAAGGCATTATTTCTGGCGACGGCGGCGCTGACCGCTCTGATGGCGACGACCGCGTTCGCGGGAACGTGGATCCAGGACCAGAGCAGGCCGGAAAACGAGAACGGCGTCTCCAACTGGTGGTGGCAGAACGACGACGGAAGTTATCCCGCGGGCGCAGGCGTGTGGGTATGGATCGACGGGAACGGAGACGGCTGGGCCGAGGATTACTGCTTTAACGAAAGCGGCTGGATGTACGCGAATACGGTGACTCCGGACGGCTATACCGTGGACGCCTCGGGCGCGTGGACGGACAACAACGTGGTCCAGTATAAGCAGGTCGCGGCGCAGAACACCCAGCAGCAGAGCAGCTCCTCGACGAACAGCACAACGACCGAGAACCGGTCTTCGGCCGGACTGAAGAATCAGTGGTACGACGACGGTTACGGAAAACAGTACCTGAACTCCAAAGGGGAACCCGTGATCGGCTGGAAGAAGATCGACAGCAAGCAGTACTATTTTGACGACGGCGGTTACATGGTGACCGGTTATCAGGAGCTGGACGACGGAAACTATTATTTCCTCTCGAGCGGCGCGCTGTCGAAGAAGACCGTCCATGATACCGAAGACGGCTATTACTATGTCGTCGACAAGAACGATCATTATGTGATCGATATCGTCTATGAGGACGACTGGAAGGAATACAAGAAGGAAGCGGACCGGGATTCGGTCGACGTGTCGAGCGTCACGACCGAGAAGCACACGAACTCCAGCAGTTCGAGTTCCAGCTCCGACAGCTCCGATCCCGGCAGCTCCAGTTCCTACGACTCACACCAGTACTGGTACGACTATTATAACAGTTACCAGACGGAGACGGCTTCGGGGAGCGACCTGACGGATGAAGAGGCGTACGAAAAGATCATCGCCTTAAAGAAGGACTATCCGGAAGGAAAGAAATGGACGAACGACAATTATTATGAGGGAACCGGAAATAACGGCAGTTCCCGCCGCGGTTACGGCTGCGCCGCATTTGCGTTCCTTGTGCAGGATAAGGTCTTCGGAAAGACCGGCAAACATATCACGACCTACTACGATCTGGAATGGGAGGACCTGCGGGTCGGCGACCATCTGCGGATCAACTACGATACGCACTCCGTGATCGTTCTCTCGGTCGAGGACGACTACATCACGGTCTGCGAGGGCAACTACAACAGCTCGATCCACTGGGGAAGAAAGATCACCAGAGACAGGCTGGAGGAGACCTTTGCATACAGGGAGACCTGCTACGACTGACGGGTCCTCGGGTACGGAAATGAAATTTGACGAAGCGCAGGCTGCGGCGATCGCCCACCTGGACGGGCCGATGATGGTGCTGGCCGGACCGGGTTCGGGAAAGACGACCGTGATCACGCACAGGATCAGGAGACTGCTGGATCAGGGAGCGGATCCCTCCGGCATTCTCGTCATCACATTTACAAAAGCGGCGGCGGAGGAGATGAAAGCGCGTTTTCTGGCGCTCTCCGCCGCCGAAGGAGATAAAACGGACGGTGGAAGGGTAACATTCGGGACCTTCCACTCTGTTTTTTACCGGATCCTGCGGACCGCCTACCGGTTCCCCGCCGGGAACGTGGCCGGGGAGACCGAAAAGAGGGCGTTCTTTAGGGAGTTTCTGGCCGGGGAGCGGTTTGAGACGGAGGATGAACCGGAGTTCATCGCTTCGGTCATCAACGAGATCAGCTACGTCAAGGGCAACCGCATCGACCCGCGCTATTATTACTCGCAGAACTGCCCGGAGGAATGGTTCAAAAAGCTGTATGACGGATACGAAAACTGGCTCATACAGAGCGGAAAGATCGACTTTGAGGACATTCTGCTCATGTGCGCCGAGCTCTTTGCCGAGAGGAAGGATATCCTGTCGGCGTGCCAGAGGAAGTACCGATACATCCTCGTGGATGAGTTCCAGGACATCAACCGCCTGCAGTATGAGATCGTGAGGCTCCTGGCGCTGCCGGAAAACAACCTGTTTATCGTCGGGGACGACGATCAGTCGGTCTACCGGTTCCGGGGCGCGAAGCCGGAGATCATGCTGGGGTTTCCGAAGGACTATCCGGACGCCGGGCGCATCCTTCTGAACGTCAATTACCGCTCGTGCAGGGAGATCGTGGAGTGCTCGCTGCGGCTGATCGCCCATAACAGAAAGCGGTTCGCCAAGGAGCTGGTCCCCGCGCGCAAAGGCGGGCGTCCGGCGGACCTGCGGGTCTATGCGGATCCGGTCGCGCAGGCGGAGGATCTTGCGCGCGCCCTGCGCGGTTATCACGAGGCCGGGTACGCATGGGATGAAATGGCGGTGCTGTTCCGCACGGGAATGAGCCCGGGACTGCCGGCGGAAAAACTGATGGAGTACAACGTGCCGTTCGCGGTGAGGGACCGGATCCCGGACCTTTACGGGCACTGGATCGCAAAGGACATTTTTGCGTATCTCTCGCTGGGAGCCGGGAGCAGAAAGCGGAGCGATTTCCTGCGTATCATCAACAAGCCCAACCGCTATCTGAGCCGCGACGCGTTTGATACGCCCGAGATCTCGCTTGAGGCGGTGAGCGCGTTTTACGCGGACCGGGACTGGATGGAGGAACGGATCGGCAGGCTGGACGCAGATCTGCGCACGATCGGGCGGCTGAGACCGGCGGCCGCGGTCCGTTACATCCGGGAGACGGCGGGCTACGACGGATATCTGAAAAGCTATGCGGAATTCAGACGGATGGATCCGGAGGAACTGACGGAGATCGCCGACCGGCTGGCGGAGAGCGCGGCCGGGTTCGCGACGGCGCGGGAATGGATGGAACACGCCGCGCGGTACGAGGAGGAACTGGACCGAAAGAGCGCGGGGCCTTCGGAGGGGACCGCGGACGGCCCGCGCGTGACGCTCTCCACCATGCACAGCGCGAAGGGACTGGAATTTCCGGTCGTCTTTCTGATCGACGTAAACGAAGGGATCATCCCGCACCGCCGGGCGGCGCAGCCGGACGATCTCGAGGAGGAACGGCGACTGTTCTATGTGGCCTTAACGCGCGCGAAGGAGCGCCTTCACATCTGCGCGGTGCGCGAACGGTATCACAGAAAACAGGAGATCTCGCGCTTTGTGGAGGAATGTATGGGACGGAGCGCGCAGGGGCAGCCGGAGAAGGCTGCGGGAAAACGGAGGAACGGATGATGGAGGAAAGACAGACGGGGCTGGTCCATATCTACTGCGGCGACGGAAAGGGAAAAACGAGTGCCGCCGTGGGACTGGCGGTGAGAGCCGCCGGGCGCGGTCTTTCGGTCGTGATCGTCCGCTTCCTGAAAACGGACGGCTCCGGCGAGGTCGCCGCGCTGAAAAAGATCCCGAACATTACGGTCCTGCCCTGCAAAAAAAGTTTCGGATTTGTTCCCGGTCTGAGCGAAGAGGAGCGAAGGGAAGCGGAAGAGCAGAACCGCGAGCTGTTTTTTGCGGCCGCCCGCATGGCGGAAAAGGCCGACGTGCTGGTGCTTGACGAGATCATGGCCGCAGTCGGATACGGGATGATCTCCGAGACGGAGGTGCTGGATCTTTTGAAAGACCGGCCGCGGGGCCTGGAGGTGGTGATGACCGGGAGAGACCCGTCCGGGCGGCTCCTTGCGGCCGCCGATTATGTCTCCGAGATCAAAAACCGGGCGCATCCGTACGGGCGCGGGATCACGGCGAGAATCGGGATAGAGTATTGATTTTTGGACGGTAAACTGGTATTCTGAAATTACAGGAAACGACGAAAAAATACGGGAGGCAACGATGGCAAAACAGGATAACGAAAACACGGAAGAAATGACGGTTACTCTGACACTGGATGACGGTACGGATCTGGAATGCGTGGTCCTTACGATCTTTGAAGCCGGCGGCCGGGACTACATCGCGCTGCTCCCGCTGGACGGCAGGGAGGCCGAGGACGGCGAAGTCTACCTTTACCGCTATCTGGAGGACGCGGAGGGGAACCCGGATATCGAAAACATCGAGAGCGACGAGGAATACGAGATCGTGGCGGATGCTTTCGACGAGCTTCTCGACGAGGAGGAATACGACGAACTCGTCGACGCGGATGAACTGGAGGAATGACGATGAAGTATGTAGGCTATTACAACGGGGAGATCGGACCGCTCGAGGAGATGAAGATCCCCATGCTGGACCGCGCCGTGTACTTCGGCGACGGCTGCTATGACGCGACGACGTTCGCGAACAACCACATTTTTGCGGTGAACGATCATCTGGACCGCTTTTACAACGGATGCCGCCTGCTCGAGATTCCGTTCGGGATGTCCAGGGAGGAGCTGACCGCCGAGCTCCAGAAATGTATCGATCTCTGTGAACTCGACCACGGCCTGCTCTACTGGCAGTGTTCCCGGGGGACCGGTTACCGCCAGCACAATTTCCTCGGGCCCGAGTCAAAGCCGAACCTGATGATCTTTACGATGCCGAACGAGATGATCCCGTTCGACCAGACCTTCCGGCTGATCTCCATGGAGGACACGCGGTTCCTCCACTGCAACATCAAAACGCTGAGCCTGATCCCCAGCGTGATCGGCTACCAGCGCTGCGTCGAGGTGGGCTGCCAGGAGACCGTTTTCCACCGGGGAGAGCGGGTGACGGAATGTGCGCACAGCAATATCCTGATGATCAGGGACGGCGTTCTGTGCTCGCCGCCGCGCGACAATCTGATCCTGCCGGGCATCACCTTAAAGCATCTGCTGATGCTGGCGGAGGCCAACGGGATCCCCACGCGGGAGGCGCCGTTTACGATGGACGAGCTCCGTGACGCCGACGAGGTGATCGTCAGCAGTTCCGGCGGGCTCTGCATACGCGCCGTGGAGCTGGACGGAAAGCCGGTGGGCGGAAAAGATCCCGTCACGCTTAAGAAACTGCAGGACGCCTACGCGGAGTATTACGCGAACGACGTAAAATAAAACAGAAGAGAAGACCCGCAAAAAAGACCTCTGCGGGGGCAGATTATCCGCCCCGCAGGGGTCTTGTCTGTAATGTGATATGCCGCCGGTCCGTGAGCGGACGTCCTGCCGATATCAGACGTTGAACCGAAAGAGGATCACATCCCCGTCCTTTACGACGTAATCCTTGCCCTCGATGCGGACGAGGCCCTTGTCGCGGGCGGCGCTGTACGTTCCGCAGTCGAGAAGGTCCTGATAATTGACGACCTCGGCCTTGATGAAGCCGCGCTCGAAGTCGGAGTGGATCTTTCCGGCGGCCTGGGGCGCTTTCGTCCCGACCTTGATGGTCCAGGCGCGCGTCTCCTTCTCGCCGGCGGTCAGATAGCTCAAAAGCCCGAGGATCCGGTAGCTCGCCGCGATCAGCTTTTCAAGACCGGACTCCGAGAGCCCGAGATCCTCCAGGAACATCTTCTTTTCGTCGTCGTCGAGCTCGGCGATCTCCTGTTCGATCTGGGCGCAGATCACGAAGACCTCGGAATCGTTGGCGGCAGCATACTCACGCACCTGTTTTACATATTCGTTGGAGGCCCCGTCGTCCGCCAGATCGTCCTCGCCGACGTTGGCGGCAAAGATGACCGGTTTCCGGGTGAGAAGATTCAGACTTTCGACAAACTCCAGCGTTTCCTCATCCGCCGTCTCGAAGGTGCGCGCCAGTTTTCCCTCCTCGAGATGCTCTTTTAGCGCCTTTACGGTCTCCAGCTCCTTTGCCAGCGCCTTGTTGGAGAGAGCGGCCTTGGACGTGCGCGCGATGCGGCGTTCCAGGATCTCGATGTCGGAGAAGATCAGTTCGAGATTGATCGTCTCGATATCGCGGAGCGGATCGACGCTGCCGTCCACATGGATCACGTTGTCGTCGTCAAAACAGCGGACGACATGGACGATCGCGTCCACCTCGCGGATGTGGGAGAGGAACTGGTTGCCGAGACCTTCGCCTTTCGAAGCGCCCTTCACCAGCCCGGCGATGTCGACGAATTCGATCACCGCGGGGGTGGTCTTCTCCGAATGGTAAAGGTCGGTCAGGAGTTTCAGACGAAAATCCGGGACGGCTACGACGCCCACGTTGGGGTCGATCGTGCAGAACGGATAGTTTGCGGATTCCGCGCCTGCCCTGGTAAGCGAGTTGAACAGGGTGCTTTTTCCGACGTTGGGTAATCCGACGATGCCTAATTTCATATTGATTCAGATCTCCTTTGTTTTTGATTTTTACCGCGGGCCGTCTCACGCAATGTGCAGGATCTCCCAGACGGCCGATACATACAGCTTGAGCCCGATGAGCAGCGACCGCTCGTCGATGTCGAAACGGTTGTTGTGGTGCGGGGCGGCGATATCGGAGCCGACGCACATATAGGCCGCTTTTCCTCCGTGCTCCTGGACCTTCGCCATCAGATAGGTCGCGTCCTCGGAACCGGAGAATCCTCCGGACGGAAGAAGTTCGGTGATCTCGGGAACGCGCGCGGCGGCGGCTCTGATATACGGCCCGAGCTCCTCGTCGCTGTCGGAGCTGGAGGCGCTGCCCATGATCGCGGTCTTTACGGTACAGCCGAACATTTTCGCCGCGCCCTCAATGCTTTCGATCGCCCGCTTATAGACGTCCTGCTCGATCTCGGCGGTCTCCCCGCGCGTTTCGAGCTGCAGGTACGCTTTTTCGGCCACGACGTTGCGCCCGCTTCCTCCCCGGATCGTGCCGACGTTCACGCGGGAGGTGCCGCGGGAATCCTGGCAGACGGTGTGCACGGCAAGCGTGGCGGCGCAGGCGGCGAGGATCGCGTTGCGGCCGTCCTGCGGGGACGCTCCCGCGTGGGCGGAAACTCCGGTGAATTCGGCGTCCACCTTGGTCGTGGAGAGGAATCCCTTTGAAAGGGCCAGCAGCTGGCCGGTCTTTACGCCCATCCCGAGATGCGCGGTGAGGAAAATGTCGACGTCGTCGAGGATGCCGCTCTCGGCGATCGACTTTGCGCCGCGCACGCCCTCCTCGGCGGGCTGGAAGATGATCTTTACGGTCCCGCAGAGCGAATCCCGGATCTCGTTTACGGCCAGGCAGACGGCGAGGCCGATCGAAGCGTGCCCGTCGTGTCCGCAGGCGTGCATACAGCCGGCGTTCTCGGAGCGGAATCCGTCATCCGACGGGATATGGCCGGCGGCGTCATTTTCCGACACATCATTGCAGTCGATGTCAAAACGGAGCGCGACGACCGGCCCCGGCCTTCCGGTCTCGATCAGCGCGCACGCGCCGGTCAGGTCCCCGATCCGCTCGATGACCGAAGGATCCGCTCCCTGGCTCACCGCCCGTTTTCTGCATTCGTCAAGTTCCTTTTCGGACGGGTAGGACCAGAGGTAATCGCGGTTGATGATCTTATCGCCGTAAAGGAACGGGATACCGGCCGCTCCCAGGGCCTCCGCGATCTTTGCGGTCGTGTAAAATTCGCGCCAGCCCGGCTCCGCGTGACGGTGAAAGTCGCGGCGGCGGCCGGAAAGCTGCTCTTTGTAGCGGTCCAGTCCGTCAAGAAATGTCTGTATCTCCATAATAGCCCCCTTTTGAAAATGATCGGGAAAATATTCTGTCTTCAGTATAAAATGAGATGGCGGGAAAGTCAATCCGCATCCGCCAAAGGGCGGCGCAAAACATGCGCCTCATCGCAGTCGGCAATGGCATAGACAGGGAAAATAACGCTGTCAGCAGACTAAAATGAGGTGGATTTGTTTACAGGCTTGTGCTATACTTTTTCCAAGCTGCGAAGCGACAAATTTGGATCAGCGGAGAGATAATGAGGACGGCAAATCGTGCTTTGAAGGAGGTCCATACTATGACAGAAAAAGAAAAGATGCTGGCGGGACTGCTATATGACCCGTCCGATCCGGAATTGAGCGCGCTGCGGGTGAAAGCGCGAAAACTCGCCAGACGCTATAACCAGATCGATGAGGACCAACCGGAGCAGCAGGAAGCGGTTCTCCGCGAACTTCTGCCGGACACCCCGTTTTTGCCGGGTTTACAGGCACCGGTCTATTTTGACTATGGATGCAATACCTGTTTTGGCAGGTTTAGCGGTGCGAATTTCAATTTTACCTGTCTCGACGTATGTCCCGTCCATATTGGAAATAATGTGTTCATCGGTCCGAATGTGACATTGGCCACACCCATGCATCCTCTTTTGCCGGAAGAACGAAATGCAAGACAACGATCGGACGGCGGTTATTACAATCTGGAGTATGCAAAACCGATCATGATCGGGGATGACTGCTGGCTGGCAGCAAATGTTGTAGTCTGCGGAGGGGTGACGATCGGAGCGGGCAGTGTGATCGGCGCCGGCAGTGTGGTTACGCGGGATATTCCTCCACACAGTCTGGCGGCGGGGAATCCCTGTCGTGTCATCCGAACGCTGACGGATGCGGATAGAATGAAGCAATAAGTTTCAAATTTGCCGGCTTAACAACAACGTTAAGTAAAATAATGTCAACCAGGAGCAGCAGCTTTCCCACAGGAAAACGGCTGCTTTTTTCCACGCTGAAAGTCAGAAGGGAATGACGAACTGAATGCACCGCAAGATCCAAAAGGCAAACCACCTTATCCGCAAGATCCGGACGGTCCGGAGATCGCCCCTGCATGCTCCGGGCCCCGTTGGGGGATGCCCGGGGATCCGCCGTGCGGCGCTCTCAGACCGCGCCGCGACAGCCTTCTGTCGAATTAAAGGAAACCTTGTCTTGCGAATCTGATTGCTTTTTGTAGTATTTAAGAGTAAAATAGAACAAGCAGAAAAGTAAAGGGGTGTGAACATGGCGGATGGGGCGGATTTAAGTTTTGTACATCTGGGAATTTCCGTCCAGCATATTGTAAAAACCTTCTCGATCGGCGGCATTTCCTTCGCCTACTATGGCCTTATCATCGGGATCGGGATGATCGCGGGCCTTTTGGTGGCGCAGTCTGACGCCAGGAGGAGAGGACAGGACCCGGAAATGTATCTGGATTTTGCCATTTATGGTATTATCTTTGCAATTCTGGGTGCAAGGATCTATTATGTAATATTCCAGTGGGGATATTATAAGGAACATCTGGCAGAGATCATCAATCTGAGAAACGGCGGCCTTGCGATCTACGGTGGCGTGATCGCCGGCATCGTCACGCTGGTCATTTTTGCCAGAAAACGGAAGCAGTCATTCTTTTCTCTCGGCGACACCGCCTGCCTGGGACTTCTGACGGGGCAGATCATCGGCCGGTGGGGGAATTTTGTGAACTGTGAAGCGTTTGGCGGCTACACGGACAGCCTGTTCGCGATGCGGATCAGACGCGCCATTGTCAATGAGAATATGATCTCACCCGAGCTTCTGGATCATCTGATCACGGAGAACGGGATCGAGTATATTCAGGTCCATCCGACGTTTTTGTACGAATCATTGTGGAATCTGGCCCTCCTGCTTTTTCTTTTATGGTATCGGAAGAGAAAGCGGTTCACCGGGGAGATCGTCTGGCTGTATCTTGCGGGATACGGGATCGGACGAGCGTGGATCGAGGGCCTGCGGACGGATTCGCTCCTGATCCCGGGGACTTCGGTCGCCGTGTCCCAGGTGCTGTCTCTGGCTGCAGCTGCCGTGGCTCTGTGTATACTCGTCGGGCATAACAGCAAGAAAACAGGGGAAAGTGAGGAAAACTGAATGAAGGAAGGAAAGGCCCAACTGATCGACCGGATCGAGGAAGCAAGGAAGAAAATGAACGACAGCATTGAAGCGAAGGAGAGTTACGGAACTATTTTACAGAACAGTAAGGATCTTGATAAGCTGATCGAACAATATATTGTGGAGGGATACGACGATTAGCAATAAATGTAGGAATTGCCCGAAAAGCCGCGAATTTGCGGCTTTTTTTTATTAAAAAAATCGAAATTTTCTCTTGCGTTTTCAAATAGAATATGCTACTTTATTATTGTAAGTGGTGAAAAGTGGGTCGAAAGGGTGTTCAAATGGTGAAAAGTGGATGAAAACCGGACAGCCCCCGACCTTAGGAGAAGAAAATGCTATTCAGGGGAGAGTACAATCACACGATCGATTCTAAGGGCCGTCTGATTGTCCCGTCCAAGCTTCGCGAACAGCTCGGCGACGAGTTTGTGGTCACGAGAGGAATGGATGGGTGTCTTTTCGCGTACGATAATTCCGCGTGGCAGTCTTTCGAAGAAGAACTCAGCAAACTTCCCATCACCAACAGCAACGCAAGAACGATGAAGCGTTTCTTCCTTGCCGGAGCCTGCGGCTGTGAGGTGGACAAGCAGGGCAGGATCCTGATCCCGTCCGTCCTCCGCGAGCACGCGAAGCTCGAGAAGGACATCACGCTGGCCGGCGTCGGCGATCACATCGAGATCTGGGACAAGCAGACCTATGCGAAGAAGAACGCGGAAGACTTCATTGACATCGACAGCAGTCTGGAAGGACTCGGGATATGATGTTCGGGCACAGGCCGGTCCTGCTTGACGAGACGGTGGACAGCCTGAACATAAGGCCCGGCGGGATCTATGTCGACGGAACGCTCGGCGGCGGCGGACACGCCTCCCTCGTGCTGGAACGTCTCGGAGAGAGCGGCAGGCTGATCGGGATCGATCAGGACGCCGACGCGATAGAAGCGGCGACAAAACGGCTCGCGCCCTTTTCGGACCGCGTCACCGTGATCCGGGACAATTACCGGAACATAGGAGAGATCCTGGAGAGCCTTTCGGTCCCGGCGGTCGACGGGATCTACCTCGACCTCGGCGTTTCGTCCTTTCAGCTCGATTCGGCGGAACGCGGATTTTCCTACCGGGAGGACGCTCCGCTCGATATGCGGATGGACCGGCGCGGCGGGAGAACGGCGGCGGACATCGTCAACGAGTGCGGCGAATCCGAACTGTACCGGATCATACGCGACTACGGAGAGGAACGCTTCGCGGGGAACGTTGCAAAGCGCATCGTGGCGGCGAGAAAAAACGGACGGATCGAGACGACGGGGCAGCTGGCCGAAATTATTAAGGAAGCGATCCCGGCGCGGATGCGGGCCGACGGACACCCGGCAAAGCGGACGTTCCAGGCATTGCGGATCGAGGTGAACCGCGAACTCGAGGTACTGGAAGAGTCGATCGACACCATGATCGACCTGCTGAAGCCCGGAGGACGCCTGGCGGTGATCACCTTCCACTCGCTGGAGGACCGCATCGTCAAGACGAAATTCCGCACGGCGGAAAACCCCTGCATCTGTCCCCCGGATTTTCCGGTATGCGTCTGCGGAAGAAAGAGCAGGGGCAGAGTGATCACGAGAAAGCCCATCGTGCCCGGCAAAGAGGAACTGGAAGAAAACAGACGCGCGCACAGCGCGAAACTGAGAGTGTTTGAACGCTCATAGAATAAAGGCGGAAAGGAGGGATCCAGCATGGCGGAGTACAGAAGGAACAGAAGACCGGTCCAAAGCGCAGAGTATGTATACGGAAATACCGTCCGTAAGCCGGAACGCATCGAGCGTCCCGAACGCCCGGAACGGCAGCCGCGCCGGAGCGCACGCCGCTCCGCGATCATCCGGAGAAATCAGGAAAGAGCCGTGCAGATGGATTTCCCCTTTGTGCTTATGCTCACGGCGGCGGCGATCTGCATGCTCTGCATCTGCGTAGGCTATCTGCAGCTCCAGTCGTCCAATACCGCCCGTCTCAGGAACATCGAGACCCTTGAGAAACAGCTCGAGGACCTGCGGGCGGACAACGATGCGCTTGAGACGAGCATCAACACATCCGTGGATCTGGACTATGTCTATAAGGTAGCCACGGAGGAGCTTGGCATGGTATATGCAAACCGCAATCAGGTCAGGCTGTACAACAAGACGGAAAGCGGGTATATAAGACAGTATGAAGACATCCCGGAGTGGTAACAGGAGAATCTTCACAACCAAAATGCGGGAAAAGCTGGCGATTACATTCGTTGTAATTACGCTGGCTTTGTTCTGTCTTGTCGTGGTACTTTACCGGATGGTAAAGAACAACAACGACGAGTACACACAGATCGTCCTGAATCAGCACTCCTCCTACGACAGCCGTACGATCCCGTACCGGCGCGGCGACATCGTCGACCGCAACGGGACCTATCTGGCGACCAGTGAGAAGGTATACAATCTGATCCTCGATCCCAACCAGATCAACCGGGATCCGGAGGATTATCTGGAACCGACGGTCTCGACGCTCTGCGAGGTGCTGGGCTATGACCGACAGGAAGTCCTTGACGCGATCAACGCCGACCCGAACTCCTACTATGTGAGGTTTGAACGGCAGCTTCCGGCGGACAAAAAGGAAGCGTTCGAGGCCCGCGCGGAGGAACTCAATAAGCAGTTCATCGACGCGAGAAGCGGGAACCGGGTAAAGGGCGTCTGGTTCGAGGACGAGTACCGCCGCATCTATCCGTACAATTCGCTGGCCTGCAACGTGGTCGGATTTTCCTACGATAACGGAAAGCAGGGAAGCGGCGGTATCGAACAGTATTACAACGATCAGCTCATCGGGACCAACGGCCGCGAGTACGGCTATCTCGATGACGAGTCCAATATGGAGAAGGTCATCAAACCGGCCGAGAACGGCAATACGGTCGTCTCCACGATCGACGTCAACATCCAGAAGATCGTCGAGAAATACATCGACGAGTGGATGGCCGGGATCGGGAGCCAGACGGCGGCGGTCGTCGCCATGGACCCGAACACCGGAGAGATCCTGGCGATGAGCTCCAACCGGCGCTTCGACCTGAATCATCCGCGCGATCTGACGGGGATGTACACACAGCAGGAGATCGACTCGATGACCGAGGAGGAGCAGAGCGAAGCCTGGAACAAGCTCTGGCGGAACTTCTGCGTGAACGACAGCTATGAGCCGGGATCCCCCTCCAAGCCGATCACCGTGGCGGCCTGTATGGAGGAGGGGATCGTCACACCGAACGACACATTCTTCTGCGACGGAGGACAGGAGGTCGGCGGCTACCGCATCCGGTGCTCCGCCAAGTACGGCCACAACACGATCACGCTGGAACAGTCGCTCATGAAATCGTGCAACGACGCGATGATGCAGATGTCTGCGAAGCTGGGAGCCAAAAAATTCCTGAAATATCAGAGGCTTTTCGGGATCGGACAGAAGACGGGGATCGACCTGCCCGGCGAGGCGGATTCGGCAAGCCTCGTCTTTACCGAGGATACGATGGGACCGACCGAGCTGGCTACCAGCTCCTTCGGCCAGGGTTACAACTGTACGATGGTCCAGATGGCGGCGGCGCTGTCTTCGATCATAAACGGCGGTTCGTACTACGAGCCGCATGTCGTGCGTCAGATCTTAAACGAACAGGGCAACGTCGTCCGCAAGGTCGAACCGAACCTTGTCCGCGAGACCATATCGCAGTCCACCAGCGATTTTATCCGCAACGCCCTGTTTGAGACGGTCGACAGCGACGACGGTACAGGTAAGGCCGGTCGCGTCACGGGCTACAAGGTCGGCGGAAAGACCGGAACGGCGGAAAAATTCCCGCGTTCCGCGCACAATTACCTGGTATCGTTCGCGGGTTTCGCCCCGGCGGATGACCCGCAGATCCTGGTCTATGTCGTGATCGACACGCCGAATCTGCCGGGTGAGGAACAGGCGCACAGCACCTTCGCGACGGAAGTCTTTCAGAAGATCCTAAGCGAGGTCCTTCCGTATATGAATGTGTTCCCGGATACCGACGTCGAGGAGGAAAGTCCTCTCGCCGAACAGGAGGAAGGGATCACCAACAACAACGCAGGCGGTCTGGAGCCGTCCGAAAGCGAAACGGCTTCGGAAGACGGGACCGCGGAGAGCGGCGAAGACGAAACGTCCTCCGAGAGCGAGACGGCCGCGGTGCCGACCGACGAAAACGGCGAGACCGTTTCCGAGGAAGAACTGAATCCCGACGAGGAATTTATCCCGTATGAGGACGGTCTAGGACTTCCGGAGATGAACGGAGCGCCGCCCGCGGAGACAACGGAGGAGATCGGAACGATCGCGCCTTCGACCGGAGCGGTCACGGAGGGAGCTGCGCCGGGGCCGGGAGATACGTCGCCCTGAACTCATAAATTTGCTGAATTTTAATATAATGAGTAACAAGACAGCGACGCGGACGTGGCTCCATGAATTCTTACCTGACGTATCACCGGAGAAATCTCCTTGCGGCTGCGCTGATCTTTGCCGTCATGACGGCGGGGGTCACGGCGCACCTCGGATATCTGATGATCTTTCGCTCCGAGCACTACAGCCGCATGGCCGACGAGCTCCACGAACGCGAGCGGATCATCAAGGCGGCCAGAGGCGAGATCCTGGACCGCAACGGGACGGTGATCGCGGCGAACCGCACGGTCTGTACCGTCTCGGTCGTCCGCAGCCAGATCACCGACACGGAGGAAGTCGTAAGAGCGCTCACGGCGGAGCTGGGACTTTCGGAGGAGGAAGTGCGGCCGCGGGTGGAAAAACGTTCCTCGCGGGAGATCATCCGCACCAACGTCGACAAGGAGACCGGCGACAGGATCCGCGCGTATGGCCTCTCCGGGGTCAAGGTAGACGAGGATTACAGGCGCTATTATCCGTACGGCAGCCTCGCCTCGCGGGTGCTGGGCTTTACGGGCGCGGACAATCAGGGCGTCATCGGCCTTGAGGTCCGCTACGAGGACTATTTAAAAGGACAGGACGGCAGGATCCTGACCCTGACCGACGCGAAGGGCGTGGAACTCGACCACGCGGCGGAGGACCGGATCGAACCGGTCGCGGGAAACACGCTGACGCTGAGCCTCGACGTCAACATCCAGAAGTACGCCGAGCAGGCCGCTTACAGGGTCATGGAGCAGAAGGGCGCGAAGGCCGTCTCGGTCATCGTCATGGATCCGCGAAACGGCGAGATCTACGCGATGGTAAACGCGCCGGAGTTTGATCTGAACGAACCGTTCGCTTCCGGAGCGGACGTTTCCGATAAAACAGAGAAGGAACGGCAGGAGTTTTTCAATCAGATGTGGCGCAACCGCTGCATCAACGATACCTACGAACCCGGCTCGACCTTCAAGATCGTCACCGCCGCGGCGGGACTGGAAGCGGGCGTCGTATCGCTCGACGACCGGTTTTCCTGCCCGGGGTTCCGCATCGTCGAGGACCGGAAGATCCGCTGCCACAAGGTGGGCGGACACGGCGGGGAGACGTTCCTGCAGGGAGCGATGAACTCCTGCAATCCTGTTTTTATCGACGTGGGGCAGCGTCTCGGCGTCGAAAAATATTATCATTACTTCGAACGGTTCGGCCTGCTCGAAAAAACCGGGATCGATCTTCCCGGCGAAGCGGCGACGATCATGCACAAGAAGGAGGATATGGGGCCCGTCGAACTGGCTACGGTCTCGTTCGGACAGTCCTTTCAGATCACTCCCGTGCAGCTGATCACGACGGCTTCCTCGATCGTCAACGGCGGGAACCGCGTCACCCCGCATTTCGCGGTGAAGGCGGAATCGAAGGACGGCACGGCGGTAAGGGAGTTTAAGTGGCCGGTGCGTTCCGGCATCGTCTCGGAGGAAACGAGCGCCACCATGCGGTACATCCTCGAGCAGGTGGTCGCGGAGGGAAGCGGAAAGCGCGCGAAACTCGAGGGCTGGCGCATCGGCGGAAAAACGGCGACTTCGGAAAAGCTGCCGCGGAGCCTGAAGAAATACATTTCCTCGTTTTTGGGCTTCGCTCCGGCGGACGATCCGCAGGTCATCGCCCTGATCACGATCGACGAACCGGTCGGGGTCTACTACGGGGGAACGATCGCGGCTCCGGTCATTGCCGATATATTCGAGAATACATTGCCGTATCTGGGTATTAAATTTGGCGAAGCTGCCGATTGATTATTCGGCCGGACAGACTTATACTGGGTATGTACATAAGAATCTGAGGTGCAGCATGGTTAATGAGACAATACTGGCGATCATCATCGCCTTCGCGATCAGCGCGGCTTTATGCCCGGTGGTGATCCCGTTCCTTCATAAGCTGAAATTCGGCCAGCAGGTCCGCGACGACGGCCCCCAGGCACATCTGAAAAAGCAGGGGACGCCTACGATGGGCGGACTGATCATCCTGACGGGGATCGTTATCACCTCCCTCTTTTACCTGAGGGATTATCCGAGGATCATCCCGGTCCTGTTCGTTACCGTGGGATTCGGTATAATCGGGTTCCTGGATGACTATATTAAGATTGTCATGAAACGGTCGGAGGGACTGAATCCGAAGCAAAAGCTGATCGGGCAGATCGTTGTGACGCTGATCTTCGCCTGCTACCTGATGACTTCGGAGGAGATCGGGACGTCGATGCTGATCCCGTTCACCGGCGGCTTTGAGAACGGTTATTATCTGGACCTCGGCTGGCTGTTCGTGCCCGCGGTGCTCTTTATCGTCCTCGGGACTGACAACGGGGTGAACTTCACCGACGGCCTCGACGGCCTCTGCACCAGCGTGACGATCCTGGTGGCGACCTTCTTTACGGTGGTCGCGATCGGAGAGAACAGCGGCATCAGCCCGATCACGGGGGCGGTTGTCGGAAGCCTTCTGGGCTTTCTGCTGTTCAATGTGTATCCGGCGAAAGTCTTCATGGGCGATACCGGCTCTCTGGCGCTCGGCGGTTTTGTCGCTTCCAGCGCGTTTATGATGCAGATGCCGGTCTTTATCGCCATTGTGGGCTTTATCTATCTGATCGAAGTTCTGTCGGTCATCATTCCGGTGACCTACTTTAAAAAGACCGGTGGAAAGCGGATCTTTAAGATGGCTCCGATCCACCACCATTTCGAGCTCTGCGGATGGTCGGAGACGAGAGTGGTCGCGGTCTTTTCGATCATAACGGCGATCCTTTGCCTGATCGCCTACATGGGATTATAGAGGAATCAGGAGGAAATACCATGTCATCAAAACGGGTTCTGGTAGCGGGGACAGGGATCAGCGGCATCGCCGCGGCAAAGCTTTTGCTTGCGAGAGGCGGCGAGGTCGTTTTATATGACGGAAACGAATCGCTTTCCAAAGAAAAAATAAAATCGCAGTTTGAAAAGGACGCAAAGGTCTCGGTCATCCTCGGCGAGCTTTCGAGAGCGCAGCTAAGAGGGATCGAGCTGTGCGTGATCAGCCCCGGGATCCCGCTGGACAAACCGTTCGTGGCGCTTCTGGACGAGGCGAAGATCCCGATCTGGAGCGAGATCGAGCTTGCCTATCACAGCTCCAGGGGGAAACTTGCCGCCATTACCGGGACCAACGGAAAGACGACGACGACGGCGCTGACGGGAGAGATCCTGCGCCGCCACTTCGAGAGCGTATTCGTCGTCGGGAACATCGGCGACCCCTATACGGCCCACGCGCTGGAGACGACCGAAAAGTCGGTCACGGTGGCGGAGGTGTCGAGTTTCCAGCTGGAAACGATCATGCAGTTTAGGCCGGATGTCTCGGCCATCACCAACATCACCCCGGACCATCTGGACCGCCACAAGACGATGGAGTGCTACATCCAGGTCAAGGAGGGCATCGCCGCGAATCAGACCGCAAACGACTGCTGTGTGCTGAACTACGACGATCCGGTCCTGCGCGAGTTCGGCAAGACGCTGAAATGCAGGGTGCTCTATTTCAGCCGCAGGGAAAAGCTGGAGAGCGGGATCTTCATGGAAGGCGATGTGATCGTCAGCAGGAAAGACGGTAAGACGGAGAAGATCCTCGACGTGAACGAGATGCAGATCATCGGCGGCCACAACCACGAGAACGCGATGTGCGCGATCGCCATCGCCATGACGCTCGGCGTCCCGGCCGATGAGATCCGTCAGGCGTGCAGGGAGTTTAAGGCGGTCGAGCACCGCATCGAATTTGTGAGAGAGCGCTTCGGCGTTACCTATTATAACGATTCCAAGGGGACGAACCCCGACGCGGCGATCCAGGCCATTAAGGCCATGCCGGGCCCGACGATCCTCATCGCCGGCGGCTACGACAAGCACTCGGAATACGACGAGTGGATCGAGAGCTTTGAGGGCAAGGTGCGCTACATGGTGCTGATCGGCCAGACGCGCGACAAGATCGCGGAGTGCGCGAAAAAGCACGGGATCACGGACATCATGTACGCCGAGGACATGGAGGAGGCCGTTCAGGTCTGCGCCTCCTACGCCAATCCGGGCGACTACGTCCTGCTTTCGCCGGCCTGCGCGAGCTGGGGAATGTTCAAAAACTATGAAGAGCGAGGACGCATCTTTAAAGAGTGCGTCATGAAGCTGTAACGCGGTAGACTATACGGCCGGAGCGGAAGGGAGGCAGGAGACATGGCGGAAGAAGCCGTTCGCAGAAAGAAGAAAAAAGCCCGCAGATTCTACGACTACAGTCTGCTGGTGACGATCATCTGCCTGTCGGTATTCGGCCTCATCATGATCTACAGCTCCAGCTCCTACAACGCGCAGATCAACGATCAGCCTTCCTATTACTATATGCTGAGACAGGGCGTGATCGCGCTGGCAGGTTTTTTTATCATGCTGGTGATCTCGCGCATGGACTATCATTTTTTCGCCCGCTTTACCATCCTGACGCTGGTCGTATCCTACGTCTGTATGATCCTCGTCAGCTTCACGCCGCTCGGGGTCGTGCGAAACGGAAAGAAGCGCTGGCTCGGGGTAGGGCCCGCAATCTTCCAGCCGTCCGAGATGGTCAAGATCACGGTCATCCTTGTGCTGGCCGTCGTGATCTCCAAGCTGGGCAAGGAGATCAACGAGTGGTCCTCATGGTTCATGGTGGCGGTGCTGGTGGGGCCCCTGGCCGTTCTGGTCGCGGCCAACAACCTGAGCGCGGGGATCATCATCTGCGGCATCGGCTTTGTGATGATGTTTATCGCCTGTAAAAAGAAATGGCCGTTCATAGCGGCCGCAGTGGCGGGCGCAGCCGCATTCGCGTTTGCCGCCCCCGTGGCTACGGCGCTCCTAAACGCCGGCATCCTTCAGCCGTATCAGCTGAACCGCATCCTGGTCTGGAAGGACCCGGAGGCGTACCCGCTAAACGGCGGTTATCAGGTCCTCCAGGGACTTTACGCGATCGGTTCCGGCGGAATGCTCGGAAAGGGCCTCGGACAGAGCATCCAGAAGCTTTCTTTCCTGCCCGAGCCGCAGAACGATATGATTTTTGCAGTTATATGCGAGGAGCTCGGCCTCTTTGGCGCGCTCTTTGTCATTTTCCTATTTTTGTTCATGATCTACCGGTTTGTGCTCATAGCGAGCAATGCGCCCGATCTGTTCGGCGCGCTGATCGTGGTCGGTGTCCTGGCGCACATCGCGATCCAGGTGATATTAAATATCGCCGTCGTGACGAACGTGATACCCAATACCGGGATCACGCTCCCGTTCATCAGTTACGGAGGGACTTCGGTCCTGTTTTTGATGATCGAGATGGGAATGGCCCTGAGCGTCTCGCACCAGATCCGGCTGGAGAAGTAGGAACCGGCCGGCGCCCCGCCGCATAGGATGCTGTATAGCCTTTTTCAGGAGGGATCCTCTTGTCAGCCATACAGATCCAGGGACTCCGTCCGCTCTGCGGATCGGTGACGGTCCAGGGCTCGAAAAACGCCGTGCTTCCGATGATGGCGGCCTCGCTGCTCGCAAAGGGGACGACGGTCCTCTGCCGCGTTCCGGCGATCGCCGACGTCTACGCGATGTTCGGGATCCTTGAGAGCCTCGGATGCCGCTGCAGCCTTTCGGACGGAACGGCCGTGATCGACGCCTCCCGGGTGGAGGAAGTGCAGATACCGGAAAAGTTCGTGAAAGCGATGCGCTCATCCGTGATGGTGCTCGGGCCGCTTATCGCGAGGACAGGCGAGGCCGTGACGTATTATCCGGGCGGATGCGTGCTCGGCAAACGTCCGATCGACCTGCATCTGTCCGCGCTCCGGAGCCTGGGCGCGGAGATCCGGGAAGCGGGCGGTATGATCGTCGCCTCGGCGGGACGGCTTCGCGGCACGCGGATCCGGTTCGGATTTCCGAGCGTGGGGGCCACTGAGAACGCCGTTATGGCGGCGGTCCTGGCGCAGGGAACGACGGTGCTCGAAAACTGTGCGCGGGAACCGGAGATCACGGATCTCTGCGGCTTTCTGAACGCGATGGGAGCGAGGATCTCGGGCGCGGGGAGTAATACGCTCACCGTGGAGGGCGCTTCGGAGCTTAAGCCCTGCAGGTACACGCCGGGCGCGGACCGCATCTGCGCGGGGACCTATCTGGCGGCCGCGATGGCGGCCACGGGCGAGATCGCCGTAAAGGGCGTGGAACCGGGGCAGCTTGCGGAACCGTTAAACGTCATGCGGCGGATGGGAGCGGAGATCGAAACGGACGGGAAGGCATCCGGGATTCGCCTCAGGATGCGGAAACGGCCGCGGGGGATCGTGCTGAAAACGGGACCTTATCCCGCTTTCCCGACCGATCTTCAGTCCGTGTTTCTTGCCGTCGCCTGTACGGCGGACGGGGAGAGCCGTCTGACGGAAGAGATCTTTGAGGCGAGATTTGCAGCTGCCCGTATGCTGCGCAGGTTCGGAGCGCAGATACGGTTGGATGACAGAACGGCGGCCGTGACGGGGCGTTCCCCCTTAACGCCGGCTATCGTATGCGCGCCCGATCTTCGCGGCGGCGCGGCGCTGGCCGTTGCGGCGCTGGCGGCGGACGGGATCAGCCTGATCGAGGGCTGCGAACACATTGAACGGGGATATGAAGACATCTGCCGAGATCTTGGGGAGCTCGGGGCGGAGGTCTGGACGATAAAGCAGAAATTCGGGTGAAATGCAATGAGAAGAAGACGCGGCAGCTACAGGAGAAGAAGGAGAGGAAGGGCGGCAGGGATCGTGCTGGGTATTCTGGCGGCAGTCCTTTTGCTCGCCGCGATACTGCTCCTGGCGGTCCGTATCACGAACATAGAGGTGAGCGGCAACCGTCAGTATACGAAAGAACAGATCATCGACCTGATCTTTGACGGGCGATGGTCGCGGAACTCGGCCTACTGTTATTACGAGAGCAAGTTCCGCGAGCACAAATCGATTCCCTTTATCGAGGAATACCGCGTCGAGTTCAAGAGCCCCACGCACGTCGAGATCGTGGTGTTTGAAAAGAGCGTCGTCGGCTATGTGTCGTACATGAGCAGCTACATGTACTTTGACAAGGACGGCATCATTGTCGAGAGCTCCGGCGAACAGCTTCCGGGCGTTCCGTGGATCACCGGGCTCGAGTTCGGGCATATCGTGCTCCATCAGCCGCTCCCGGTCGGGGATCAGGACATCTTCGAGGACATCCTGAACCTGGCGCAGGTGCTCTCGGTGAACGGCGTTCAGGTGGACAAGATCAACTACAACAGTTTCGGCGAAGCACAGCTGTTTATCGGCGATGTGATGGTCGAGCTGGGCGGCGACGAAAACCTGAACGGAAAAATCACGGAGCTCAAGGATATCCTTCCGCATCTGGACGGGCTTTCGGGCACGCTGTATCTGGATACTTATGACGAATCGAACAGCAGTCCGACATATCGGTTCGTCAAAAAATAATACTACAGAATTTCAGTGAAATTTATGAAATTAGTAGTTGATATTTTTCATAAAATCAAATATTATATATGGTAAGGGTGAAATTTGGACTAGTTTGTTTTGCATAACGGCAGGAGAAATTCAGAAAGGGAGTAAAAGGAGGAGACGTTCTTGTTAGAGATTAAGATAAATGAGACGGAAAATGCGGCAAGAATTCTCGTGATCGGTGTCGGCGGCGCCGGTAACAACGCGGTAAACCGCATGGTTGAAGAAAACATTATGGGGGTTGAGTTTATTGGCATCAACACCGATAAACAGGCGCTCCAGTTCTGTAAAGCTCCGAATGCAATGCAGATCGGCGAAAAGCTGACAAAGGGACTCGGCGCGGGAGCAAAACCCGAGATCGGCGAGAAGGCTGCCGAGGAGAGCCAGGAAGAGCTGGCTCAGGCAATGAAAGGCGCGGACATGGTATTCGTCACCTGCGGTATGGGCGGCGGGACCGGAACGGGAGCCGCTCCCGTGATCGCGCGGATCGCGAAGGACATGGGGATCCTTACGGTGGGCGTTGTGACCAAGCCCTTCCGTTTTGAGGCCAAGCAGCGCATGAACAACGCGCTTGCCGGGATCGAGAATTTAAAGAACGCGGTCGACACCCTGATCGTGATCCCGAACGACCGTCTTTTGGAGATCGTAGACCGGCGGACGACCATGCCGGACGCTCTCAAGAAAGCGGACGAGGTCCTTCAGCAGGCCGTACAGGGCATCACCGATCTGATCAACGTGCCCGGACTGATCAACCTTGACTTTGCGGATGTGCAGACCGTCATGACGGACAAGGGCATCGCCCATATCGGCATCGGCAAGGCGAAGGGCGACGAGAAGGCTCTCGAGGCCGTCAAGCAGGCGGTTTCCAGCCCGCTCCTTGAGACAACGATCGAGGGCGCTACGCATGTTATCATCAATATCTCCGGCGACATCAGCCTGATCGAGGCGAACGAAGCCGCAAGCTTCGTACAGGATCTCGCGGGCGACGACGCCAATATCATATTCGGTGCGATGTACGACGAGAACGCCGAGGACGAGGCCACGATCACGGTCATCGCGACCGGCCTTGACGCTCGTGGAGCGAACACGCCGGTCCAGAACGCGATGAAGGACTTCACGAACTACCGTCCGAAGGTCCCGTCGCAGACGGCGCGTCCGACAGTTCCCCAGCAGAGACCGCTCAGCGCTTCCGGCGAAGCGGCGGCGACCGCTCCCCGTACCCAGCAGACAAGCCCGGTATACCGTCCGGCCCAGCGGGAGGCCCAGATCAACATCCCCGATTTCTTAAAGAACCGCAGATAACGCGGTGATCATATCACAGTATTTTCAGGACGTCGCAGTCGCTGCGGCGTCCTTTTTTCGTTCTGTATATTCCCCGAAAAATTAATAAAAAAAGATCAGAATATGACGATGAAAAAACAGGAATCGCGCACTCCGTTTGACAAAATCCGTAACGGCCGGCGACTATAATCAGAACTGTTACGAAGGACAGGAAAAGAGGGTGGCGCGAGCGGAAACGTATGTGTTTTATCCGGATCTGTTTTTTCTGACCGGTCTCTGCTTTAACTTCCTGGCGCTGGGACTGGCGGCCGTTCTCGGAAAATATCCGCTCCGGATCCCGCGCCTTGTCGCTGCGGCCGCCGCAGGAAGCGCCTGCAGCTGCGCCTTTGCCGTATTTCCCGTGCTGCCCCGGGCGGGGGAGTTTGCCGTGACTGTGATCTTTGTGGGAGGGGCGATGTCCGCGGCCGCCTTTTCCCTTAAGGATCTGTGCGGTCTGGCGCGCGGCGGCGGGTTATTGTTTCTGGCGTCCTCGGTCTTAGGCGGCGGGTTCCTGCTCTTTAAACGGTCCCTGCGCCTTACCGACGGGGAAAGCCTGCTGCTTCTGACGGCGTTCGCCGCGGTCTGCGGCGCGTTTTTCCGCGAAGCGGGGCGGGAACACGCGCACGGTGGGAAACGCTATCCGGTGCGGCTCTATGGCCGGGGCGGGTGCAGGCGGTTTTCCGCGCTCGCGGATTCCGGGAACCGCCTGCGCGAGCCGGGATCGGGGAAACCGGTCAGCGTCGTCTTTTCGGAGGACCTTAAGGGACTTGCCGGAGCGTCGCCGGGCCTGCTTCTGATCCCGTACCGGTCGGTGGGAACGGAGAGTGGCATGCTCGCGGCGTTTGTCGCGGACCGGATGGAGATCGAGACGGAGACGGGCGTGCGGACGGTGGAGCGCCCGATCGTCGCCGCCGCGAAGGAGCCGCTCTCGAAAGACGGGGATTTTACGATGCTTTTGCCGGAAGAACTGCTTTTTTGAAAAAGGAGGAGCTTATGGTTATAAAAATATCGGTACCCGGACGGTTCAGGCTGAAAAAAGCGGCCACGATCCGGACGCTGCTTCTGAAGGACCAGGGGGAGATCCACTATATCGGCGGAGCCGACGTGCTGCCCGCGCCGCTCACGGCCGAGGAGGAGGGCGTCACGCTGGCGCGCTTCGGGACGGAAGGCGAGAAGGAGGCAAAATCGCGCCTGATCGAGCACAATCTGCGCCTGGTCGTATACATAGCCAAGAAATTCGACAATACGAGCGTCGGCGTCGAAGATCTGATCTCGATCGGCACCATCGGACTGATCAAGGCCATCAATACCTTCAATCCGACAAAAAATATCAAGCTGGCGACCTACGCCTCGCGCTGCATCGAGAACGAGATCCTGATGTATCTGCGGCGGACCAGCAAGACAAAACTGGAGGTCTCGATCGACGAGCCGCTCAACGTGGACTGGGACGGGAACGAGCTTCTGCTCTCGGACATCCTGGGGACGGATGAGGACGTGATCTACCGGGGGATCGAGGAGGAGACCGAGCGCGATCTTTTGAGGAACGCGATCGACAGCTTAAACCCGCGGGAGAAGCGGATCGTGGAGCTGCGCTTCGGGCTGAACGGATCGGGCGGGATGGAGATGACGCAGAAGGAGGTCGCGGACCTCATGGGCATCTCGCAGTCCTACATCTCAAGACTGGAAAAGAAGATCATGAAAAGACTGAAAAAAGAGATCGTGCGGTTCGAATGAACCGCACGACGGGCGTCAGTTTTCGTAGAGTTTTGAATAGATCATGTCGCAGAGAGCGTCCACATAGGACTGGTCCGGCAGGTCGCGTCCGGTGATCAGAAGATCCTGGATCAGCTCGAAGCGCTTTAAGGCGAGTTCCTCGCCGGAGAGGGAGGGATCTTCCGCGAGCAGCCTCGTATCGAGATCGTCGCCGGAATAGCTCTGGACGAACCAGCTGATGATGTCGCCGGTCTCCGCTTTTTCCTCCGCGGCCTCGCTTTTGAGCGTTCCGGCCCTCTTGCGGGAGGAGACCGCGACGATCAGGGAACCTGCGGCCATCACGGCCAGCATCCCCTCGAAAAGGTAACGGGACAGGCCCCTCATGGGGAGCGGGATCACGCCGGCAAGGCAGAGGATGGCTGCCGCGGCCAGCAGACCGCCGACGATGAAGAACGCGGAGGCGGAGGAACGCATATCCTCGTAGCGCTGGCCCTTATCGATATAGGCGTGGGATAAGGAGGGAGCGGCGGCTCTTGCTCCTCCTTCCGCATCGCCCTCCGTTTCTTCGGATTCCTCTTCACCGGGTCCCTCCCCGGGAGCCATGAGGTCTTCATACCCGCGGATGAGCATTTCCCTTTCCCGCTCTTCGGCCTCGCGCTTCATGGCGAGAGCGGCCTCCTTCGATTCGACGAGCGGGCCGCCGCAGTCGGTGCAGACGGTCACGCCCTCAACAAATTCCATATCGCATTTCGGACAGTACGGCATAACTGTGAGATTCCTTTCTTTATAAAATGCCGGGACCGGAAGGCGCTTTTTTTGATCCCGCGCCTCGCCCCATATTTTCACATTATATCCCACTTTACAAAATTCGTCTATAGTTTCATCCGGTTTCCACTTCCATTTCCGGAAAAAATCGGTTATGATAGTGAAGTACTGATTTTAATGAATGTGAAGGGAGTTCGGAAATCTATGAAGATAGCGGTCGTTACGGACAGCAACAGCGGTATCACCCAGGCGCAGGCCGAAAAGCTCGGCGTTACGGTCATCCCGATGCCGTTTATGATCGACGGCGAGACATACTATGAGGATATCACGCTGTCCGCGGAGGACTTTTTCAGGATACAGGCGGAAGACCACGATATTTCGACCTCGCAGCCTTCCCCGGAGACGCTGGCGAGCGTCTGGGACGGCCTTTTGAAAGATCACGACCAGATCGTCCACATCCCGATGTCGAGCGGGCTTTCAAGCTCCTGTGCGGCCGCGGCCGCGCTGGCGGAGGAGGAATACGCGGGAAAGGTCTTCGTCGTCGACAATCAGCGGATCTCCGTCACCCAGGAACAGTCCGTCTACGACGCGCTGCTTCTGGCCCGCCGGGGCGCGGATGCGGAGCACATCCGGAAACGGCTCGAAGAGACAAAGTTCGACTCGGTCATCTTTATCACGGTCGACACGTTAAAATATCTGAAGAAAGGCGGGCGCATCACCCCGGCGGCCGCGGCCCTCGGCACGCTTCTTAAGATCAAACCGGTGCTGATCATCCTCGGCGAGCGCCTGGACGCGTTCGCGAAGGCGCGGACGATGAAGCAGGCGAAGGCGATGATGACAGCCGCTATCCAAAAGGAGCTGGATAACAGGCTCGGGGACAGCGAGTGCCTGCACACGCATCTTGCGATCGCCCATACGCAGAATCAGGAGATGGCGGAGGAATTCCAGAAAGAGGTCCTTGAGCGCTGGCCGCACGCGGACTGCCACATCGCGCCGCTTTCCTTAAGCGTTTCCTGCCATATCGGACCGGGCAGCCTCGCCCTGACCGCAACAAGAAAGATAGTTGAGGAAGATGAAACGGATCCGGCAAAAGCTGATTGAATTCTATAAAGAACACACGCCCAGCGTCAAACTGCCCCTGATCGTCGTGATCCTGCTGTTCTGCATGGTCCCGCTGATTTTTCAGGGGCGTATTCTGGCGCGCTCTTCCAGACAGGCGCAGATCGAGCGCCGCATCATCGACGTCCAGAACCAGTGCCAGATCCTGAGCGACCGCATGTCGCGCTCCGGCTACATGACGAATTCCCGGGTGGACAACGCCTCGACCGACATGGAGCTCTCGGCTCTGGCCGACATTTACTACGGGCGCATCCTGATCGTAAACCCCGGTTTTAAAATTCTGAAAGACACGTTTTCACTGTCCGAGGGCAAGATCTGCATCTCGGAAGAGATCATCCGCTGTTTCCAGGGCGAGAGCACCAGCACCTACAATACGGAAAAACAGTATTTCCTTCTGGCGATCCCGATCCCGGAAAACGTGAGCCAGACCGGGGAGGAGAGCGGCCGTCCGGCCGGGGTCATGGTGGTGACTGCCTCGACCGAGAGCATCCTGGCGATCGAGGAGACCCTGATCGACCGGACGTCCCTTTACCTGCTCTTAAGCTTTGCGGTCCTTCTGATTTTGGTCCTGGTGGTCGTGAACATCCTGCTCCGTCCGTTCGGGACGATCGTGTCTTCGATCGACCAGGTGGCCGCCGGAAACATGGCCGCCGACATAAACGAGGAAACATACCGTGAGACGAAGGGGATCTCCCGCGCGCTGAACCGGACGCTCACGCGCCTGCGCGCGGTCGACGAATCGCGCCAGGAGTTCGTCTCCAACGTCTCGCATGAGTTAAAGACGCCGATCACCTCGATCCGCGTTCTGGCGGACTCCCTGATGGGGATGGAGGACGCGCCGAAAGAGCTTTACGAAGAGTTTATGCACGACATCTCCGACGAGATCGACCGAGAGAACCAGATCATCGACGATCTGCTGACGATGGTGCGGATGGACAAGTCCTCTCAGGAGATCAGCTTCGCGCCGCAGAACATCAACGATCTGGTGGAGAGCGTGCTGAAACGGCTGCGCCCGATCGCGAGGCTTCGCAACATCGAACTGATTTTTGAGAGCATGCGCGACGTCACGGCGGACATCGACGAGGTCAAGTTTTCGCTCGCCGTCAACAATCTTGTCGAGAACGCCGTCAAATACAACCGGGAGGACGGCTGGGTGCGCGTGTCGCTCGACGCGGACCACAAGGAGTTTACGCTCAAAGTGGCGGATTCCGGCATCGGGATCCCGGAGGAACTGCAGGACCGCGTATTCGAGCGCTTTTACCGCGTGGACAAGGCCCGGTCGCGCGAGACGGGCGGAAGCGGCCTGGGGCTTTCGATCACGAGGCAGGTGATCCTCATGCACCGGGGGACCGTCACCGTGGACAGCACGGAGGGCGAGGGAACGACGTTTACGGTCGTGATCCCGCTCAACCATATCTCGTAAAGGAGGAGCGATATGAACATGAACAGGCGGCTGTATGCCGTGACCGCCCTTCTGGCGGCGGGGATCCTCGCGCTCCTTTCGGGATGCTCCGGGAGGCAGGAGAGCGCCGGATCCGGGGACGGCTACACGGTCTACTATCTGAATTCGGCCGGGAATCAGCTGACAGGGAACCCGTACGAAACGGAGACGGAGGATGCGGAAGCGCTGGTCCAGGAGCTCCTGGAACGGATGGTGAACGTGCCCGCCGATCTTGACTGCCAGAGCGTGATCCCGGCGCGGATCGAAAAGATCCGTTACCGGATCGAGTCGAACGTGCTGTATCTTTACATGGACGACAACTACGCGATGATGGACGCCGTGCGCGAGATCCTGTGCCGCGCGGCCCTCACCAAGACGCTGACGCAGGTGCCCGGCATCGACTATCTGAGCATTTACTGCGCCGAACAGCCCATCACGGATGCGGCCGGGAACCCGGTCGGGATCCTGGCGGCTTCCGATTTCGTGGACAGCATCCGCGACGTCAACTCGTTCGAGCGGACCGAGATGATCCTGTATTTTACGGACGAGAGCGGTGAAAAGCTGGTCGCCGAGAACCGCGAGGTCATGCGCGACACGAACACATCCTTGGAGCGCCTGATCGTCGAGCAGCTCATCGTGGGACCGAAGGCGCAGAGAGCGTATCCGACGCTGCCAAACGACGTGAAGCTTTTGAACATTTCGGTCACCGACACCGTGTGTTCGATCAATTTTGACGCGGCGTTCCTCAACAATACGCTCGAGGTGGCGGATACGATCCCGATCGAATCGATCGTGAACTCGCTCACCGAGCTCAACACGGTGAACCGGGTCCAGATCCGCATAAACGGTTCGCAGGACGCGCTGTTCCGCGACCGCATCCCGCTTACCGGGGTGTTCGAGCGGAACTACGGCGAAGAAGAAGGAGGAAATACGGATTAACAGACCTTTGCTGTATCTGACAGGGGGACTGGTACTTGGAGAGTGGACGGCCCTTTGGATCACGGCAGAGTTCGGAATAAACGGAAACGGCGCGGCGGGAGCGGCCCTGTGGCTGGTTGCCGCCTGCGCCATGACAGGGCCGGCAGCCGGACTGTTTCTTTTCGCGCGCATGCGTGCGGGCGCAGGGAAGCGGATCCCGGAGCCGGTCCTTTTGGCATGTCTCTTGGCAACGCTCGGCTGGAGCGCCGGGGCCGTCCGCATGGAGACCGAGACGCGGACGCTTGCGCGCGAGGAACGGATCTTTGAGGAAAAGCGAAAGACGGGCGTTCCGGCCGTGATCGAGGGCCGGATCTTAAAGATCGCGGAGAGTGCGGACGGCTGCCGGATCACGGTGCGGACGGACCGCCCGGTGCGGCGGGTCCTCTGCTATCTGGAAAGTTCCTGCGACATCGCAGTCGGCCGGAGCGTGCGCGTGACGGGAAAGGCGGCGGCCGCGGAACCGGCAAGGAACCCCGGAGGCTTTGACTTTAAACTTTACTGCCGGTCGGCCGGGATCGGAGGCGTTCTCTACGGCGGACGCGCAAAGATCCTTGATAAACGGACGGACCGTCCGGCGGAGGACCTGCGTGTCCTGCGCGGCCTTCTGGCCCGCAGGCTGGAGAGCGTCGCCGGGGAGGACGCCGCGCTTCTTAAGGCGATGCTGCTCGGGGACCGGGAGGGCACCGGGACCCCGGATCATGAGCTTTTCCGCCGAAACGGGATCGCGCATCTGCTTGCGATCAGCGGACTTCACATCTCGATCCTCGGGCTGGGACTCTGGAAGGCGCTGAGAAAGTGCGGGGCCGGATACGGCGCGGCCGGTTTCGCCGCTTTCGTCTTTCTGCTCGCATACGGGGGACTCACGGGCTTCGCCCCGTCCGCCGTGCGTGCGGTCGCGATGGCGGCCCTGTCCTTTGCGGCGGCGTTTTTGGGGCGCACCTATGACATGCCGTCGGCTTTGTGCGTCCCGGCGCTGTATCTGCTGTGGCGCTTTCCCTATCTTATCACGCAGGCGGGCTTTCAGCTCTCGTTTCTGGCGGCGGGTGCGATCGCGGCGACGGCGGAGAACGGTGCGGAAGAGACGGACGGCGCGGCGTCTGGCCGTCCCGCGTTGCTTTTTGTCCGCGGACTGTTTCTTCAGCTCATGACGGCTCCGGCGGTCCTCTGGCATATGTTTGAGATCCCGCTCTATGCGATGTTTCTGAACCTGATCGCCGTCCCGCTCATGGGATACGCCGTCGTATCCGGCGGACTGGGGCTGGCGCTCTCCTTCGTGCGGATGCCCGCGGGAACGGCCGCGATCGGCGGGGCGCATTATATCCTGGCTTTTTACCGCCTGCTGTGCCGCATGGCGGAACGATTGCCCTGGTCCGCGCTCGTCCTCGGAAGGCCGAAGTTCTGGCAGGTCATCGGTTCCTACCTGCTTCTGGCCGCGGGACTTATGGCTTTCAGGCGGCAGACGCGGCGGTCCCGCACATCCTGTGCGGCCCTCTGGCTCTGCGCGTTCCTGGTCCTGTTTCCGCTTCCCCGCCGGGGACTTTCCGTCACGTTCCTCGACGTGGGACAGGGCGACGGAATCGTCCTGGAAGCGGCGGGACGCACCGTGCTCATCGACTGCGGAGGAAGCAAAGGAAGGGCGATCGGGGCGGACTGCCTTGTCCCGTTTTTAAAGAGCGGCGCGATCTCCCGTCTGGATGCCGTCGTCGCGACGCACGGGGATTCGGACCACACGGATGGGATCCGTTATCTGCTTTCGGAGACCGCGGATATCCGGATCGGCCGCCTGGTCCTTCCGCGGGCCGGGAGAGGAGAAGTTTATGAAGAACTTGAGAGGCTGGCGGCCGCCCGCGGGATCCCGGTCGAAAGGCTCGCGACGGGGGAGCGGCTCGAAAACGCGCTAGGGAAGAATGTCAGGATCGTCTGTCTCGGCCCGGATAAGACGCCCGCCGCAAAGGACCGGAACGCGGAGTCGCTGGTCCTTTCGGTCCGGTACGGGGATTTCACCATGCTCCTGACCGGCGATACGGAGGCGGAAGGGGAGAGGAAAATGATCGCGGACGGTCTCCTGGCGGAGGGAGCTCCGTACACCGTTCTGAAGGCGGCTCATCACGGCTCCGCCACCTCCACGACGGAGGAATTTCTCCGGGAGATAAGGCCCCTCCACGCGGTCCTTTCCTACGGCCGAAGGAACCGCTACGGACATCCCTCGCCCGAAGTCCTTGACCGGCTGGAGGTCTTTGGCGTGCGGATCTGGGAGACCGCAGGATCCGGCGCCATCCGGATCCAAACCGACGGAAAAAAGATGCGGATCCGGATATTCGTGAAGGAAACGCGGCAAAATATTTGGTGACAACCGGACGGCCGCGATATATAATGGGAGCAGGAGGAACGCGAATGAAGAACCTGAATCAGGACTTAAAGGACGGGACGTTCAAACCGGTCTACCTGCTGTTCGGCGACGAGCCGTTTCTGATCGCGAGCTACAAGAAACGGATGCGGGAAGCGCTCACGGGCGGCGATACGATGAACTACAATTATTTCGAGGGAAAGGGGCCGGACGTAAAGGAGATCATAAGCCTGGCGGACACCATGCCCTTTTTTGCCGCGCGCCGGCTGATCATGATCGACGGGAGCGGCTTTTTCAAGGCGGCAGCGCCGGACGAGCTGGTCGATTACATGGGCGCGGTCCCCGAGACGACCTGCCTTGTTTTCTGCGAGAGCGAGGTCGACAAGAGGAACCGCCTCTATAAGAAGGTGAAGGAGCTGGGGCGGGCCGTGGAGCTCGGCCGCCAGGACGCGGCGCAGCTTTCCCGCTGGGCGGCGGGGATCCTCGCGCAGGACGGCAAACGGATCACGCGCTCCGTGATGGACTACTTCCTCGAGCGGACCGGGGACGACATGGAGAGCATCCGGTCGGAGCTTGAAAAGCTGGTTTGCTATACGATGGGGCGCAGCGTGGTGACGAAGGAGGATGTGGACGCCGTCGGGACGGTCCACGTCGAAAACCGGATCTTTGAGATGGTATCGGCGATCACGGCCGGAAACAAAAGAAAGGCGATGGATCTCTACGAGGATCTTCTCACGCTCCGGGAACCGCCGATGCGGATCCTTTTCCTGATCGCGAGGCAGTTCAACCAGCTGCTCCAGGTCAAGGAACTGGCGGAGGCCGGGAACGACAGGGGGAGCATCGCGGCGAAGGTGAAGATACCGCCGTTTGCGGCGGGCCGCCTGATCGCGCAGGCGCGGTCGTTCACACGCGAGCAGATCCTTTCCTGCGTGAGCCGCTGCGTGCAGCTCGAGGAGGACGTAAAGACAGGCAAACTTGACGACAGGCTGGCGGTCGAGCTTCTGATCGCGGCATGAGGGGCGGAGGTAAAATACAGTGTCGGATTATATTGTAAACGTATGCGGCGACGTGAGCCGCGCGGTATTTCTGATCAAGGGCGAAAAGAATATCCTGTTTGACGCGGGCATGGCGTACAGCGCCAAAGAGACGATCGAAAACATCAAAAAGGAGCTGGGCGGGAAGCCGGTCGACGCGCTCATCCTTTCCCATTCCCACTACGATCACGCGGCCGGGATCCCTTTCATCAAGCGCGAATGGCCGGATCTTACGGTCTACGGGAGCGCGTACGCGAAACACGTTTTTGAGAAGAGCTCGGCGCAGGAGACGATCCGCGGCTTAAGCGACAATGCGGCGGCGGAGGCGGGGCTTCCCTGCGCTCCCGCGTACCGCGACGAGGAACTTGCGGTCGATTCGGTGGTCGCGGAGGGAGACGTGCTGACGATCGGAGACCATACCGTAAGGGTCTACGAGACGCCGGGCCATACCAGGTGCTCGCTCTCGTACCTTGTGGACGACGACGTGCTGTTCGCCAGCGAGACGATCGGCGTTTTCGCGGGGAACTGGTACATGCCCTGCTACCTGGTCGGATACCGGATGGCCCTCGATTCGCTGGAAAAGCTGAGCCGTGTTCCCGCGAAGCGCCTGTTTATCACACACGAGGGCATCTGCCGCGATACCGACCTGCCGAGGCTGTTTGCATGGATACGGGGCAGGATGGAACAGACAAGGGATGAGATCGAGGAGATCATCCGCACCTGGCCGGACGACGAGGAAAGACAGCTGAAGGAAATGCTGCGGAAATACCACGACGGCGTGGTGCCGGAGAAGAGCCAGCCGACGATGGCGTTCAGCCTGAACGCGGCGGCCACGCTGAAACTGGTGCGGCGCGAGTGTATGGGGGATACGGTCTGAAACGCGTCCGGGGATGCGCCGGAAGCCGGACATGCCGGACAGAAGGAGGAACAGAATGAATCTGATTGCGGCGGTGGACAAAAACTGGGCGATCGGGAACCGGGGAAAGCTCCTGGTGAACATCCCGGGGGACAGGCAGCTCTTCAGACAGGAGACTCTCGGGAAGGTCATCGTCATGGGAAGGAAGACCTTCGAGAGCCTTCCGGGCGGACAGCCTCTCTACGGGCGGACCAACGTGGTCCTGACGCGGAACAGGGACTTTGCGGCAAAGGGCGTTACGGTCATGCATTCGCTTGACGAAACGCTCCGCTATCTGGAGCGGTTTTCCGACGGGGACGTCTATATCATCGGCGGCGCGTCGGTCTACGGGCAGTTCCTGCCGTACTGCGATCTGGCCGACGTCACCTGCATCGATTACGCGTATGAGGCGGACACCTATTTCCCGAACCTGGACCGCGACGGGGACTGGCAGGTCACGGCGGAGAGCGAGGAGCAGACATATTTCAGTCTTTGCTATACATTCCGCCGATATGAGAGAAAAATTTCCAAAAAACTAAAAAATCTGTGAATTTTAACCGAGACCGGTTGTTAATTCAGTCTTACAGTGATAAAATTTATAAAAATACATGAGAAGGGGGCAGAGCCAAATGTATGCAATCAAAGAGGCAAGACTGCTTGCCGAAAAGATTTATCTGATGGTGGTGGAAGCGCCGCGCGTTGCGAAGAACTGCCAGCCCGGCGAGTTCGTGATCGTAAAGATCGACGAGGCCGGGGAGCGGATCCCGCTTACGATCTGCGATTATGACCGCGCGGCGGGGACGATCACCATCGTGTTCCAGACCGTGGGCGCGTCCACCGAACGTATGGCGGGACTGAAGACGGGAGATTCGTTCCGCGACGTGGTCGGGCCTTTGGGGAATCCGTCGGATTTCGTAAAGGAAGACATTGAGGTATTGAAGAAGAAAAAATACCTGTTCGTCGCGGGCGGCGTCGGAACTGCCCCGGTCTATCCGCAGGTCAAGTGGATGAAAGAGCACGGGATCGAGGCCGATGTGGTCATGGGCTCCAAGACGAAAGACCTCCTGATCCTGGAGAAGGAGATGGAGGCGGTAGCCGGGAACCTCTATGTGACGACGGACGACGGCTCCTACGGCAGGAGCGGGATGGTCACGGAGACGGTCAAATACCTGGTGAACGAGCTGGGAAAGAAATACGACGTCTGTGTGGCGATCGGACCGATGATCATG
Organism: uncultured Lachnospiraceae bacterium; assembly: GCA_947623185.1. Taxonomy (GTDB): domain Bacteria; phylum Bacillota; class Clostridia; order Lachnospirales; family Lachnospiraceae; genus CANQGL01. The sequence continues at coordinate 71,535 of CANQGL010000003.1, forward strand.
ATGAAGTTCGTGTGCCTGCTGACGAAGGAACTGGGGATCCCGACGATCGTGAGCTTAAACCCGGTCATGGTAGACGGAACGGGCATGTGCGGAGCGTGCCGTGTGACGGTAGGCGGCGAAGTGAAGTTCGCATGCGTGGACGGACCGGAATTCGACGGGCACAAGGTGAACTTTGACGAGGCGATGAAACGGCAGCAGATGTATAAGACCCAGGAGGGTCGCGCGCTGCTGGCGCTTCATGAAGGCGCGACGCATCACGGCGGCTGCGGAAACTGCGGCTGAGGAATGGAGGTAAGATCATGGCGGTCGATATGATGAAAAAAGTACCGGTAAGAGAGCAGGACCCGAAGGTGCGCGCGACGAACTTTGCGGAGGTCTGCTACGGATATAATGAGGAAGAGGCGGTCA
>CANQGL010000004.1 GCA_947623185.1 uncultured Lachnospiraceae bacterium
GCGGAGTTGGAGCCGAAGTTCTATTCGGACGTTACCTCATTTCAGGTCACATTGTATAATCTGAATTATGGGGCAAAAGCAGGCTCAAAAGCGGCCACGGCTGAAAATGTTGCGATTGAGGCCGACCATGTTGCGATTAAAGTTGCGATTGATGTTGCGATTGGGAAACTAACCGCAAGTCCAAACACAATTCAGAAAGCGAAGGCCGTCTTTGCGAAAGTGGGAACCGACGAAGTATTTGGTCGTTCTGACATTGCGGCGATTACAAATGATTCCGTAACTGCTGCCGGAAATATGATTACCAAGCTGAAAAAAGCAGGGCTGATTGAAGCGGTCAGCGGGTACGGTAAAGGAAAATACACTTTCAAGAATCCTGACAGATAAGTCAAAAGGGTATCCCTCAAGTCATTTGAACCTTGATGGATGCCCTCTTTCTTATCAGCCTCCTGCCAGTGCGGCATACTTTGCTATAATCTCCTCTTTTCGACTTGGATCATATTGAAATTTCTTCATATAATCTGCAATCGTTACAGAATCCAGAGAACCTGTAAAAGAAGTCATAACAGCCTCTTTTGCCGGTTTAAGTCCGGCGACAGAGCGTTTTCTTCTGTAGCCTGCGTACTTTTTGTGGACTTTCATAATTTTCCAAACTTCCTTTACCTTATCAGAGGTTCCCAGTCTATAACGGACTAAGCATTGCCAAAAGTAATTCCGCCTTTATGTATCTCGTCACAGCAAGTACATATTCATCGTACCAGATGTCGGGTAAAAAGTCTACGATTTTCGTAAAATTTTTGTCGAATTATGTCGTTCCCTCATATTGGTTTCTGAAAACCGGATACGGATGAAAGAAACGGCCTCCGATTTATCACCGGAAGCCGTCTTATCTTTCGTTACTCCGCCGCAGGATCCTGCGCCACAACGGCGATCCCCAGCTCGTCGAGCTGCTTTTTGTCCACCTCGGAAGGCGCTTCCATCAGCATACAGGAGGCGTCCTTTACCTTCGGGAACGCGATCACGTCGCGGATGCTGTCCGCGCCCACCATCAACATGACGACGCGGTCAAGGCCGTACGCCAGTCCGGCGTGCGGCGGAACTCCGTACTTGAACGCCTCAAGCAGGAATCCGAACTGATCCTCGGCGCGCTCCTTTGTAAAGCCGAGAACCTCGAACATCTTCTCCTGCACGTCGGCCTGATGGATCCGGACGGAGCCTCCGCCAAGTTCCGTCCCGTTCAGGACGATATCGTAAGCCTTTGCGCGGACTGCGCCGGGATCGGTATCGATGAGCGGCAGGTCCTCCTCCATCGGCATCGTGAACGGATGGTGCATGGCGACATAGCGCCCTTCCTCCTCGGAGTACTCCAAAAGCGGGAACTCCGTCACCCAGAGGAACTTAAAGTCATCCTTCTTTAACAAATCAAGCTGTCTCGCCAGCTCAAGGCGCAGATTTCCGAGCACATCGAATACGACCTTGTCCTTATCCGCCGCAAAGAACAGCAGATCGCCCGGCTTCGCGTCCATCGCCGCGACAAGCGCGTCCAGCTCCTCCGGCTTCATGAACTTTCCGAACGAGCATTTGTAGGTGCCGTCGGCGTTCACCGCCAGATAGGCCAGTCCCTTCGCGCCGAAGCCCTTCGCGAACTCGACCAGCGCGTCGATCTTCTTTCTCGGCATACCGGCCTGTCCCTCCGCGTTGATCGCGCGGACGGAGCCGCCCGCCTCCAGCGCGCTCTTAAACACAACGAACTCGCAGTCCTTTACGACGTCGGAAACGTTCTTAAGCTCCATGCCGAAGCGCATATCCGGCTTGTCGGAGCCGAAGCGGTCCATGGCCTCGCGCCAGGTCATCCGCTGGATCGGCAGCTGCACGTCGAAATCGCAGATCTCCTTAAACAGCTTCTTAAGCATCCGCTCGTTGACGTCCAGAACGTCGTCGACATCGACAAACGAAAGTTCCATGTCGATCTGGGTAAATTCCGGCTGGCGGTCCGCCCGCAGGTCCTCGTCGCGGTAGCAGCGCGCAAGCTGGAAATAGCGGTCAAAACCGGAGCACATCAGAAGCTGCTTCAAAAGCTGCGGGGACTGCGGCAGCGCGTAAAAGCTGCCGGGATGCACACGGCTCGGCACCAGATAATCGCGCGCGCCCTCGGGCGTGCTCTTGATCAGCGTCGGCGTCTCGATCTCAAGGAAGCCCTCGTCGGCCAGAAACTGGCGTACCATCGTCGCCACCCGGCTCCTCGTCATGATGTTTCTCTGCAGATCCGGACGGCGAAGGTCCAGATAGCGGTATTTCAACCGCAGTTCCTCTCTCGTCCGCGAGTTCTCCTCGATTGGGAACGGCGGCACCTCGGACTCCGAGAGGATGCGCAGCGCCTTCGCGCGCACCTCGATCGTTCCCGTCTTCAGATTCGGATTGGCCGCGCCGGAACGTTTCTCGACGACGCCGGTAACCGCGACCGCAAATTCGCTCCGCAGCCGTTCCGCCTTCTCAAAGCTCTCCGTCCCGCAGTCGCTCTCCTCGAAGATGATCTGGATGATGCCGGAACGGTCGCGCAGATCCGTAAAGATGATCCCGCCCTTGTTTCTGCTCTTCTGGACCCAGCCCATCAGGGTCAGCTCCTGTCCGATATTCGCCTCTGTAACCTCGGTACAGCGGCAGGACCTCTTAAGGCCCGCCATTGATTCTGCCATGCCTGTCTCCTCCTGGATCGGATCGCCGGAGCCCTGCTGCCACGCAGTCCTTTTCCCCGGCCTCCGCAAATGTTGTCGCCTTCAGCGTTTCAATTCTTCTTTATAAAACTCCTTAAATTCCCCGTAGCCCTCTTTCGCGAGCTGCTCCTTCTGGAATTTACGGTTTTTGTTCATCTGCGCGACCAGAACGGTCTTTCCCGCCGCGCGCTCCGCCATCGCTTCCTTCATGATCGAAGCTATGCGCCCCGCGTCCATGCCCTTTTCGAAAAGCCACGCCTGCTTTTCGCTCCCGCCGGGGACCGTAAAGCCCGCGTCCATGAGGATCGTCACGATGCGCTCGAAGCCGATCGAAAAGCCGCAGGCCGGCGTGTCCATGCCGGTAAACTTCCCGATCATCTTATCGTAGCGCCCGCCGCCCGCGACGGATACGCCCAGTCCCTCCATGGAGACCTCAAAGATCGTGCCGGTATAATAGCCCATGCCGCGCACCAGCGTCGGATCGAAGGCCAGTTTAAAGCTCCCGCCGGAGATCTCCGCCACCGATTCCATGATCTGCGCCAGATTTTCAGCCGCGCCTTCCTCCAGGACGCCCTCGAGGATCGCGCCCATTTTCCGGACTCCGGCCGCGTCGTTCGACGCCGATTCCATCAGCCCGAGATATTTTTCGGCAGCTTCCTCCGGATAACCGTTTTCCTTAAGCTCCGCCTTGACGCCGTCGCGTCCGATCTTGTCCATCTTATCGACCGTGATAAAGACTTTATCGATGTCATCTTCCGCGAAACCGGACCAGACCGCCATGGCCTTAAGGAGCCTGCGGTCGTTCACGCGCACCTCGAAGCCGTTGTCCGGGCAGATCTTTTTGAGCGCCGTCGTGGTGGCGACGATCAGCTCGATCTCCGCTTGGTTCGTCGCGTCGCCCAGAATATCGATATCACACTGCATGAACTGGCGGAAACGCCCCTTCTGGGGACGGTCCGCGCGCCATACGTTCCCGACCTGCAGCGCCTTAAACGGCGACGGGAGCGACGCCGCGTTGTTGGAATAATATCTGGAAAGCGGCAGCGTCAGATCGTAGCGCAGGCCGCTGTCGGTCAGGTCGTTCTCGGTCTCCGCCGTCTCAAGATCCAGCTTCTCGCCGCGCTTTAATACCTTGAAGATCAGCTTTTCGTTGTCGCCGCCCTGTTTGCTGAGCAGGTTTTCGATGTGTTCGACGCAGGGCGTCTCGATCGCGGAATATCCGAACCCGCGGTAAGTCTCCTTGATCTGATTCAGAACGTAGTCCCGGATCTGCATCTCGGCAGGCAGGATGTCCTTCATGCCGGTGACCGGTTTCTTCTTTAAAGCCATTTCTTTTTCCTCTCAATCATCTCGTCGATCCTGTCGATATACTGTTCGACGTTCTTGACGTTTTCTGCGCGCTCGACGCGGTTTTCCGCCGGGAACACCACCTTTGTGGTCGTTCCGGCTCCGCAGGCGGCGATCGTCTGTTTTTCTTCCATAATAAGCACGTTGTAGATGCACGCTTTGCCCGGAGCCGCATAGCCGACGTTCTCGAAATTTCCGGCCATGTTCTTCTGGCGGTAGAGATAGTATGGCAGAAGTCCCATGCCGCGCGCGCACTCTGCGGTCAGATCGATCATCTCCTGCGTGTTCGTGATCTTAAGATCCGCGTACCGCTCGCGGAACATATTGAGTCTGGCCGCCCGCTTGATCGCCAGCGAATGGACGGTCACGCTGTCCGGGGCGAGCTTTCGGATCTCCTCCATCGTCGTCCGCACGTCGTCGATCGTCTCCTCCGGCAGACCGATGATCAGGTCCATATTGATATTGTCAAAACCGAGCTCCCTCGCCAGATAATACTTCTCTTTGATCATCTCGACCGTATGCAGGCGTCCGATCAGATCGAGCGTCGACTGCTTCATGGTCTGCGGATTGATAGAGATGCGGGTGATCCCGTGCTTTCGCAGCACACGCAGTTTGTCCTCCGTGATGCTGTCGGGCCGCCCCGCCTCGACGGTAAATTCCTTCGCTGCTGGAAGATCGAACAGCTCTCCGATCCTGGAAAGGAGCGCATCCAGATCGTCCGCCCCAAGCGAGGTCGGCGTTCCGCCGCCGAAATAGACGGTATCGAGCGTCCGTCCGCGCATCGTCTCCGCCACATAGGCCAGCTCCCTATAAAGAGCGTCCAGATACTCCGGGATCCGTTTGCGCCAGACCCCGATCGGGAACGAAGTGAACGAACAGTACAGGCAGGTCGTGGGACAGAACGGGATCCCAACGTAAAGGCTGTAGCCGTTTTCATAGTCGAGCGTTTTTAAAAGCTCCCGTTCGCGCTCCGCGATCTCGATCGCCAGATCGATCTTCTGCGGGCTCGTCAGATACTGCCCGCGCATGAACGCGCGGATCTCATCCTCGGACTGTCCCGCATCCAGCCTAGTCAGGGTGATCTTGGTCGGGCGGATGCCGGTCAGCGTTCCCCATGGAAGCGTTTTTTTCGTCCGCTCCGAGAGCAGGCCGTAAAGCTCGCGTTTGATCGCGGTCTTGGCCGCCAGCCGGTTTTTGTAGTCGATCGCAAAAACGCGCTCGCCGCTCACCGTATCCGCAGGCCCCGCATTTTCCGGACCGGTTTTGGCGTCCCCGTTTTCGAGGATCCGCAGACGAAAACGAGCGAACTCAGTCGCCTCCCCGTTCTCCGGTTTTTCGCCGCAAACCTCCTCCGGGGCGCTGCCGCGCGTGGACCCGCAGTGCGCCTCCGTCTCCGGCAGATACGTCCCCTCGACGTAAAATGCGGCTTCCTCCGACCGCTCGTGCACAAAGCCCTCGCCCGGGTAGAAAGCCATCAAAAGCTCGCGGATATCCTGTTCATAGGAGCTGTCGTTCAGCAATATTCCCAGCATCCCTAGTACCCCGCCAGCGGATTGTATTTTTTCTCAAATCCGATCGTCGTTTCCGACTCGTGTCCCGGATAGACCTTAACGTCCTCCGGCAGCTCCGAAAGAAGCCGTTTCACCGACGCTGCCATCTCACGCCCGCTTCCGGTCGGGAAATCGATCCTCCCGTAGGAAAGGTGGAACAGCGTGTCGCCGGAAAAGAGGATCTTCTCGTCTTCCATATAATAACAGCAGGACCCGGCCGTATGGCCCGGCGTCTCAAGCACTCTGAATTTCATGCCCGCAGCCTCGACCTCATCGCCCTCCGAGACCAGGACGTCCGCCGTCAGGCTGTATGTCCCACGGTAAAACTCCGAGACAAGGTTCAGCTTCCCGTCCGCCAGGATGGGGGCCTCCTTTTCGCAGGCGTAGATCTTTGCCTCCCATTCCGAGCGCAGTTCTTCCGCCGCCAGGATATGGTCGAAATGTCCGTGCGTGAGCAGGATCGCCTCCGGCGTGACCTGCAGTTTCCGGCACTCGGATCCGATCCGGCCGGCATCGTCGCCCGGATCGATCACGACGGCCCGCTTTGTCCCGGCGTCGTATACGATATAGCAGTTGGTCGCCACCATGCCGACCACCATGCTTTTAACACAGATCTCGCTCATCGTTACCCCCTGTTCTTGCATACGGAAACGTCAAATCAGCCCGTCGTCCGCTCGATATCCAGAATGCCTTCGACCTGGCGGAGTTTCGCCATCACGCTGTTCAGCTCGTCGACCCCGTGGATGTCGAAGGACATGGTGATCGTCGCCTTGCCCTGCTTGTTGGTACGCACATTTAAGGACTTGATGTCGATCTCCCGCTCCGTAAAGATCTTGGAGATATCGACAAACATACCGATCCGGTTGTTGGCGAAGATCGAGATCTCCGCGGAGTAGGTGGCCGCTTCCTTCGAGTCCCCGCTCTGCTGCCATTCGGCGTCGATCAGACGGCTGCGCTCGATCTCGGGCAGGTTCATGATGTTGACGCAGTCGGTCCGGTGGATCGTGATCCCGCGCCCGCGCGTCACGAATCCGACGATCTCGTCTCCGGGGACCGGATTGCAGCATTTCGAGAAACGCACCGCCAGATCATGGATGCCCTTGACGACGATCCCGCTCTTCGATTTCGTCTGGATCGGCACGATCGCCGCCGGTTTCCCGTTCTCGCTGATGATGTCGAGGATCGTCGCGTCGGTCACCTCGCGCTTTAACTTCTTGTCGCGCTCCTCGAGCATCTTGTTGATGACTTGGCCCTCTTTCAGGCCGCCGTGGCCGATCGAGGCGAGCACCGAATCCCAGTCCTGAAACGCATAGCGCTTCATGACCTTTTCCATAAATTCCGGCTTGGAGAGCTCCGCGTAGTTGATCCCCTTCGCCTTGCAGTAACGGTCGAGCAGCTCGCGGCCGCGGATGATGTTGTCGCCCTTGCGCTGCTGCTTGAACCATGCGTTGATCTTGTTCTTGGCCTGGCTGCTCTTGACAAGCGACAGCCAGTCGCGGCTCGGCCCCTTCGAGTTCTGTGAGGTCATGATCTCGATCTGGTCGCCGTTCTGGATCACATAGTCGATGTTCACCAGCTTGCCGTTGACGCGCGCGCCCACCATCTTGTTTCCGACCGCCGTATGGATCAGATAGGCGAAGTCGATCGGCGTTGAGCCGCGCGGCAGGGCCTTGACGTCTCCGGTAGGCGTAAAGCAATACACGCTGTCGGAGAACATGTCGAGATCGCTCTTTAACATGCCGAGAAATTCCTTACTGTCGGACATGTCCTGCTGCCACTCGAGGATCTGGCGCAGCCAGCTTAACTTCTTCTCCTCGTCGCCGGCCGCGATCTCGCCGCTGCCGCTCTCCTTGTACTTCCAGTGCGCCGCGATACCGTATTCAGCAGTGCGGTGCATCTCGAAGGTACGGATCTGGATCTCGAACGGCTGGCCGTTGTTGCCGATCAGCGTCGTATGAAGCGACTGGTACATGTTCGGTTTCGGCATCGCGATATAGTCTTTGAAGCGGCCGGGGATCGGTTTATACATCTCATGGATGACGCCGAGCGCCGCATAGCAGTCCTTGACCGTATCGACGATGATGCGCACGGCGAAAATATCGTAGATCTGGTCCAGCGTCTTGTTCTGGTTCATCATCTTTTTGTAGATGCTGAAGAAGTGCTTGACGCGGCCCTCGACTTCGCACTTGATCTCGGCGTTCTCCATGTGGTTTTTGATCTCACCGATGATCTCGTTGATAAAGTTCTGGCGCGCTTCCTTGGTAAGCGCGATCTTCTCCTCGAGCTCCTTATAGATCTCCGGCTCCAGATATTTGAGCGAGAGGTCGTCGAGCTCGGTCTTGATGCGGGAGATACCGAGCCTGTCGGCAAGCGGAGCGTAGATCTCGATCGTCTCGCGTGCCTTTTCCTTCTGTTTCTCCGGCTTCATATATTTAAGCGTCCGCATGTTGTGCAGGCGGTCCGCCAGCTTGATCAGGATCACCCGGATGTCCTTCGCCATCGCGAGGAGCATCTTCCTTAAGTTTTCCGCCTGGAGCTCCACCTTGTCGGCGGACCAGGAGAGCTGGGTCAGCTTGGTGACGCCGTCCACCAGCAGCGCGACTTCTTTTCCGAATATCTTTGCGAGCTCCTCCTCCGTAATGACCGTGTCCTCGACGACGTCATGCAGGATGCCCGCGATGATCGTCTCCTTATCCAGTTCGAGGTCGGCCAGGATGATCGCCACGCAAAGCGGGTGGATAATATAAGGTTCCCCCGATTTCCGCTTCTGGTCTTTATGTGCGTCGCGCGCGATCTGATACGCGCGCTCGATCATTCCGAGATCGCCGGAAGGATGGTACCTCCGGATGCTCTTCACGAGCTCGCCGTAAAGCACCTCCGGACTTGTAAAGTCCGCAGGCGTCTCAAGCTCGATCCCGAGATCTTTTCGCATGAAATCCGCCACGTCATCTACCTCTTTCCACAAATTCCGCGTTGACAAATAGATAAACCCTATTATAGTTATTTTCTTCCCAAAATGCAATCATTTTATTTCCCGCGGCCGCCCGTATTCCGCCATTCCGGAGCAAACAGGAAAAACCGACGGTTCAGACGGCACACCGTCCGAACCATCGGTCCTCTTTTTGATCCCTGTTTCGCTCTTATTTGTTTTCTTTCAGATACTTTAAAATGTCCTTTCTTGTCACGATCCCGATAAACGACCTGCCGTCGTCAAGGACGGGAACAAAGTTCTGATTCAGCGCGCGCTCCATCAGGTCTTCCATCCTGCTGTTCGCGCTGACCGGTTCATAGTATCTGTGTTTCGGCACCTCGGAAAGGGAAATGTGCTCCGCCTGCCTGAGGTCGAGCTCCAGCTGATTCTTTATGTACCAGAGCAGATCCCCTTCGGTCAGCGTCCCCATGTACTTTCCTCTCCGACTCACGACCGGCACGGTCGTATAGCGGTGCTTCTCCATTTTCTCAAGCGCCTGCCGCAGGGTGTCATCGTTGTAGACATATACTACATCTCGTTTCGGTGTGAGAAAAAACAATATATTCATTAAAAATATCTCCTAGTATCCCAATTCTTCGTCGATAAACAGGATCTCCGTTTCCATGCCATTCATCGGGCGTTCCAGGATCACGGTCGCGTTGCAGATCCGTTCCGGGCTGTTGCAGTCGAAACAGCGCTCCCCGCCCGTCGCCACACAGGGCGTTTTCTTGTTGAAGCGAATGGCGTTTTTCGTGGCGGCCACGTTGCGCGCCCGTTTCATGGCAGACGGAAGATCCGGTTCGATCTTGTTTTTTCCGACTACATAGACGACCTTTTTCGGTCCGAAAAGACTGGCGGCCAGACGGTTCCCGGTCCCGTCCACATTGACGAGCTCGCCGGTCGCGGATACGCCGTTCGCGCTCAGGATATAGACCGTGGCGTCGCGGGCCTGAAGCCTTGCAGCCTGCGCGTCGTCGCTCTTCCAATGCCAGATCACGGTATTGTCCTTTCCGAGCAGCTCATAGAGCCCCATCTCCTGCGCCGTCATGCTTCCGCCGAACCCGACGGTCTCGCCGTGTATCCGGTCGGCCAGATAGGAGGCGGCTTCCTCTTTCGTCGCGAAGTAAGCCGTCTTAAATCTATGATTTTCAAAGTTTTTCTTCAGCAATGCATAATCCATACCAGATCCCCTCCTTGGAAATTCAGCAAAATGCTTTGATCATGGTTGTATTGTAGCACATCTTTCTTTAATTTGTGCAAACATGTAATGAACTTTTTATTAACTTTTTCCGCACAGGAAAAGAGCCCGGAAACTGCCGTCCTCCCGGCAGGCCCCGAACCCTTTTCCCGTTTTATTATGCCTCTAAACCTGCTGTCCCAGGTCAACCATCTCGATATTGCCGTTCGGACACCGGTTGTAGCACATGCCGCAGGCCACGCATTCCTCCCTGCGGATATGCATCGTATCGGTATCGGATATCTCCGGCGCGAAATCGGTGCAGATCGTTTTGCAGAGCTGGCAGCCTTCGCCGCAGCCGCAGTTTAAGCACCGGGCCGCCTCCTTCCTGGCCTCTTCTTCGGTCATCACCCGGCTCTGGAATTCGAACCCGGCGATCCTCTCTTCGGCAGGCCGGTTCAGCCTGACCGGGTTCGGGTCCCGTTTCAGATATCCCGTGCGTTTGCGCACGAGCTCCAGGCTTACCGTCCGGACCTCGCCCACCGGTTTCAGGGCTCCGTTTTCTCCCATGATCCTGCGGTCAATGGCAGCCGCCCCGTTCTTTCCCGCGGCAATGGCGGCAGCGATATTGCCGGCTTTCGATCCGGTCCCGATCAGTACCTGTCCGCAGGACAGTTCCATAAGGATCCCGGCCTGCTCCAGGCGTATCTTTCCCGGAAGGATCTCAAGGACTTCTGCGCCTTCCAGCACGGCGACGCCCTCTTCTCTCGCCAGCGCCAGCACTTCCCTGTCATAGCTCAGCTTTCCCGGCATCCGGCGCAGCAGCATGACCTTTTTCGCGCCGAGCCGGACCGCGCTTCTCGCTGCGTCCGCGGCGTCGTACCCGTCTCCGATCACCGTCACGCATTCTTCTGTTTTCGGGCATCCGCCTCCGTTCAGTTCTTTCAGATACGCCAGAGCCGATCCGGCGTATTCCGCGCCTTTTAGCATGTCCGTCTTGCCGCCCGTATCTGCGTTTTCGGATCCGCCGGACACATACACGCCGTCAAATCCGTTTTTCCGCAGTTCTTCTTCCGTCACATCCTGTCCGAAGCAGAACCGGATCCCCTGTCTGCAGAGGAACTCGACCTCCGTATCGATCGCCTCCGCCGGAAGCGCATAGTCCGGGATGCCGAACCGCATCCGGCCGCCCGCTTCATTGTCTTTTTCAAACACCGTGACCTCATAGCCGCCCTTTGCCAGCTCCGCGGCGCAGGCAAGTCCGGACGGACCGGAACCGATCACGGCCGCCTTATGGCCGTTCGGTTTCGCGGCTGCCCAGGCCGGTTCCCATCCCTGCCGGCGTCCGTAGTCCAGAACAAAGCGTTTGATCTCTTTGATCTTTACCGGCGAGTCGTAGCCGCCGCGCACGCAGGCGTCCTCGCACGGATGCGCGCAGGCCAGGGCGCAGAGGTTCTGGAGCGGATTCCGCTCCGTGATCAGATCATAGGCCGCGCGGTAATCGCCAGCCGCCACCTTCTGAATATACGCCTGCGCCGGAACGTGAAGCGGACACGCGCTCTTGCAGGGCGCGGACAGATTCGGATCTTTGATCCTGGCGTAGCCCGCATAGAGCGTAACGTCGGTCGCGGTCCGCATCTGCGGAACGACGAGGCCGCGCATCTGATCCAGGCTCTCATATCCGTGTTCTTCCATATACTCATGCAGTCCGGCGATCATCGGGCGCACGATATCATAGCCGGAGATCAGCGTCTCGGCGCATATTCCCAGGAGCGTTCCGCCGCAAAGCACCATCTCGACGGCGTCCTTCCAGTTTCGGATACCGCCGGTCGCCGTGACCGGGACTTCGTTTCCGCAGACTTTGCGGATCTCGTAGGTATCGCGCTGCGCCAGCGGTTTCAGCCATCCGCTGCTGTAACAGCCCATCGAGATCTCCTTCTGGAGGTGATAAAACGCCTTCCCCGGATCGTCAAGATCGATCGGGGGCATCCCCAGCCGGTTGCCCGTCCCGCCGACCGCGTCGGCTCCGGCCGCATAGAGGGCTTTCGCCACCTGCGCGATCTGTCCGCCCTCCGGCGTCAGTTTGACGAACAGCGGGATCCGGAGCTCCTTTTTGATCGCCTCGACGATCTCTGCCGCAATGTCGGCATGCTGTCCCATGCTGGCTCCGGTCTGCTTGGCGGCGTGCTCGCTGCCGCCGCTCGTCATTTCCAGATTGTAGCTCATATTCGGGCAGCACATGTTGAGCTCGATGATGTCCGCTCCGGCCGCCTCGAACCGCTTCGCCATATTGACCCAGCCCCGGGGGCCGTCGTCTCCGGCGTAGGTGATGTTCGCCATCAGTTTCAGATCGTGGAGTTTCGGTTTCGCCTCCGAGACGAGCCGCAGACCTTCCTCAAACGTCAGGCGTTTTTCGGCCGTGAACGCCAGGGCGTTCCGGTCCTTGAACAGACTGTAGCGCGGCTTCCGGTTGATGTAGGGAGCAGGGTCGATGCTCAGCTTGATGCTGGCCGCCGCCCATCCGGTCTCCTCGATCCGCACGAGCTGCCGCACCGATTTTGTGGTCGGGCCGGAAGCCACATAGAAGGGATTTTTAAAGGTGATCCCGCCGACCGTGACCGGGATCCGGATCTCGTTGAACTCCTGTTTCATCATATCAGCCCTCCATACGATCGTTCCTGATACGGATCCCCTCTCTTGCCGAGCGGTAGATCCGGTCGATGACTCTGAGCGTCTCCAGCCCATCCTTTCCGCGCAAACCGACCTGCGCTTCTTTTCCGGCAAGTGCACACTCCACAAAATGGAGGATCTCGTCGCAGTAGCCGAGGCTGTATTTTTCGTCGACTGCCGGTGTGGACCAGCCGGTCGTGATCTCCGCTTTTTCGACCGTATAATCGAGTCCCGGGATCGAGAATACCTTCACCGGGCCCGAAAACGACAGATCGACATGGATGCAGCCCTGCTCGCAGTAAATATCGAGAACGTCTTCCATTCCGCCGACCGTCACATAATTGGCCTCCAGCGTGGCGTAAGTCCCATCCGCGAAGCGGATAAACACGCCTGCCCAGTCCTCGCCCTCCATCTTTTGGTGGACCAGGTTGGTCTCCCCGCCGCCGGAGGTCATCGCCGTCAGTTCGCTCCACCGGTTGTCCTTAAGCGCCAGCATGAATCCCACCGGATGGACTCCCAGATGGACCATGCATCCGCCGCCGCAGTAGCGGATCGACTGCGCGAACGGACTGTGCGAACCGCTGTGACATTCGCGCGCCCGGATATAGAGCGGCCGGCCGAGCTGCCCGCTCTCTAAGATCGCCTTTGCTTTTCTGAAAGCCGGGGCGAAAAGCCAGTCCTCCGCATAATAGATCTGTTTTCCGAGGCGTTCCGCCGTGGCGACCATGTCCTCCGCGTCCTCCACCGTGGTCGCCAGCGGTTTCTCGCAGATGATATCCCGTCCGGCGTTCAGCGCTTTGATCGCCACTTCGTGGTGCAGGAAATTCGGCATACAGATATCGACCAGATCGCAGTCGCAGTCTTCGATCGCCGTATTGAAATCATCGTACGCCCTGTAGCCGGTAAAACCGTACCGCTCCGCCAGTTCTTTGATCCGTCCCGTGTCTTTGTCGCAGATCCCCGCGATCTCGACAAGATCCGGGATACGGCTGTACCCGTCGGAATGGAGATCGGCGGAAAAAGCCGCTCCCACCAGCAATACTCTTAGCTTTTTCATCGGAATCACCTCTTGATCAGAAATAGCTGTAATTATACTTTTCCTTTTTTGCCATGTATTCAAACTCTTTCGTCAGATCGTCCACGATCAGCTCGGTCATGCGGGCGAAGATCTTCTCCCCCTTTTCGGCCGTCCCCTTGGTGGCCTCGCCCCAGACGCCCGATTTGCTTGCCCGCAGGACTCCTCCGTAATTCAGCCATGCGCGCGGGACCGTCGGGACCTCGTCGACCGCAAGGTCCATGTGTACGGTTTCGGGCGCGATCGCCAGCATCATGGATGTCTCGCTTTCGCCCGCGTGCAGTTCCGTACTCGTTTCGAGGATCCCCTCTTTGTAGAGAACGGAACCGTAATTGCAGGTGTCAGCCAGAGCCACCAGAAGATCCGGATTGTTCTTCGCGTTCAGGTCGCGGACCAGCGGAGTCATGATAAAGATCCCGCCGTGGCACTGGATGATGCCGATCCGCTTAAACCCCTGCAGTTTTAAGCTCATGGCGATGTCCGTCATCATCTGGTAGAACGTCACCGGCTCCATCCAGACCGAGCCCTTCTTTCCCATCTGTTCGCGGCAGGTCGAGATCGGAAAGGCCGGGAGCAGATAGGCGTCCATCTTTTCCGCCACCCGTTTCCCGAGCTCCGTCGCGATCGCCCAGTCCGTCATGATCGGAAGATGGGGGCCGTGCTGCTCGATCGAGCCGACCGATATCAATGCAAGTTCCGGATCCTTTTCATGGATCTCGTCGATCGTTTTCTGATACATTATCGTTCTCCTTCCTCACAGATAGACCGGCAGCCCGGCAGACGGGCCGCCGTCCGGTCACAGGATCTTCGACGCGCTGTCCCGGTCCAGATACAGCGCCGCGTTCTTATGGCGGCGCAGGATGCTCGACGGACAGGCCGTTGCGACCGGCCCGTAAAGCGCATTGTAGACCGCGTTCGCCTTGCGGTCCGTCGGGACCACACAGATCGCTTCCGGCACGGACATGATATACGACATCGAGAGCGTCATCGCCTGATTCGGCACGTCGTCGAACGTATCGAAGCACCCGTCGTTGACCTGCTGCTGGCGGCAAACGTCATCCAGTTCCACCACCTTGATGCTCTTCGGATCGTCGAAATCCGCCACGGCCGGATCGTTGAAAGCCAGATGTCCGTTCTCGCCGATCCCCAGAAAGATCAGGTCGGTCGGATATTTCTTCAGGAGCTCCGCATATTCGTCGCATTTCTCCTCCGCTCTGTCCTCGTCGCAGAGAAGAAAATAGGATTCCTTAAAGGGCGCCTTATCGAAGATCGCACGCCGCAGGAAATTGCCGAATCCCGCCGGCTCCTCCTCGTCGATCCCGATGTATTCGTCCTGATGGAAACCGCGGACTTTCGTCCAGTCGATGTCCTCTTTCAGGAGATTTTCCAGAAGCTCGTTCTGGGACGGCGCGGCCGCAAATACAATGTTCGCCACCCCGTTTTTTTCGATGATCGCATTGATCCTCTGCGCCGCGTCCTTCGCCGCGGCCCGGCCGAGCTCCTTGCGGTCGTCATATACATAGACCGGAAGATTTTCTACTTTTCTAGTCAAAATTTCCACTTTTACTCCTCCTGTCAGTTTCTTTCAGAGCCAAGATAAGCGGCAGCCACCTCCGGATTGTTGAGCATTTCGCTGCCGGTCCCGGACAGTACGACCCGCCCGGTTTCGATTACATATGCACGGTCACAGATCCCAAGGGATTTTTTTGCATTCTGTTCGACGAGGATGACCGTGATCCCCTCGTCCCGGATCCGCACGATGTTGCGGAACACTTCGTTCACCACGACGGGCGCCAGGCCGAGCGACGGTTCGTCGAGCATCAGGATCCTGGGCTTTCCCATCAGACCGCGGCAGATCGCGAGCATCTGCTGTTCGCCGCCGGAAAGCGTGCCCGCATCCTGCTTTTTCCGTTCCCCCAGCCGGGGAAACAACGCATACTGTTCCTCCAGGAGCCGGTTGATCTCCTTGCGGTCCTTCACCGTGTAAGCGCCTGCCAGAAGATTTTCCTCCACCGTCAGTCCGGCGAATATCTTTCTTCCCTCCGGCACCTGGATGATCCCGTCCTTAACGATACGGTTCGCCTTGTCGGAGAGCGGTTTTCCGTTGTAAAGGATCTCCCCCTGTCGCTTTACCATGCCGGATATCGCATTGATGATCGTCGTTTTCCCGGCCCCGTTGGAGCCGATGATCGCGGTGATCGTTCCCTCGGCTATGTCCATATCCACGCCGCACACCGCTTCGTGGACTCCGTAGAATACCTTCAGATTCCGAATCTCAAGAATCCCCGCCATCCGTCACTCCTCCTCCCCGAGATACGCTTTCAGTACCAGCGGATTGTTCCGGATCTCATCCGGCTTTCCCTTCGCGATCGTCTCACCGAAATCCTGCACATAGATGTAATCGCTGAGGTTCATGACCAGGTCCATGCGGTGCTCGATCACCAGGATCGCCAGTTTCGGATACTTCGTTTTGATCGCGCGGATGAAATCGACCAGCTGGAACACCTCCTCCGGGTTCAGTCCGGCCGCCGGTTCATCCAGCATCAGCACCTTGGGATCCGAGACGAGCGCGCGGGCGATCTCCACACGGCGCTGTATGCCGTAAGGCAGGTTCTCCGGGCGCGCTTCCGCATAGCGGTCCAGCTCGAGAAGCTTTAAGCAGGCCATCGCGCGGGCGGTCGTCTCCTTCTCCGTGCGGAATCTGCGCGGAAGCAGGAGCATCGCCTCAAGCAGTGTATATTTGCCCGCGAAATCCAGCGCCACCTTCACGTTGTCGAGAACGCTCAGTCCCGTAAACAGTCTGGTATTCTGGAAGGTGCGGGAGACGCCCATACGAGCGGTCTCGATCTGCGTTTTGCCCGTGATATCCGTTCCGTCAAACTCGATCGTTCCCTTATCGGGCTGATAGATCTTGGAGATCAGGTTGAAGATCGTGGTCTTCCCGGCCCCGTTCGGGCCGATGATCGCCAGGATCTCCCCTTCGCGGATCTCAAAACTGAAGTCCTGGACCGCGATAACGCCGCCGAAGTTTTTATGCAGATGTTCCGTTTTCAGGATCGGTCCGCTCATGTGCTTTCCCCTCCTTCCCTGTCACGCGGTTTTCCTGCGAACAGGCCGCGAAGGAATGAAAGGCTCAGCTCCCGCTCGCCGAGGAGCCCCTTCGTGCGAAGATTGATGACAACAATGATCAGCAGGCAGTAGATGATCGTCTTGCAGTTCTGCAGATCGATGCCGAACAGTTTGACGCCTTTCAGGAATTCGGGCAGCACCTTCAGGCAGGCAGCGGAGATCACCGAGCCGGTCAGGGAATTCGTGCCGCCGAAGAATAGAAGGATCTGCATTTCCGCCGAGAGCGACCAGTCGAAGGCATCGGGAGAGATGACCCGATTCCTGAGACCGTAGCAGATCCCACCGACGCCGGCGATCAGCGACGCGATGACGTAGATCTTGACCCTCAGACCGTGCACGTCGATCCCAAAACTGCGGGCTGCGATATCATCGTTCTTTAAGGCAATACACATGCGGCCGAACCGCGAATACTTGAGATTGCGCACCATGAACACGATCAGCACCGTGATTGCCAGGATTATGTAGACCAGATTGTTCACCTTCGGGATCTTGGAAAAACCGATCGCCGCGTTTGTATATTTGTCAAGCAGAATAATGATCGACTGCACCATCTGCCCGAATCCGATCGTCATCAGTGCCAGGTAATCACGCCGCAGTCGCAGAGTCGGCATACCGATCACAAAGGCGACGAGCGCACAGCCCGCCAGACCGATGATCGACGTGACCCAGACCGGCAGGTTCTGATATCTTGCGATACAGAAAGTCAGATAGGCGCTGATCGCCATGTAAGAAGCCTGCCCCAGCGAGAACATGCCCGCAAGGCTTGTGATCGCGAACACGCCGCAGACCGTGATGATGGAGATGCAGGCCAGCATGATCAGGGAAAGTTGGTAATTACTCATAGCCAGCCTCCTTATACTTTGTCTTTGGCAAATCTGCCGGAAATGCCCTCCGGGCGCACCGTCAGAAACAGCAGCATGATCCCGAACAGCACGATCGGGGTAGACAGCGATCCGAGCCAGTAGGTGAGGAAGATCTCCACCACACCCAGTGCGATCGCCGCCACGATCGCGCCGCCCAGGCTTCCGAGACCGCCGATGACCGAAACGATAAATCCTTTGGTCATCATAGACGGCCCGAGCGACGGATAAACCGAAAACTTTGTGCCTAAAAGCACGCCGGATATCCCGGCCAGCGCTCCCGCGATCGCGAAAACAGCCATGATGACGACACTGGAGTTGATCCCCATAAGCTGGCTCGTGGAAGGACTGATGGCGACCGTGCGGATCGCAAGTCCGATCTTGGTCTTATTGATCACAAAGATCAGAGCGCTTAAGATCGCAAGCGAGATCACCATGATCAGCGTATCGATCGAAGAAAAACGAAGTCCGCCGATGCTGAACGTCGTGCTGGAAAAGATCGGCGCATATGTGTGAAGGTTCTTCCCGAAAAAGACGCTTAAGATCTGTTCGATCAAAATCGCGACTGTGATCGACATCAGGAAATAGTAAAGACCCGGAGCCTGTTTTTTTCGGATATTGCGATACGCGATCGTGTCGATCAGAAGCGCCATCAGGACTCCGACGCCCGTGGTGAAAAGCGCAGTTACAATAAAAGGCGGCGGTTCTTCAAACGAACTTTGAAAAAAGTATCCGATAAACGCACAGGCGCTGATCATGCCGCCATGAGCTATATTGCTGAATTTGAATATACTGAACACAATGGCAAATCCGACCGCGATCAGCGCATAGACCGCGCCAAGAGAGAACCCGCTGATTAGTAATTGAAGTGTCATAGCATAGATTCCTCCTTGATAGATCATAAAAAGAAAGCAACGTTTCTTTAAAAACATGGGCGGGCAAAACGCCCGCCCATCAGGTAACGCCTCCGACCGGCTGTGATGTGAGAATTATTCTGCTTTGTAGTCGGAGGTCAGATAAGTTTGAACTTCCTCTGTGGTGCCGTCTTCATTGTAAGTAACGATAAACATACCCATGTCGCGTGTCGGACGGTGCGTCTCGGGGACAAGAGTAATATTGACTTCACCGGCAGACTCGATATCCACGGTCTTGTTTTCAAGGATGTCGCGGACTTCCTCGCCGTTGGTCGGATCCTCAGCCTGCTGCATGGCGCTTGCCAGAACCTGAACCGCATCCCAGCCGAAACCTACATTGCCCGACGGATAATCCGTTCCGGTTTCTTCCATATGGACCTTTACGAGGTCGGCGATCTTTCCGGAAGTAAAGTCATAGTTCTTAACATAATAGCAGTCCTTGACCGGATTCTTCACCAGCGTGTTAAACGGCGCGGCCATGGTGTTTGCTCCCAGAATGTATCCCTCATACCCGGCATCGCGCAGGTTGTCGTAAGCCGTGACCATCTGATTTGCATAGTCGGTCAGAAGCACAGCGTCCGGATTCAGGGAAGCGATCTTCTGCGCCTGTGCGGAATAATCGGTATCGGCCCAGCCGAAGGTCTCCTCGGCAAGGACCTCGCCGCCGTTGTTTACGAAATAATCAACGAACGGTTTTTCCTGCGTAACAGCGAACGCGTTCGAGGTATTGTAAAGAGAAGCAACACTCTTGATGCCCAGTTCATCCAGCGCATATTTTGCAAGAATGTATCCCTGAACGGCGCTCGACGGCTCGACGAGGAACATATACGGATAGGCTTCTCCGGTGTCCGGATCCGTCGTACAGATCTCATCCATGAAATGTCCGACGATCGGAACCTTATCCTCGGTCGCCAGGTCCACCCATGCGGAAGCCGGGTTGGACAGAGGCGGGCCAATGATGGCGCAAACGCCGACTTCATCGACCAGCTCGCGGTAAACGGTCACGCCGACCTCGGTGTCATTCTGGCAGTCACGGCAGTAGATCTCGATCGGACGGCCGTTGATCCCGCCGTTTTCATTGATGATCCTCACCGCATATTCGGCTCCCCACTGGTTCGGCTGTCCGGCGCTGGATGCGCCGCCGGTCGTATCCTGAATACATCCGATCTTGATCGGATCCGTATTGGCCTCAGCCTGGGGCTCTGCCGCTTCTTTTTCCGCCGCCGGAGCTTCCGTTTCGGCAGACGCCGCCTGCGTTGCCGGAGCCGTGGATCCGCCGCCGGAGCAGCCGATCAGCTGGCTTGCAGTCAGAGCACAGATCAAAAATGCTGCAAAAAGTTTTTTCATCATCGTTTCCTCCATTCCTTTTTTCATTCTATCTATCACAACGCGTGCTGTTTCTGCGTCTGCGAACATGGGATACGGACACCAAAGAGACTCATCGAGGGTTAGAAAACGTTTTCTAACCCTTTTTACTGAAAAATCAGCAAATTAATGAATTAAATATCATGTGAAAAAATCTGTCGATGGTAACGTGGAAATTTACTGTCTTATTTAACTTGATTATACTGACATTAAAGAGAAAATGCAAGTCTTTTTTCAAAAATTCTTGATAATTTTAATAGAAAACGTTTTCTGGCATCTTGACGGTGCGGCTGAGAATCGTTATAATGACCGTAACGGGTCCGGATCTCTGGGCGCGACCGTGCTGCGGATCACCAGCCGGGGAGCCAGGTTCATCGAGATCGCCATGCCCTGCGTCTCCAGAACATCCAGCAGCATCAGCGCCGCGAGACGCCCCGTCTCCACCGCGGGATAATGGACCGTCGTGAGCGGCGGGATAAAGGCGCCGGCAAACGGAATATCGTCGAACCCCATCACGGATACGTCCTCGGGCACCCGCTTTCCGCTCTGAAGAAACGTCCGGATCATGCCGATCGCCAGCATGTCGTTGATGCACAGAACGGCCGTCGCCGGGCAGTTCCGTTTCAGGAAATCTTCCGCGATCCGGCATCCGGTCTGCATCTCAAAATCGCCGGGTGCTTCCGCATGGGACATCGCGCACTCGAAAACGAGTTCCTTCTCGAGCGGCAGTCCGGCCATCAGCAGGGCCTCGCGATACCCTTCGTACATCTCGACACGCGTCCAGCGCGTCATCTCCGTCGTTGCGAAGGCGATCTTCCGGTGCCCCTGCTCGATCAGATAGTTCACCGCCATGCGCGCTCCGGCCCTTGAATCGAAGTTGATACCCGGGCTGTCCACGCCCTCGATCATCTGATCCAGCATGATAAACTTCATTCCGAGTTTGGAATATCTCTGCACCAGCTGCGCGTTGTCGTCGACCGAGGAGAGTATGACCCCTCTGGTCTGGCGTTCGTAAAGGCGGCTCAGAAACTTCCGCTCCTGTCCGGCGTCGCGCATGGTATTGCACAGGATCATATCGTAGGAATTTTTTGCAAGTACGTCGTTGATCCCCAGCATCGCCTGCAGATAGAACGGGTTCGACACGTTCGGGATCACCAGGCCGATATCGCGGCAGCCGTCGCCCCGCAGCGAACGGGCCATCACGTTCGGAACATACTCGAGCTGCTCGGCAGCTTCCTTCACTTTCTGGCGCAGTTTTGCATTGACGGGATAATCGGGATTGTTTAGGGCGCGGGAGGCCGTAGCGACCGAAACTCCTGCCAGTTTCGCCACATCGCGGATCGTTGTCTGTCTGCTCATATCGGATCTTCCTTTCGTGATCGGTGATTTCGACTGCCTGTACTTATAGTTTATCACAATCGTTCAGAAACGCAACAGAAATGTTTCTGGAAAGGATTTCTCATGAAAACTGACGAGCTGTTCTTCTTTTTCGCAATGATCCTCATCGGCTATTTTTCGGCCAAATACTGCCTGCTGCCCGCGCAGGCCGCGGACGTCCTGCCTGCGCTCCTTCTCAATATCTGCTATCCCGCGATCGTTCTGGATACGTTCCTCTCGGTCGATACGGATACTCTTCTGCACTCCGGGCTTCCGATCGCGGCCGCGACCTTCTTCGTGACCCTTCTCCTGTTTCCGGCCAGCCTGCTCCTGTTCAGGAACCAGCCGCCCGACAGGAAGCCGCTGCTCTGCTTTATATGCGCGGTCGGAAACGTCACCTACGTCGCGATCCCCCTGATGAGCGTATTTATCGGCACAAGGGGCCTGCTTGCTGCCGTGGTCCACGGGACCGCGCAGGATCTGCTGATCTGGAGCATGTATCACCAACTCTTTCTGGGAAGCAATGTAAAGGGCCGCGGCGAGCTGATAAAGAAAATGGCCGCCAGTCCCTGCCTGATCGCCGTGCTTCTCGGCATACTGCTGGCCGTGCTTCGGATCCCGCTCCCCTCCGCCCTGACCGGCGCTCTCGGGCGTATCGGCTCCGTCACGTCGCCCGCCGCCCTCATCCTCCTCGGTTTCCTGATCCACAGCTACGGGCCGGGTGCATGGATCCGCGACCGCGCGGCGATCCTTTACGCATTTTTCAAGGTCCTCCTGTTTCCCTGCGTCCTGTTTCTGCTTCTCAGGCCGTTCCTCACCCTGCAGGATGCGCTCCTGACGGCGATCCTCTTTGCAAGCCCCGCTCCCGTCATCAGCATCATATGGAGCCGCGAGTACGGCGGGGATACCGGGCTGGCCGTAAACTGCGTCATGTCGTCGACGCTCCTGTTTCTGGTCTGCATGAGCGGCGCGCTGGCGTACTTCTCCTGTCAGGGGATCCTATAAAAAACGCCCGGCTGCCTCCGTCATTCAGACGGCCCGGCAGACCGGACGTTCTTTCGCCCTCACTCCAGATAATCCAGAGCATCTATGGGCTCGTTTTCATGGAAAAACTCAAAATAGAGGTTGTTGCCTTCGATCGAATAATACTTGGTTGGTTCGGCGATGTAGCCGAGCACGTCCCCTTTATGGAGATACTCGTTCTCCACGACCGGGATCTCCTTGAGCTGGCCGCAGAGCGCCGTATAACCGTTTCCGAGATCCAGTCTCAGGTAGGAGCCGATCTCCTCGTTGCTTCCGAGCTCAATGACCCGCGCGTCCGCCGGAGCCCTGACCGGGGTGCTGACGTCACTCTGGATCACCGTGGCCGGATTGCACCGGTACTGTTCCAGCGTCGGGAACCATGTCGTCGTATCCATGCTGTAGCCCAGGATCACGTTCCCCTCGACCGGCCATGCGAGCCTGTCCTCTCCGGTGAAGTCCAGGACCAGCGACTCATTCGCCACCGCTCCCGCTTCTTCGGCTTCCGGCTCCGCAACCGCCGCGATATCCGTATGGGAGGCCGTCTCCTGATTCTCCGGCTTCGGGTTTTCCTTCTCCTGCGCCTCCTCTTTTGCGATACCGGCCACATCTGCCGCGTCGGAACTTCCCTCCGCGATCAGTTCCTCCTTCGCTTCCTTCGCGATGATCCCTTCAGACTCACGGATCTCAAGATATGGACTCTCCTCCGCCTGCCCGTTTCTTCTGACCGTTACAGCACCGGCCGCCGCCACGATGGCCAGCAGGCCCAGCACAAGCATCACAAGGACGAGTTTATCCCTGAAAAGCTGATTTACTTTTTCTTTCACGTTTTATCACCTCGGTAATAGTCTTACCAAAGCGACCTAAGTTATTCAGCGTTTTACAGAATGTTTTCGATTTCCACGTTCTGGAAATAGTAGTTTAACAGATCGCGCCATCCGTATCCGTCGCGTTCCAGCGCGTTCGCCCCGGCCTGCGAAAAACCGTAGCCGTGGCCGATCCCTTTCGTCGTGACCCGGATCTTTCCCTCGTATTCGTCAAAGCTGTAGCAGGCGGACTGCAGATCCAGCGCCGCCTGTACCTCCTCGCCGGTGTAGGTTTTCCCTCCGATCTGGATCCGAAGGACGTACCCGGCTCCGTCGCGCTCGGCGATCTGGATCTCTTCGGGCAAAGAATCAGGAGAAACGGAGACCGAGCCCGGGATCGATCCGATCCGCGCCGCAAGCCGGTCCGCGGTCCACAGATCCGTGCCGAGAAAGCCGTCCGCTTCCGTATCGCCGGGACTGTCCGTCTGTTTCAGATACGGATACTCCTCCCCGCGGCTCCGCGTTTTGCCCGAAGCGGCCCGGCAGAAAAAGGGCTCGATGAATTCTCCCCCGTATGTGACCGCGATCCCGGCCGTATCCGCCACGGCGCTCCCGAACTTCGCATACGTCTCCGCAAAATCCCCGCTCCCCCAGAGCCGCTCCATCTGCGCCCGGCTCAAAACGTCGATATCCAGCGCCTCCTCCTCGATCTCCGGCCTTCCGTCCATCTCGCGGTAAATGTATGTACGCGTTAAAACCGCCTGTGCGCGCAGCGTCTCGGGCCCGTACTGCGGCGGGATCTGGGCCGCCAGCGCCCCGATCAGGAATTCTTCGGCCGGAACGGCCAGTTCGCGCCCGTTCCGCTCCGTAATGATCTTCTTTTCGGCCGCCCGGACGGCAAATTCCGGCGACGGCGCATCCGGGGCCGTCTGTACGCCCTCCGGACGGCCTGTCCAGGCAAGCGTCGTCAGATAAGGGATCGCCGCCGCCACGATCAGCATCATCAGAAATCGTCTCATAAAAAACCCGCCTCACAGACTGTTGTTATTATAAACAGTCTATGAGACGGGCATTCATTTTAGAACCGTTTTCGTCCCGTTCAGACGGTGACCGGCTTCTTTCTGACCGGAGTCTTTTCGGACTCGGCCACCGGGATCCCGACTTTCGGCAGAGTGACCGTGACTTTCTTAAGATGCCAGATGTCCCGGACATACTCTTCGATGGTACGGTCGGAAGAGAACTTTCCGCTGCTGGCCGTATTCAGGATGGCCGCCTTCGCCCACCACTTCTCGTCGCGGTACGCGCGGTCGATGCGTTCCTCCGCCTCGGCGTAGGAGCGGAAATCCTTCAGGATAAAGTAGGTGTCCGCCCGGTCGCTGGACTGCGTGTTGAGCAGCGAATTGTAGATGTCGCGGAACAGCTCCGGATCCTGCGGCGAGAAATAGCCGTTGATGAGCTGCATCAGCACGCGGCGGATCTCCTGATCGTTGTTGAAGATCTCCATCGGATTGTAGCCGCCGTACTTCTCCATGCTGATGATCTCGTCCGAGGACGCTCCGAAGATGAACATGTTCTCTTCGCCGACTTCCTCGGCCATCTCGACGGTGGCTCCGTCCATGGTGCCGACCGTGAGGGCTCCGTTCAGCATGAATTTCATGTTTCCGGTACCGGACGCCTCCTTGCTGGCGGTCGAGATCTGCTCGCTGACGTCCGCGGCCGCAAAGATCATCTCGGCGTTCGACACGCAGTAGTCCTCGATAAAGACGACCTTTAACTTGTCGCCGATCGTCCAGTCATTATTGACCACATCGGCAACGGCGTTGATCAGCTTGATCGTCAGCTTCGCGCGGTGGTATCCGGCCGCGGCCTTGGCTCCGAAGATAAAGGTGCGCGGGATCACGTCGCGGTTCGGATCATCCTTGATCTGGTTGTAAAGATAGATCACATGCAGGATGTTCATAAGCTGGCGCTTGTACTCATGCAGGCGCTTTACCTGTACGTCGAAGATCGAGCGCGGATTCACGTCGATCCCGTTATGTTCCTTGATATATGCGGCCAGACGGAGCTTGTTCTGATACTTGATGTTCATGAACTCCTGCTGGCACTTCTCATCGTCGGCATAGACGGCGAGCTTTTTGATCTGGGAGAGATCGGTGATCCACTCCGGACCGATCTTGTCGGTCACCCAGTTGGCAAGCAGCGGATTGCCGTGGAGCAGGAACCGTCTCTGGGTAATGCCGTTCGTCTTGTTGTTGAACTTCTGCGGCATCATCTCATAGAAGTCCTTCAGCTCCTGGTTCTTTAGGATCTCAGTGTGCAGTCTCGCAACGCCGTTTACCGAAAAGCTTCCGGCGATCGCCAGATGCGCCATACGCACCTGTCCGTCATAGATGATCGCCATCCTGCGGATCTTGTCGTTATCGCCCGGGTAGATGCGCTTAATGTCCTCGATGAAACGGCGATTGATCTCCTCGACGATCTGATAAATTCTCGGAAGCAGACGGGAGAACAGCTCGATCGGCCATTTCTCCAGCGCTTCGGACATGATCGTGTGGTTCGTATACGCGCAGGTCTTCGTCGTGACCGCCCACGCCTCGTCCCAGGTCAGGTTTTCTTCATCGAGCAGCACGCGCATCAGCTCCGCGACCGCTACGGTCGGGTGCGTGTCGTTCAGCTGGAACACCGCCTTCTCGTAGAACTTCCGGACGTCGTCGTGCGTCTCCTTATACTTTTTCACGGCGCGCTGCACACTGGCGGAAATGAAGAAATACTGCTGCTTTAAGCGCAGCTCCTTGCCCGAATAGTGGTTGTCGTTCGGGTAGAGCACCTCGCAGATCGTCTTGGCAAGGTTCTCCTGCTCGACCGCCTTCTGGTAATTTCCCTTGTCGAAGTCGGCGAGGTTGAACGTGTTGACCGGCTGCGCATCCCAGATGCGGAGCGAGTTCACCACGTTGTTGTTGTAGCCTACGATCGGGATATCATAGGGGACCGCCATAACGGACTGATAGCCCTTCTGGACGAAGTGGTTCCGCTGTCCGTCCCAGACCGTCTCCACATAGCCGCCGAATTTTACTTCGGTCGCGTACTCGGCGCGGCGGATCTCAAACGGATAACCGTCCTTCAGCCACTCGTCCGGCACTTCGATCTGGAACCCGTTCTCGATCTTCTGCTTGAACATTCCGTAACGGTAGCGAATGCCGCAGCCGTAGGCGGGATAGCCGAGCGTCGCCAGAGAATCGAGGAAGCAGGCCGCAAGACGGCCCAGGCCGCCGTTTCCGAGCGCCGGGTCGCGCTCCTGGTCCTCAAGCGCGTTGAGATTGAAGCCGAGCTCCTCAAGCGCCTCGCGGATCTCCTTCTGCGAGCAGATATTGATGATGTTGTTGCCGAGGAAACGCCCGGTCAGGAATTCCATGGACATGTAGTAAACGATCTTAACATCCTGCTTGTCGTATTCCTTATGGGTGGCGATCCAGCGGTCCACGATCAGATCCTTGACGGCCAGAGCGACCGCCTGGTAGACCATGGCCGGAGTCGCCTCGTCGATGGTCTTTCTGTAAACGCTTTTTACATTGTAGACGACTAATCTCTTAAACTCTTCCTTATCAACCGTATGATTCACGATATTCTGTCCTCCTAACAGCAGTGCAGGGTCTACTTCGTTACTTTCGCAACGCTGAGCGTGACGTTCTCACCGTTGATATTCCACGCTTTCGTATATCCTTCCGTTCCGCCGACGGAGATGGCGTCGGCAAGGACTTCCCCTTTCAGTTCCCCTTTGTATTTCTCAACGATCGCAGCCAGCTTTTCGTTTCCTTCCAGCGATACGCGGATATGGTCCATGACTTCAAAGCCGGCTTCCTTGCGCATGGTCTGGATCTTGCTCACCAGCTCGCGGTAGAAGCCCTCCTCCAGAAGCTCCGGAGTGAGTTTCGTGTCCAGAACGACCGTGACCGTATTGTCGCCCTCGGAGACGTAGCCGTCGGTCTGGGCCATGTCGATCAGCAGATCGTCCTTCGTAAGGACCACCTCGGTCCCGCCGAAGTCGAACGTCAGGGCGCCCTTCTCGTTTAAGGTGTCCATCGCCGCGTTCCCGTCGATCTCGGTCAGGGCTTTCCGAATGTTCCCAAGCTGTTTTCCGTACTTCGGGCCGACCGTCTTGAGCTGCGGTTTGAACGTATAGGAGGTGAACGCGCGTACGTCGTCCGTAAATTCCACGGTCTTGACGTTCAGCTCATCCTCGATGATCTCCCGGTAAAACTCCGGAAGCTCGGGCGCTTTCACGAACATTTTCGCGATCGGCTGGCGGTTCTTGATCGCCGCCGTATTTCGCGCGGCGCGACCCATGACGACGATCTTTAAGACCTCGTCCATCTTCTGTTCCAGCTCTTTGTCGATATACGCCTCGTCCACCGTCGGGAAATCGCAGAGGTGGATGCTCTCGGGCGCGTTCTTATCGATGCTGCATACAAGGTTGCGGTAGATCTGTTCGGTCATGAACGGGATCATCGGAGCTGCCGCCTTGGAGATCGTCACCAGCGCCGTATAAAGCGTCATATAGGCGTTGATCTTGTCCTGCTCCATCCCCTTCGCCCAGAAGCGTTCGCGGCTCCTGCGGACGTACCAGTTGCTCATGTCGTCCACGAAGTCCTGAAGCGCTCTCGCGGCCTCGGGGATCCGGTAATTCTCAAGATCGTCGTCCACTTCGCGGACCGTCGAATTCAGCTTGGAGAGGATCCATTTGTCCATTACCGAAAGTTTTTCGTATTCCAGTTTGTATTTTGTCGCGTCGAAGTTGTCGATATTCGCGTACAGTACAAAAAACGCATAGGTATTCCAGAGCGTTCCCATGAACTTTCTCTGGCCTTCCATGACGGCGCGGCCGTGGAAGCGGTTCGGCAGCCACGGAGCGCTGTTGATGTAGAAATACCAGCGGATCGCGTCGGCGCCGTACTGTGCGAGCGCGTCGAACGGGTCGACCGCGTTGCCCTTCGATTTGCTCATCTTCTGGCCGTTCTCGTCCTGAACGTGCCCGAGCACGATAACGTTCTCGTACGGCGGCTCGTTGAAGAGGAGCGTCGATTCGGCGAGCAGGGAGTAGAACCAGCCTCTCGTCTGGTCCACGGCCTCGGAGATAAACTGGGCCGGGAACTGCTCCTTGAAGAGCTCCTGGTTCTCGAACGGATAGTGGTGCTGGGCAAAGGGCATCGCGCCGGAATCGAACCAGCAGTCGATCACCTCGGGGACGCGGTGCATCTCGCCGCCGCACTTCGGGCAGGTGATCGTGATCTCGTCGATAAACGGACGATGGAGCTCAACTCCGCCCTCCGGATAGTTTTTGCTCATACTCTTTAACTCTTCACGGCTCCCGATACAATGCATATGCCCGCAGCTGCACTGCCATACCGGCAGAGGAGTGCCCCAGTAACGGTTCCTGGAAATGCCCCAGTCCTGGATGTTCTCAAGCCAGTCGCCGAAACGGCCCTTGCCGATCGACTCCGGGATCCAGTTGATCTTGTTGTTGTTGCGGATCAGATCGTCCTTCACCGCCGTCATCTTGATGAACCACGACTCGCGCGCATAGTAAATGAGCGGCGTGTCGCAGCGCCAGCAGTGCGGATAACTGTGCTCGAAGACCGGGGCCTCGAACAGCTTGCCCTGAATGTTCAGATCCTTTAAGACCATCGGGTCGGCTTTCTTGACGAAAACGCCCTCATAGTCGGTCTCCTTCGTCATGTTGCCCTTTGTATCGACAAACTGGAAGAACGGCAGATCGTATTTCTTGCCGACACGGTTATCGTCTTCGCCGAATGCGGGGGCGATGTGGACGACGCCGGTACCGTCGGTCGTCGTTACATAAGTGTCGCAGACCACATAGTAGCCCTTTTTGTTCTGCTGCTTCGCGGTCTCGATGCCATACGGGAACAGCGGCTCGTACTCCCTGTATTCCAGATCTTTTCCGGTGCAGGTCTCAAGCACCTCGTACGCGGGCGCGCCGGTCTCCTTGTCAGCCAGCTTCCCGAGCACGGTATCCAGAAGCGCGGACGCCATGTAATAGGTATATCCGTCCGCAGCCTTTACCTTCGCGTACTCGATCTCCGGGTTCACGCAGAGCGCGATGTTGCTCGGCAGGGTCCAGGGCGTCGTCGTCCATGCGAGGAAGTAAGCGTCCTCGCCTTTTACCTTAAAGCGCACGATCGCCGAGCGCTCCTTGACATCCTTATAGCCCTGCGCGACCTCGTGGCTGGAAAGCGGCGTGCCGCAGCGCGGGCAGTAGGGCACGATTTTAAAGCCCTTATATAAAAGGCCCTTGTTCCAGATCTCCTTTAACGCCCACCACTCGGACTCAATATAATCGTCATGATAAGTAACGTAGGGGTTGTCCATATCCGCCCAGAAGCCGACCGTGCTGGAGAAATCCTCCCACATGCCCTTGTACTTCCAGACGCTTTCCTTGCAGTGCTCGATGAACGGCTCGAGACCGTACTGTTCGATCTGTTCCTTCCCGTCCAGGCCGAGCATCTTCTCGACTTCCAGCTCGACCGGCAGTCCGTGGGTGTCCCATCCGGCTTTACGCGGGACCATATAGCCTTTCATCGTGCGGTAACGCGGGATCATGTCCTTGATGACACGGGTCAGGACATGGCCGATATGCGGTTTTCCGTTGGCGGTAGGCGGTCCGTCATAGAACACATAGGGGGTCCCCTTGCGGCGGCTGTCTACGCTCTTTTCAAAAATTTTCTGATCCTTCCAGAACTGTTCCACCTGTTTTTCTCTTTCGACGAAGTTCAGATCTGTCGAAACTTTCTCGTACATGACACAGTTTCCTCCAATCTTGTTTTACGCGCTGCTTTCTCTTCACAGCTCTTTCGATGTGTGTCGTTAAGCTCACAGGGTGCCCCGCCCTCCGGCCGGGCAAAATAAGCAAAACTATTATAAATATTTAGGCGTTAAAAGTCAATCGTTTCCGGAGTGATTCTGCGTGAAATCTGCATAAAATCCGTTTAAAACCGAATTAAAAGCCGGGGCGGGACCGCTTTCCGGGAGGCGCCGTCCCCAAACCCGCGCAAAATACTTGCAAAGCATACAAATTGATGTTAAGATAGAAAAAAATTCGGGTCGTTTACAAAAGCCGCGGATTTACAAGGAGAACCATTATGAGCGAGCGCAATCTTACCCTGCTGACAGATCTCTATGAACTGACGATGATGCAGGGGTATTTTCATGAGAAGGACGCAAACGAGACCGTGATCTTCGACGCGTTTTACCGCTCCAATCCGGATGGGAACGGATTCGCGATCGCAGCCGGTCTTGAGCAGGTGATCGAATACATCGAGAACCTGCATTTCGAAAAGGAGGATATCGATTACCTCCGAAGCGTGGGACTGTTCGGCGAAGATTTTCTTGAATACCTTGCGACATTCCGCTTCACCGGCGACATTTATTCCGTTCCGGAAGGGACCGTGGTCTTCCCGCGTGAGCCGCTTGTCAAGGTCGTCGCCCCCATTATGCAGGCGCAGCTTGTCGAAACGGCTCTCCTCAATATCATCAACCATCAGAGCCTGATCGCCACCAAGGCCTCCCGCATCGTCCATGCGGCCGCGGGCGACGGGGTAATGGAATTCGGCCTGCGCCGCGCGCAGGGCCCGGACGCCGGCATCTACGGCGCGAGAGCGGCGATGATCGCGGGCTGCGTCGGCACTTCGAACGTGCTCTGCGGGCAGATGTTCGACGTTCCGGTCAGCGGTACCCACGCGCACAGCTGGATCATGAGCTTTCCGGATGAGCTGACCGCGTTCCGCGCCTATGCGAAGCTGTATCCGAACGCCTGCATCCTGCTGGTCGATACCTACGACACCCTGCGGTCCGGCATCCCGCATGCGATCCGGGTGTTCAAGGAGATGCGCGAGGCGGGCGTCCCGCTGACGCGCTACGGGATCCGGCTGGATTCCGGCGACCTTGCCTATCTCTCAAAAGAGGCGAAGAAGATGCTCGACGCCGAGGGCTTTACCGACGCGATCATCTCGGCCTCGAACGATCTGGACGAGAATCTGATCGTCAGCCTCAAGAACCAGGGCGCCGCCATCAATTCGTGGGGCGTCGGCACCAATCTGATCACCTCGAAGGACTGCCCGTCCTTCGGCGGCGTGTACAAGCTGGCGGCCATCATGGACCGCAAGACCGGAAAGTTCATCCCCAAGATCAAACTCTCCGAGAACGCCGAAAAGATCACCAACCCGGGCGACAAGACGATCCGCCGGATCTACAGCCGCGAGAGCCACAAGCTGATCGCGGATCTGATCTGCCTCACCAGCGAGAGCTTCGACGAGACAAAATCCCTGCTGCTCTTCGATCCGGTCGCCACATGGAAAAAGACGCTGCTCTCGCCGGGGACCTACACCATGCGCGAACTGCTGGTCCCGGTCTTTAAGAACGGAAAATGCGTCTACCGTTCCCCGAAGGTCATGGAGATCCAGGCATACTGCAAGAAGGAACTGGACACGCTGTGGGAGGAGACGAAACGTCTCGTGAACCCGCATGAGGTCCATGTCGATCTGTCCAACGAGCTGTGGCACATGAAGGCGCAGCTTCTGGATTCCTATCATTTTAACGACTGAGGTGATATAACATGAGTGCAACCGATATTGCAAGATCCGTCGACGTCGATCTGGATGTGATCTCGGAACAGACGGCCGCCGTCGCGAAGGAACTGCTCGCCGTCGCCGGTATGAAAGAAGGGCAGATCCTCGTCGTCGGCTGTTCCTCCAGCGAGATCGCCGCACACAAGATCGGCTGTTATTCCAGCCGCGAGATCGGCGAAGCCGTTTTCAACGCGCTTTATAAAGTGACGAGGCTGAACGGGCTCTATCTGGCCGCCCAGTGCTGCGAGCACCTGAACCGGGCGATCATCATCGAGGAAGAGGCGGCGGTCCGCTACGGGCTCGAACCCGTGAACGTCGTCCCGCAGTTAAAGGCCGGAGGCTCCTTCTCCACCGCCGCATGGAACGGTTTTACCTCCCCCTGCGCGGTCGAGCGGATCCAGGCGCACGCCGGGATAGATATCGGAGACACGCTGATCGGAATGCATCTGCGTCCCGTGGCCGTCCCCGTCCGCACCGAACACAACGCGATCGGTTCCGCGCACGTTGTCTGCGCCCGGACAAGGCTCAAATACATCGGCGGAGAGCGGGCCGCATATCTGAAATAAAACGGTTCAGGGGCAGTTCATTGCGAACTGCCCCTGTTTCTTTTGTATTTTTATCCGACGTCGTGTTTTCTTATGTAACAACCTCAATATAGCACATTTCCCGAACCGCGTCAATTTTTAAAATCTGGAAATTCGCGTCAGCATCCGATCATGATGTTGATGATCTCCGCGTTCGTCTCTTTCATTCCGTCCTTCGCCAGACGTCCCACATTGCGGATGGTGTTCTCCACGCCGCTGGTGACGATCCCGTCGCCGCTGTTGAACTGCTGGCCGCGGACATGCATGTTGTAGCCGATCAGCCCGGCGTCCACCGCCTCGGCGATCTTGGCCGCGCAGGACGCCTTCGCGCCGTCGCAGACCATTCCGGAAAGGATCGCGACCGCGTTGACGACCGTGTGCTCGACGGCCTCGCAGTCCCCTCCGCGGAGATACGCGATGCCGGCTCCCGCTCCCGCTCCCGCGTTGACCGCGCCGCAGTAGGCGGAAAGCCTTCCGATCGGCGTCTTCTGGTGGATCGCGGTCAGGTTGGAAAGCACCAGCGCGCGATAGAGCTTTTCTTCATCCGCCCCGAGTTCGTGCGCGTAGACGATGACCGGCACGGAGGCCGTGATCCCCTGGTTCCCGCTTCCGGAGTTGATGATAACAGGAAGCTCGCATCCGTTCATGCGCGCGTCGGAACCCGCCGCGGCATAGGCGCGCGCTTTCGTGCGCAGGTCGGCCCCGTACATATCCAGCAGGACCGAGCCGATGTTTGCGCCGTAATCCCCTTTAAGCCCCTCCTCGGCGATCGTCATATTGTAATGGATCTGCCGGTCGAGCGTCTCTTTCACATCGGCGATATCCACGGTGTTCGCGAAATCCCAGATGTCCTTGATGTTGAGCAGGCTGCGGTCCGTCAGGCCCTCCTCCTCTTCTCCCGCCACCGGGATATCCAACAGCTTCTTCCCATCCTTTTCGATCAGCACGACATTCGTATGATAGTTCGCGATCCGCACTCTGGCGCTGGATTCCCCTTTCCAGAGCGTAACGATGATGTCGAAGGTCAGGCCGTTGTCCACATATTCCACTTTGATGTCCGTATTCTCTAAAAACTCCCGCATCCCGCGGATCTGCTCGGGCGTCACGTTCGCAATGACCTCGAGTTCCCGGTCCGGATCCCCGGCCACGATCCCGGCCGCAGCCGCCGCGGGGATCCCCTTCAGATGATCCGTGTTCGGCACGATGACCGATTTTACGTTCTTGATGATGCTGCCGCTGGCTCCGATCAGCACGCGGTCCGGCATCTCCCCGAGCGTTCTGCGCGCGACGGCCGCCGCATAAGCGAGGGCGATCGGCTCGGTACAGCCCATTGCCGGGCGGAGTTCTTCATTCAGAATCTGAATATAGGCGTTGTATTTCTCGTCTGTTTTTTTCATGCGCCGTTTCCCCTTCCTTATTCTTCTGTCCTGTCTCCTGCTTTTACCTTTCCCGCCATATTGTAAGTCGCGTCCGCGGGCATTTCAAACACGCCTCCGTGCGAGGCGGTATCGGTGATGCGCATCGCTCCGCTCAGCTTCTCCATCGCTTCCCGAAACGTCATGCGCGGCGCCGTGCTCTGCGGGCGGTTCCTGGTCTCCGTCCTGCTTTCCTGTTTCGCGGACGGTTCGACCGTTTTTTCCGTCACGGCTTTCGTTTCGGCCGGCCGCTCCGGTTTTTCCGCTTCCTGGATATCCGTCTTTGCGTCCGCCGTCTCCTTCGGTTCTTTGCTTTCCTTCTTCTCTTCCTTCTTTTGCTTTAACGGGATCTCCGTCACCGGCGCGGAGATCATCGTGATGCTCCGGCTCTTCTGGCCCGGTTTTTCGGAAAGTACATCGTACTTTGCGATCAGCGCGAACAATTCCTGCAGAAACTCCGAGAACTCCCTGTCGGAAAGGCGCAGGGTATTGCCCGTAAAGAACAGCATGTCCTTCTCGGAATCGCTGTCGGGGCGCTCGTAATAATCCTCAAAGTCGCCGATCATCTTGAGCAGCGTATTGAAGGTGTCCTGGCGTTCCTTTTCCTTCCGGCTCTTCCCGCGCATCACATCCTGATTTACCGCATACTCCCTCTCGTAGGTCCCGCGGATCTTTACCTCGCGCGTGACCTTCAGATAGCCCTCGCTGTGCAGCAGGTTGACGTGCCGGTAAAGCGTTGTGCGGGGAACTTCCGGCAAGACCTCGGACAACTGTCCCGGAGTCGCGCTCCCGTTTCTCATAAGGTGCTGTAGGATCTGCATCCGCACCGGATGCAGAAGGATCTCTCTGCGTGATTTCATGTCTGGTACGACCGCTCCTTTCCGTTCTGCGGATCTCTTCTCCGCTCCGTCCGCAGCATCATAATATTATAATAATGCCAAATTCGGAAATAATCAAGTGCTTTTTCGCCGCCCGGACACGGTCATCCCCGTTTTTTCGCAAGGGCCCTTCCCTCAAAGGCGGCCAGGATCAGGACGATCGCGATCAGCGCGGCGCTTGTGAAGATCGTAAGACGGTAGCTGCCGGTCCTGTCGTAAAACGTACCGAACAGCATGTTGAAGGGGGACGCGAGCAGCGTCCCGAACATAGAGACATAGGAATACGCGCTTCCGTATGTATCGCCCTTCCAGAACAGGCGGCAGAACAGCGGAAGCATGACCGACGAGAGCGGAGGCGTGATCCCGAACAGGAGCGCCCCGGCCATCATCCCGCCGGGGATCCCCGCAAAGAGGAGGGCGTGCCCGGCGATCGCGATCAGAGCCGAGACCTCGAGCGTGCGGATCGCGCCGAAGCTGTCGCTCGCACGGCCAAGGAACAGTTTGCTGATCATGTTTCCGAACAGGGCGAGCGTCGTCATCATGGTGGCGGCGGTCATCGCGAGCCCGACCGCGCTGCCGCAGCTGGTGAGGAAATTATTGAGGTACGAACCGGCGAGCGAGCACGCGTAGGCCGTCAGAGCGACGTAAAACACCGGCTGCCGCACAAAGACCGAAAGAGCGGGGCGCGGTCCCGCCTCTTTTCGCACGGCGGAGGGATCCGAAGGTCCCGCGGTCTCCGTTTGCGGCGTCTCTTCCGCTCCGTACGCCTTCATCCCGAGGTCCTCCGGTCTGTACCGGAGAATGAAGACCGAGACCGGGAGCGTCAGGCCGGTGCTCAGAAGGCCCACGATCACATAGCTTGCGCGCCATCCGAACCCGGGTATCAGGAACCCAAGCGCGCTGCTGCCCAGCATACCTGCCAGACCGGAGAACGCCGCGGAGATCCCCACCGCCATCCCGGTCTTTTTGTAAAACCAGTTTCCGAGCAGGATCGGGGCCGGAAGAAAGCAGAGGAACGAGGACGCGATCCCCTGCACGGTCCCGATCACATACCAGTGCCACAGCTGCGACGACATGCCCATCGCTGCGCTGCAGAAACCCAGGACAACGGACGCCGCGCTTATCACGATCCGCACGTCGAACCGCTGCAGGCTCTTCGCCACGAAGGGGAGCGCAAACGCGGAACTCAGCGCATAGAACGTCCTGTAAAGCGTGAAACGTCCCATCTCGAATCCCAGGTCCTCGCAGACGGGCATAAAAAAGACGCCCACGCAGTTATTGATCAGGCCGAGGCTGGCGCCCTGCATGATGCAGCACGCCCCCAGGATCAGCCATGCATAGTGTATCGTTCTCTTTCCCTTCGTCCCTGACGCCATCCGGGTCCCCGCTTTCTTCTTCCCTGTTGTTTACTGTCCGGCCTCCGCTTTCTCCCTGCGCTTTTTCTCGACCTGCGCGGAGAGCAGCTTATCCAGGTAGACGGACTTGAACTGCTTGCTGGCGAGCGCCTGCTTTGCCGGCGGCAGATTCAGGATGACCGACAGGAGCGCGGCCATGGCCCTGTGGTTGGCGAACGCCTCGTTGTCGAAGATCAGGTTTTGCAGCGTTCCCTTCTCGATCGCCTGCAGAACGAAACGGTGCGTGTTGTTGACCGGCGTAATGATCTGGATCGGGCGCTTTTCGAGCATGATCGTCTTGGTCGGGCAGTTGCGCGCGCAGACGCCGCAGCCAAGGCAGATCTCGCGGTTTAAGACCGGGCGCTTTTTATGCGTCGTTTCGTCCTCCACCATGGAGATCGCCAGCACCGGACATACCTTCGCGCACTTTCCGCATCCCACGCAGCTGTCCATGCAGCCCTCTTTTCCGATGTTCGGGATGTAGTTGGTCGTGGCGACCGGCTGCATGGGGGCGAACCGTCTTGCCGCCTGCAGCGCCTCGCAGCAGCATCCGCAGCAGTTGCAGATGAACGCCGGATCTTCCCGCACGTTCTCTCCGATCTGGACCAGATTGGCCGCGTAGGAGCGCTCGAGCACATCCTTCGCTTCCTCCTTGGAGATCAGGCGGGCGTAGCCGCCGTGTTCGGAGATCGAACGAGCCACGTTCCCAAACGTCAGGCAGACGTCCCACGGCGCGTTGATCTCGCAGGGATGGCCCTCGTGGTACGCCTTATGGCGGCAGTAGCAGAGACCGACCCCGATGTAGTCGGCTTCTTCGATGATATGGGTCGCGCGCTCATAATCGAGGATGTGGTTCATATGCTCGTTCGTCAGGACCGGCTCCTGCACGAAAACGCGCCCCAGCTTCGTCTCGGTCGCGAAGAACAGATCCTTGACGAAGTCCTCCTCGACGTTCATGTACTGATAATAAAGCTGGCTTAAATATTTCTGATCGATGTCTCCGCGCGTGCGCATGAGCGCGAACTCGATAAATCCGGCCATTGGCGGCGGCATTACGAATTTACGGACGCCGTTGTGCTCCGAATCCACCAGCAGCGCCTTTTCGCAGAGATGATCCAGCACCTTTTCCGCCTTCGCCTCCGACGTGTTCCAGATACGCGCCGCGCGCTTGATCGTAAACGGACGCACGGGCAGAAGCGACATGACCCGCGCTTCTTTTTCCGTAAAAAGCACCTGCAGGATCTTATAGAAGGTCTCCGACGCGGGCGCTCCCTGCGTGAACCAGTTGATCCGCTCTTCCAGGCTCTTATACGCGTCTTTTGTTGTAAGATGTCCCATTTCTCCGTCCTTTCCGCGGCGTCCCGCAGCCGCCCGCCCGAAGCCCGATGCGCCGCTATGCCGCATCTCTCCGCGCTTTTCTGCTCCCCGGGGCCGCCGTCTCTGATTCTTTAAATCAAGTTTACCACTTTCCTTTTCTTTTTCCTAGATTTTTTCATTTTTTTCCGCAAAAATATTGCAGGTTGCAAAATAAGTAATTATAATAGTGAAAAAAGAATTGACTGGAGGAGATTCCTATGGCTAAGAAAGATATCGATTGGGCAAATATCGGGTTCGGTTACAGACAGACCGATTACAGATATGTTTCCAATTACAAAAACGGAGCGTGGGATGAGGGCGGTCTGACGACCGATCCGACGATCACCATGAGCGAGTGCGCCTGCGTTCTTCAGTACTCCCAGAGCTGCTTCGAGGGCCTGAAGGCTTACACCACCCAGGACGGCCACATCGTGACCTTCCGTCCGGACCTCAACGCCGAGCGTATGTTCAACTCCGCCAAGAGGCTCGAGATGCCGTCCTTCCCGAAGGACCGCTTTGTAGACGCCGTCACGCAGGTCGTCGCCGCGAACGAGGACTATGTTCCGCCTTACGGCTCCGGCGCTACGCTCTATATCCGTCCGTTCATGTTCGGCTCCGATTCGATCATCGGCGTAAAGCCCGCGAACGAATATCAGTTCCGTATCTTTACGACCCCGGTCGGCCCGTACTTTAAGGGCGGCGCAAAGCCGATCACGATCCGCGTCAGCGATTTTGACCGCGCGGCGCCCCACGGCACCGGCCATATCAAAGCGGGACTGAACTACGCGATGAGCCTCCACGCGATCGTGGACGCGCACAATCAGGGCTTTGACGAGAACATGTATCTCGACCCCGCGACCAGAACGAAGGTCGAGGAGACCGGCGGCGCGAACTTCATCTTCGTCACGAAGGACAACACCGTCGTGACCCCGAAGTCCGGCAGCATCCTTCCGTCGATCACCCGCCGCTCGCTGCTCTATGTGGCGGAGCACTATCTCGGCTTAAAGACCGAGGAGCGTGAGGTCCTGTTCGACGAGGTCAAGGACTTCGCGGAGTGCGGACTGTGCGGCACGGCGGCCGTCGTCTCTCCGGTCGGAAAGATCAACGACCACGGCAAGGAGATCTGCCTGCCGAGCGGTATGGAAAAGATGGGCCCGGTCATCCAGGAGCTCTACGATACCCTGACCGGCATCCAGATGGGACGCATCGAAGCGCCCGAAGGCTGGATCCATGTGATCAAATAACCGATATATATAGTACGGCGGCGGGAACGGTTCCCGCCGCCGTTTTCTTTTGAACTTCCGTTTTAGTCCTTTTCCGCCAGGATCGCGTCGTACGCCTTATCCATACCGTCCTCTGTGATGAGCCGGTACCACTTCTCCACCTCCGGCAGCAGTTCCGTCAGATCCTCTCCCCAGTAATCCGTTCTCTTTAAGATATCGGCCACGGAAGCGGTCTTCATGAAGCTCATGATCTCCTCGCCGTCGTTCGCTTCGTCAGTGCGGTAGAACGCGATCAGAGCCGCGAGCGAGAATATCAGCGCGTGCGGATAGTTTCCGGTCTTCTCCTTATACTCCAGGATCGTCGGCAGCACCCTTGCTTTGAACTTGGAGACGGAATTCAGCGCGATCGACAGGAGCAGGTGCCGGATAAACGGGTTGGAGAAACGCTCGAGCACGGCCGCGCCGAACGCCCGGTTGTCCTCGGTGTCCCCGATTGTCGGGATGATCTCCTCAAAGATGCATTTCTTAAGCAGCGCCGACACTTTCGGATCCTTCATGCACTCTCCCACCGTCTCGAGACCGTACAGTCTCGCGCCGAGGACCATGGAGGTATGCGCGCCGTTTAGGATGCGCACTTTTCTCTTTTTGTACGGATCGACGTTGTCGGTCCAGACCACGTTGTAGCCCGCTTTCTGAAGCGGAAGCTCATCCTCGTGGTTCCCCTGGATGACCCAGAGATGGAAGATCTCCGCGGTATCCATCATATTGTCCTGTTCGCCGATCCGTTCGCAGAGCGCCGCGTGCTCGTCGCGCGGGAAACCGGTCACGATCCGGTCGACCAGCGTCGAGCAGAAATCGTTCTCGTTTTTCAGCCAGTTTTTAAAGTCCTCGCCGAGTTCCCAGAGATCGGCGTACTGTAAGCAGCATTTTTCAAGCTCTTCGCCGTTGTGGTCGATCAGCTCGCAGGAAAGAATGATAAAGCCGCGGAGCCCGAGCTGAAAGCGCTTATAAAGAAGCTGTGTGAGCTTTCCGGGGAAGGAGACCGCCGGGGTATCCGTAAACCGGTTTCCCGCGACAAATTCGATCCCCGCTTCCGTCGTGTTGGAAACGATAAAACGGAAATCGGGATTTTCCGCCAGCTTCATGTAGCCCTCAAAATCTTCATACGGGTTCACACAGCGCGAGATCACGCTGATATGCGTGTGCTCGTCGACGACCTGTCCGTTGTCGATCCCCCGCAGAAACAGGTTGTACTCGCAGTTCTGCTTCATCAGCATGTCGCACATTCCCTTTGCGATCGGCTGCACCACGACCACCGAGCCGTCAAACAGTCCCTTATCCGTCAGTTTCTGGAAAAAATAATCAACAAATCCGCGGAGAAAACCGCCTTCGCCAAACTGAATCACTGTTTCTTTTCGTTCCATAGCTTCAGATCCTTTCTCTTTCTTTGTATGAAAAAGCCGCTTAAACGGCAGTTCCGTCACTTTCTGATCGTATAGCTGTCCAGTTCCTCGACCGATCCGTCCCGGTCCTGATAAGTGGTGACCTCCATGGCGGTATCCGACACTTCCACCAGCGTCATGGCCGCACAGTGCTCTTCGTCAGCAAACGCCACATAGTCATGATCCGCATTGAGGATGTCATAACATTTGCTGCCCGTCGAGGAACCCAGCGTGAAGTAGACGGTCCCCGCGGTCCCGTCTTCGGCGGGCCGGTCTCCGTCCATGACTTTGGAGCGGGTATAGATATGGTCGTGACCCGAGAATACGGCGTCCACCCCGGCCTCGCGGAACATGTCGGCGTATTCCCCGCGCGCGCTGCGGATGGACTTCTCATCCGAATGTCTTCCCGCGGAGAAGAAGGAATAGTGAAGAGCCGCCACCGTCCAGACCGGTTCGCCGTAGCGCTCCGCGCACTCTTTCCTCGCCTTCTCGATGAACTCCGCGTGTTCGCTCACATGATCGTTGTTGGTATTTAAGCAGACGAAAAGCGTATTGCCGCGGGAGAACCAGTAGTCGCCGCTCATGTCGCCCGACGTGTCTTCCGTTTCATCGTCCACGTTCGGGAAGAAAAAGTAGCGGCTGAACAGCTCGCTCTTCTTCTCATGGTTCCCCACGACCGCCGCCAGAGGGACCGTCTTTAAAAGCGGCATGCTCATATAATAGCGGAACGGTTCCGGATCGTCGTCGGAATCGGACTGGTCCCCCAGTGACAGCACGAAGCGGGGCGTTCCCTTCTCCGAAAGGCTCTCCGCAAGGCGCTGATACGTCTCGCGCGCGTCCGGTCCCTCGCCGACGCGGATCTGCGGATCCCCGTGGCACAGGAAGAAAAAGTTCTCGTCTCTTTCCGGCACGTTAAACGTATGGATGTCGGAGGGATCCGCATCCACCGCCCGGTAAATGTAGTCTCCGGGCTCCAGCCCGCCGATCACCGCGCGGTAAGTGCAGTAACCCGTGTCCTCGTCCGAATAGACCTCATCCGCGGGGTATCGAACCGCTCCGTCCGTAAAATCGGTCCCGTTCCCGGCTTCCACCTGCACATACGCGTCCCTTCCGGCAGGTCCCTGCCATGTGACGAGCATCTCCGATTCATCCGAGCCCGCTCCGAGGCACAGCGTGTCGTTCCGCAGCGCGCTCGCGATGGCCGATCCGGAGGCCAGGTCCCCAAGTTCAAAATAAATATCCGAGCTGTCCTCGTTGTCCTGATGCAGCTCTACTGCAAGTATGTTTTCGCCTTCCCGAAGCAGGGACTCATCCAGCGTGAACGTCTCCGTATCCGGGTCTACGCGCACTTCGTCACAACCGTAGGAGACGGGCGACGGATATCCGTCATCCGGTGTGTTTCCCTCGAAGATGACCTGCCCGTTGAGATAGACGATCACCGCGTCGTCATAGGTAATATCCGCGTACAGCGAAGTCCCCGTATCTTCGGCATCCGCCGTGAACGAAAGGCGGAAAAAATAAACGGGAAGCGCATCGCCGTTCGGAAGATAATGTCTCAGATAAACGTCCGGGCGCTCGTCGCCGACTTTTTCCAGTCTCCCCTTATTGGCCCCGAAGCTGCCCGAAGCGGCGAGCCAACCCGAGTCGTCAAAGTCGGCCTCCGTCCAGCTTCCGTCCGTGATCCCGTCTATCCGGGCCGGATCGTCCGTGTACCGCCAGACCCGCTCATCCGCCGACAGGATCTCCGTCAGTGTAGGAAGCGGCTCTTTTTCCGTGTTTTCGATACTTTCCCCGGAAGCGGTCTCCGCGGGAGCGGTCATCGTCGGGGCGGTCTCCGTCGGAGCGCTGCCGCTCCTGCCTGTCCCACACCCGGACAGGCACAGTGCGGCCGAAAGGACCAGAAGCAGGATACGGAATTTTTCTTTTATCGTCTTCACCATATTCCTCCTAAAGGGAAACCGGCCGGGTCATCCCCGGCCCGTCACAGTCTTTCCTCGATCAGCCCGATCAGCCCGTCCATGGTCTCCGCCTCGTTGATCTCGTTTCGCAGAGCCGCCGAATTCGGAAAACCGGAGGTGTACCAGGCCACATGCTTGCGCATCTCGAGCACGGCAGTCCGCTCTCCCTTAAACTCCGCCATCATCTTCGCATGGCGCGCGATCATCGCTTTTACTTCGCCCGCGGACGGCTTCGGAAGCAG
The DNA here is from genome assembly GCA_947623185.1 of uncultured Lachnospiraceae bacterium. GTDB lineage: Bacteria > Bacillota > Clostridia > Lachnospirales > Lachnospiraceae > CANQGL01. The sequence continues at coordinate 42,104 of CANQGL010000004.1, forward strand.
TTCGCCCGTATCAAGATATGCCGTGATCCGGCGGAATATCCACGGATCTCCCTTCGCGCCCCGGCCGACCATGACCCCGGCGCAACCGGTCTCCGCAAGCATCCGCTCCGCGTCCTGCGGCGTCGCGATATCGCCGTTTCCGATCACCGGGATCCCGACGGCCTCCCGGACCCGGCGGATGATGTCCCAGTCAGCCTTCCCGGAATAGTACTGCTCTCTCGTCCGCCCGTGCACCGCGACCGCCGCGGCGCCGCTCTGCTCCGCGATCTTCGCGATCTCCACGGCGTTGACGGAATCATCGTCGAATCCCTTGCGGATCTTGACCGTCACCGGCTTTTTTACGGCCTTCGCGACGGCCGATATGATCTCTCCCGCCAGTTTCGGGTTTTTCATAAGGGCCGAGCCCTCGCCGTTCTTTACGATCTTCGGCACCGGACAGCCCATGTTGATATCGAAGATATCGTAGGGGCCCTCCTCCAGCCTGGCCGCGATCCCGGCCATGATCCCCGGATCCGACCCGAAAAGCTGCAGGGAGACCGGCCGTTCGCGTCCGTCCACGGCGAGCAGCTCCCCCGAGTTTTTGTTCTTATAGAGGATCGCCTTGGCGCTCACCATCTCCATGCAGACCAGACCGCATCCCTGTTCGCGGCAGAGGATGCGGTACGGAAGATCCGTGACGCCCGCCATGGGCGCCAGGATCACATTGTTTTCAAGCTCCACGGTCCCGATCCGGAGCCTCATTGGATCATGACTCCTTCCGCGTTCACATAACGGCTGTCCGGGGTATAGGTGTTCGTCAGCATGACGCCCGAATAATTGTCCAGATAATACCACAGCCCCTGTGAATTGACCCAGCCGTATGCCATCGTTCCATCCGAATTCAGGAAATAATATTTTCCGTTCTTAAGAAGCCAGCCCGTCTGCATAGCTCCCGTGCTGTTGAGATAATACCAGTTGTCGTTGACCCGCTGAAAGCCCGTCAGCATGATCCCGTACATATCAAGGAGATAATATTTGCCGTCCACATACGCCCATTCGCTCGAGACCGGCTGCCCGTCCGGCTTTAAAAGCCGCCAGCGGCCGTCCGGGAGCTGTTCCCATGTTCCGCCCTGATAGGTACTGTAAATATAGAGCGTGATGTCCTCCAGGCGGGCAAGCTCCTGCGCTTCTTCCGATCCGGGGCCTCTCGCATAGATCCCGCTCTCGATACTGTCCCGGTTGTTCATGGGATTTCCGGTCGCGTAGCCGGGGCCGACGGTCTCCAGGCCGCTGCTCCAGCCCGTATCGTAGGCCGGATTGTTATAATTCGGATAATATCCGGGACCGTAGTTCGCGTCCGGATAATAATATCCGTAGGAAGAGCTGTTGTAGTAATATTCCGGATACGGCTCGATATAGCCGAAAGCCGTCAAAGTCAGGCATGCGGTCAGAAAAACGGCTGCCGCGGCCGCGATCTTTCCCTTATTTTTCATCTCCGTTGTTCTCCTTGATCTCTTCTCCCAGGCAGGTCACGCGGTAATACAGTTCCAGCGCCTCCAGAAGCTCGCGTTTCTCTTTCTGGTACTGCCGGATCTTAAGCTCGCTCCCGATCTCGTCGAACAGGTAATCCCCGTCGTCGACGCTGACCTTAAACTGCAGCTCCCCATCCGGAGCGAACTCCAGCGTCAGCACACCGCCTACGTCCTCGGTAAACAGCACGCACATGATCTTCAGTTCTTTTTGGATCTCCTCCGGGAGCGCCTGAAACCGGTCGTTAAAATAATATTTCTGTTCATAGGAGCTGGCCCCGCAGAGCACGGTGTTTCCGGAAGGAACTCCGCTCCCGATCCTGCCGTCTCCGTTCATCGCCCGATCAGCCCCCGTGTTTTCAGATAATCGACGATGCACTCCACGCACCCGTCGACTCCGATCTTGGCGGAATTGATGATCAGATCGTAGTTGTCCAGCGCTTCCCAGTCCTTCCCGGTGTAGTATCGGTGATAGTCGCGCCGCTCGCGGTCCATGCGGCGGATGTTCTTGGGGACTTCCTCATCCGCATAATAGCCTTTGGCTTTGATCCGCTCGATCCTGGCCTCCATGTCGGAATAGATGAAGACGCGCACCAGGTTCTCCGTCCCGGCCAGGACGTAATCCGCGCAGCGGCCGATAATGATGCAGGACTCCTCCTGCGCCAGCCGCCGGATCACCGAGGACTGAAAACGGAACAGGTTATCCGCGGATACCAGATCCGATCCGAGAGAAGGCGCGCTGTTCTCCGGGATCAAGGACTGGACGATCTTGTAGAGCAGACGGTTGCCCGCCCGTTCATCCGCGAGATGGAAATAGCTTTCGCGGATCCCGCTCTCGTCCGAGGTCATTTTCAGGATCTCCTTATCGTAAACGTCAAGTCCCAGCTTTTTTCCGAGCTTCTTGCCGATCTCGGCTCCGCCGCTCCCGTACTGGCGGCCGATCGTAATGATAAGATTCTTCCCCATATCCGACGCCTCCTCCTGTGTAATGATTTGATAAGTCTATATTATCATACCCGGCGGGTAATTTTAAGTCTTTTTTGATAATCTTTATAAACTTTCTAAATTTTTAGCATCCGGCGGCGCTCACGCCCCTACGATCACCGTGCCGTATCCGAGGCGGCGCAGACTTTGCTCAACGGCGACGGCGTTCTCAAGGCGGCGGTACGCGCCGGCGCGCACATAAAAGAGCCCGTTGTTCTCCGTAAGGAACGCCGGGAATCCCCGTGCGGCAAGCTCCGCCAGCTCCGTATCGGCGTTGCGCCGGATCCGGTAAACGCCGGTCTGGACCATATAGTAGCCGGGCAGTTCTCCGGCTTCCCCACCCGCGGCCGCTTCCTCCTCCTCAAAGGTCTTCAGGATCCCGTCCGCGATCGCGTCGGCGGTCGCCGCAAGATTCGCGTCGAAAAATTCGTTGTCCTTCTCGTTGTCGATAAAACCGGCCTCGACGAGGACCGCCGGCATTTCGGTCTTTCTTAAGACCACAAGTCCCGGCCGTTCCTTGACGCCCAGATCGGTCCAGCCCACGGCCGCCAGTTCGTCGCCGATGTTCTGGCCCAGACGACCGGCCGTTCCGCTGTCGGAATAGACCAGGTTCTCGATCCCGGAAGCCGTTCCCGGCACCGGCATCGCGTTCCGGTGGATCGAAATAAAATAATCGGCGTCGGAATTGTTGCCGATCGCCGCTTTATCGTAGGGAGAATCGTACACATCGTTCACCCGGGTATACAGTGCCCGGATCCCCCTGCGCTCAAGCGCGCTGCCAAGGTCGAATGCAAGCTGAAGCGTATCGTTCTTCTCCTGACGTCCGTTATAAACCGCGCCCGGCTCGGCTCCGCCATGCCCGGCGTCAATGATCACTTTTCTGATTTCTGCCAAGATAACTACCCCTTCTGCAGGTTTATAGTTTCAGTATATGTGCAGAAGGGGACAGACGTGCTATTCCTGTACCTGGATGCCGCGCGGCCCCACATGGGTCGCGTACACGATCTGGGTGCTGGTCTTGCCGAACTTCTGGAGCTGGCCCAGGAAGCTGTCAAGCTGCATCGTACTCTCAAACGCGACCTTCATGATCACGGAAAATTCCCCGGTCACGCTGCTGCATTCAAGGATGTTCGGGATCGACTCCGCATAGGCGTAAAACTTCGTCTTGTCCTCCGGCAGCACGTTCAGATTGATGAAAGCAAGGATGTGGTATCCGAGCTTCATCGGATCCACCTGCGCCTGATATCCGGCGATGATCCCGTCCTTCTCCAGCTTTTCGATCCTGGCGGAGACCGCCGGCGAGGAGAGATACGTCTTCTCGGCGATCGTCTTTAGCGACGCGCGCGCGTTCCCCTGCAGGATCCGAAGAATTTCCCTGTCGATACGATCCATAGTGTACTCTACCCCCTGATCTCCCCACTGAACACTTCGACAGCGGGGCCTGTCATAAATACCTTTCCGTTCGCACGGTCCCATCGGATCGAGAGCGTCCCGCCGGGAAGCCCGACCTCGACCGTATCCTCCGTTCTTCCGTTTAACGCACAGGCGACCGCCACCGCGCAGGCGCCCGTTCCGCAGGCCATCGTCTCCCCGGAACCGCGCTCCCACACGCGCATCCTCACATGCGTGCGGTCGTCCACCTCCACGAACTCGGTGTTGGTCCGATCCGGGAAACGCTCATGGTTCTCAAAGGACGGCCCGATCGTTTCGATATCCAGTCCGTCGAGCCGCAGGCCGCTTTCGTCGCAGAATACCACCGCGTGCGGATTCCCCATGGACACCCCGGTGAACCGGTATTCCTTTCCGTTTACGGTGATCCGCTCGCCGATCTCCGAGGTCTGCTTTGGCTCCCCCATATCGACCGTCACGCTTTCGACGAGGCCGTCCGTCACATGGAGTTCCAGTTTCTTGATCCCGGAAGCCGTCTCGACGGTGATATCGGTCCTGTCCACGATCCCGTGATCGTAGACGTACTTTCCGACGCAGCGGATGCCGTTCCCGCACATCGCCCCGCGGGACCCGTCCAGATTATACATATCCATCATGCAGTCCGCGACCTCGGACGGCCGGATCAGGATCAGCCCATCCGAACCGATGCCGAAATGACGGTCGCTGACCCGTATCGCCGTCTCGGATGGATTTTCGACCGTCTCCTCGAAGCAGTTTACATAAACATAGTCGTTCCCGATACCCTGCATTTTTGTAAACTTCATCGCTCTATTCTCCTATATGTTCCATTCCCTGCGCCAGGATCGTCTCGATGTGGCTGTCCGCAAGGGAATACAGCACGCTCTTTCCGTCGCGGCGGAATTTCACCAGCCGCATTTGCTTTAAGATCCGCAGCTGATGCGAGATCGCCGACTGTCCCATCCCGAGAAGGCTGGCGATGTCACAGACGCAGAGCTCCGACTGGCTCAGCGCGCAGAGGATGCGGATCCTCGTGGAATCGGCAAAAACGCGGAAAAACTCCGCCAGATTCTGCAGTTCCTCATCTGCCGGCATAACCTCCGTCACCCGTTTTACCACCTGTTCGTGAACATGGATAAAATCACAGTGCGGCGCGATCTTTTCGTCCTCCCGCATTCCCATTCCTCTGCCTCCTAACGTCCCAACAGCCTGCTGATCTCGAACTGGTCCTCCGGAATGTCCTTCTTCATCTGAAGGGCCTCCTGGATGTCAAAATCGACAAACTGGCCGCCTTTGTAAGCCACGATCCGGTTCTTCTTCCCCTCGCAGAGAAGGCGCACCGCGGTCGCTCCCATGATCGACGCGTAGACGCGGTCCTTACAGGTCGGCGTGCCGCCGCGCTGTATGTAGCCGATGATCGTCGCGCGCGTCTCGATGCCGGTCGCCGCCTCGATCCGGCGGGCCATCGAAGTCGAATGCCCGATCCCCTCGGCGTTGATGATGATATGATGCTTCTTTCCGCGCTTGCGGTTCTCGATGATGTGATTGATCAGGTTCTGCTCGTTCCCGTCGTAGCGCTCCGGGATCAGGATATCCTCGGCCCCGTTCGCGATGCCGCACCATAAGGCGATATAGCCCGCGTGGCGTCCCATGACCTCGATGATGCTGCAGCGCTCGTGCGAGGTCGAAGTATCGCGCACCTTGTCGATCGCGTCCATGGCCGTGTTGACGGCGGTGTCAAAACCGATCGTGTAGTCCGTGCACGCAATGTCCAGGTCGATCGTTCCGGGAAGGCCGACGGTATTGATCCCGTTGAGGGCCAGCTTCCCGGCTCCGCGGTAGGAACCGTCTCCGCCGATCACCACGACCGCGTCGAGTCCGTGCTTTCTGCAGATCTCCGCGCCGCGTTTCGGCCCCTCTTCCGTCATAAACTCCTCGCAGCGCGCCGTATAAAGGATCGTCCCGCCGCGGTTGATCGTCTCGGACACGCTCACGCTGTTCATGTCGACGATCTCCTCCTGGAGAAGGCCCGCGTAGCCTCTCATGATCCCTTTTACCTTCAATCCTTTATTGATCGCCGTCCGCACCACCGCGCGGATCGCCGCATTCATCCCCGGCGCGTCGCCGCCGCTGGTAAGTACGCCGATGGTCTTTACTTCACTTTGAGCCATTTGAATTCCTCCTATATGACACAGCTCTTTTCCGGTTCCATACCCGCCTATATTTTAATTCATTTTCCCTTTCTTTTCAATGCCTTTCTGAACGACCCTGACATTATTTTCACCCAGGATCGCGCAAAGCTCCGAAACCAGAGGCTCTTTCGCGTCGACGCTCCAGTTTTCCGAAAGCCGGCGAAGCTGCCTCTCTTTTTTCAGGTACATGACGACAAGATCTTTCCCGTCGGAGCCGCGCAGCCTGTCCATGACCGGATCCACCATCCGGTCGTAATACGCCTTGTCCTCGAACTGCAGCCAGAGCTCGTTGGGGATCTCCGAGAAGGGGATCACTTCCTCGCAGACGAGTTTTCCGACCGGATCGTCCCCGATCGAAACGCGCCCGCGCAGGAACACCTTCGAGTCCTCGTTCAGGTATTGTTTGCTTCTCTCGTAGAGCTTGGGGAAGACCAGCACATCGACGGTGCCGACCATGTCCTCCAGCGTGAGGAAGGCCATCAGCTGGTTCGTCTTGGTGGTCTTCATCCGCTTCGCGGTGATCATGCCGCCCACCACCACGCTCGAATTGTCCTCCGCGACCGATTTTCCGTCCTCATCCACGACGAAATCGGAAGTCTTCGCGGTCACGTTCTTCTGCCAGATCTCGCGGTATTCCTCCATCGGATGGCCGCTGATATAGATGCCGAGCGTCTCCTTCTCAAAGGCCAGGAACGTCTCGCGGTCGAACTCGCCCACATCCGGGAACGAGGTCCGGAAGCTGCTCTTGTCCTCGTCCGCGGCAAAGTCGAACAAACTGAGCTGTCCCTCCATGACCGTCTTTTTGTCCTTGGTCTTGTTTTCAAGGAGTTCTCCGGAAACGATCAGCTTCTGCTTTCTGGTGCCCGGGAGCGAGTCGAGCGCGCCCGATTTGATGAAGTTCTCGAGCGTGCGCTTGTTGACCTCCCGGTTGGACATGCGCTCGACAAAGTCGTCGATCGTCGAGAACGGACCGTTGGCCTCGCGCTCCGCCACGATCACCTCGACCACGGCGCGTCCGACGCTCTTGATCGCCGAAAGTCCGTAGCGGATACTCTTTCCGGAGACGGAGAAGCCGCTGACCCCCTCGTTGATGTCCGGCGGCAGGATCGGGATACCCATGTTCCTGCACGCGAGGATATATTCGGAGACCTTCGATACGTTGTCCATCACCGACGTCATGAGCGCCGCCATGAACTCGCACGGATAGTAATATTTCAGGTAAGCCGTCTGATAGGCGACGACCGCGTAGGCCGCCGCGTGGGATTTGTTGAACGCGTACTTCGCGAAGTCGGTCATGTCGTCAAAGATCCGGTTCGCCGTTTTCTCGTCGATCCCGTTGGCGATACACCCTTTGACGCCCTCCTCCTCGTTTCCGTAGACGAAGTTCTGCCGCTCCTTCGCCATGACCGCCGCCTTTTTCTTGGACATCGCGCGGCGCACCAGATCGCTTCGTCCCAGCGTATACCCGGCCAGGTCGCGGACGATCTGCATGACCTGTTCCTGGTAGACGATGCAGCCGTAGGTCGGCTTTAGGATCGGCTCCAGCTGCGGGCAGGTATAGGTGATCGATGACGGATCCGACTTGCCTTTCAGGTACTTCGGGATAAAGTCCATCGGGCCGGGCCGGTAGAGCGAGATCCCGGCGATGATGTCCTCCAGGTGAGTGGGTTTCAGCTCCTTCATGAAGGTCTTGAAGCCGCCGCTTTCAAGCTGGAACACGCCTTCGTTCTTTCCGGTGCCGAGCGAATCCATGACCTTCCGGTCGTCGTAATCGATCTTTTCGAGATCCAGCTTTACGCCGTAGTCCTTCTCGATCATGTCCAGCGCGTCGCGGATCACGGTAAGCGTCCGCAGCCCGAGGAAGTCCATCTTCAGAAGTCCCAGCTCCTCCAGCGTCGTCATGGTGAACTGGGTGGTGATCGTGCCGTCCGAACCGCGCGAGAGCGGCACATACTCGTCGATCGAGGTGCGGCTGATCACCACGCCGGCCGCGTGCATGGATGTATGGCGCGGCAGCCCCTCAAGGCGCATCGACATGTCGATCAGCTTTTTGATCTGTTCATCCGTATCGTAGAGCTGGCGCAGCTCGGGGTTTTTGACCAGCGCCTGCTCCAGCGTGATGTTGAGCTCCGCCGGGACCATTTTGGCCACCTGATCGCAAAGGCTGTACGGAAGGTCCATCACGCGGCCGACGTCGCGGATCACGCCCTTGGCCGCCAGCGTTCCGAACGTCACGATCTGCGCGACCTGATCCTTGCCGTACTTTCTCACGACATAGTCGATGACCTCCTGGCGGCGTTCGTAGCAGAAGTCCACGTCGATATCGGGCATCGAAACGCGCTCCGGGTTCAGGAAACGCTCAAACAGGAGCTGGTAGCGGATCGGATCGATGTCCGTGATCTTTAAGCTGTAGGCGACGATGCTGCCGGCCGCCGAGCCGCGGCCCGGTCCGACCGCGATGCCGTTGGATTTCGCAAAGTTGATAAAATCCCAGACGATGAGGAAATAGTCGACGTAGCCCATGTTTTTGATGACGCCGAGCTCGTAGTCCAGACGCTTGCGCAGCGTCCCGTCGTCGTCCGGATAGCGCTCCTTAAAGCCCTCGTCGCAGAGATGGTTCAGATATCCCCATGAGTCGTAACCCTCGGGAACGTCGTAGCGAGGAAGTTTCGTCACGCCGAATTCGATCTCGACGTTGCAGCGGTCCGCGATCTCCTGCGTGTAGTCGATGGCCTCCGGCGCATAGGGAAACAGCGCGCGCATCTCATCCTCCGACTTCACATAATACTGGCCGCCCTCGTAGCGCATCCGGTTCTCGTCGGCCAGCTTCTTGCCGGTCTGGATGCAAAGCAGGATGTCGTGCGCTTCCCAGTCCTCGGCGTTGATGTAATGACAGTCGTTCGTCGCGACGACCGGGATGTCGAGTTCGCGGGACAGGCGAAGGATCCCCTGATCGACCTGCCTCTGCATCGGGATGCCGTGATCCTGGATCTCCAGGAAATAGTTCCCGCGCCCGAAAATGTCCAGGTGCTCCAGAACGGCCTGTTTCGCTTCCTCATAAAGCCCGCGTTCCAGAAAACGCGGCACTTCCCCGGCCAGGCAGGCGCTTAGGGCGATGATCCCCTCATGGTACTCGCGCAGGATCTCCTTGTCCACCCGGGGGCGGTAATAAAATCCGTCCACAAAGCCCTTGGAAACGATCTTCATCAGGTTCTGATAGCCCTGATTGTTCTCCGCGAGCAGGACAAGATGGTAATAGCGGTCCTCCCCGTCCACCTTCTCGCGGTCGAAACGCGAACCGGGAGCGACGTAGACCTCGCACCCGATGATCGGCTTGATCCCGATCTCCCGGCAGGCGCGGTAAAAGTCGATGACGCCGTACATGGCGCCGTGATCGGTGATCGCCATGCTGTTCATCCCCAGCTCCTTTGCCCGGGCGGCAAGTTCCTTTATTTTGCTGGAGCCATCCAGCAGACTGTATTCCGTATGGACATGCAGATGGGTAAACGCCATCGTATCTCTCCTTTCGGCGGTCCGGTTTCTTTTCCGTAACAGGTAAAAAAAGAGACTGCTCCTCTTACCCGAAGCAGTCTCCCGATGCTTAATTGCTGCGCAGATAGTTTTCGATGTCGCTGACCGCTTTCTCCTCGTCAACTCCGTCGGCCGTAACAACGATCTGTTCGCCGGCCGGAAGTTCCAGCGTCATCATGCCCATAATGCTCTTCGCATTGATCTTCCTGTCATCGCTCTGCACATAGATTTTGCTCTCGTAGCTGCTCGCAAGCTGTACCAGCATCGCGATCGGCCTTGCCTCCAGGCCGGAGCTCAGCTCGATAGTCACCGTCCGCTTTGTCATAGTTCTCCTCCTCATTTTCGCGGTTTCTGCCGCATACCGCTTAGATCTCCTCCCTCTGCTCCCGCAGCTGCCCCGCGAGTTCGCAGAGTTTCCGGAGCCGGTGGTTGACGCCCGATTTTCCGACCGGGGGGTCGAGTTCCTCTCCCAGCTCCTTTAGTGTTGCTTCCGGCTTTTCGATCCGCGCGCGGGCGATCTCCGCAAGGCCCGCGGGCAGTTCCTCAAAGCCGATCGTATCCCGTATGAATGTTATATCATTGATCTGCTTTACAGCAGCGGATACCGTTTTGTTGATGTTGGCCGTCTCGCAGTTGACCTGGCGGTTCACGTTTCCCCGCATCTCCCTGAGGATCCGCACGTTTTCAAACTCCATCAGGGCAAGCGGCGCCTCCATTATGCCAAGCATGTCTACGATCTGGTTTCCCTCTTTGATGTATACGACATGGGAGCGTTTCCGGATAACGGTCCTGGCGTCGATCTGGAAAGTCCCCATGATCCGGCAGAGCTGCTCCGCCTTCTCCGCGGTCGGACATACGATCTCCAGGTGGTAGAACTTCTCCGGATCGCTGACCGATCCCGCCGCGAGGAACGCCCCGCGGAGGAACGCGCGCCGGCAGCACGGGTTCTGCACCACCACGTTGCCGACCACCGAAAGGTTCTCTCCCACTTCGCCGCTGTCCGAAAGGAGCTTCGTCGCCTGAAGGACGCGCAGCGCCTCCTCGTGACGCCGGATGATGACCGAATAGACGCGGTTTTTGCCGAGTCTGGTATTTCTCCGGACGGATATTTCTGCTCCTATATTAAATGTTTTTTTCAATAATGTAAAGTATTTTCTCGCAACTGTCACATTTTCCGTCTGGATCCGGACCTGCAGACGGTCGTCCTCCGAGATCTGGATCCGGCCGCAGAGGCTTAGGATCGCCGCGGTCTCCGCGATCCGGCAATGCCTGGCGGGACTTATCTGACGTGAAAGCTTTTCCTTGATGCGTGACGAGAACGACATCTACTTTCCACCGTCCTTCCACACGTCGCGGTGTTCCAGATGGACCTCGTATCTTCCCTTTACGGTCAGATCGGCAAACAGCCTCTCCGCGATCGCCACCGAGCGGTGATGGCCGCCGGTACAGCCGACCGCGATCACCAGCTGCGTCTTCCCCTCCGCCTCGTAGCGCGGCAGGAGAAAGTCCAGAAGATCGGTGACGCGCTTTACGAATTCGTCGCCCGCGCCGCCCTGCATGACATAGTCCTGGACCTCTTTCTCAAGCCCGGTGCGGAAGCGCAGTTCGTTTACATAATATGGATTCGGCAGGAAACGCACGTCGAACACCAGATCGGCGTCCTCCGGCAGGCCGTTGCGGAAGCCGAAGCTCACAACCGTAACGAACAAACTGCCCTGCTCTCTCTGACGGGAGAACCGTTTTTCGAGCTCCTTGCGGAACTCGCGCGTGAGCAGATCGCTCGTGTCGAGGACCTCGTCGGCCTGTTCCCGCAGGAAAGCCATCTTTTCGCGCTCCAGCCCGATCCCCTTCTCGACGCGTCCGTTTCGGGAAAGCGGATGGCTGCGCCTGGTCTCCTTGAAGCGCTGGACCAGCACTTCATCCCTGCAGTCGAGGAACAGGATCGAAAACGGATACGCCTGTTTCCGCCATTTTTTTATGATGTTCTCAAGGAGCGGAAGCTCGTCCCCGCTGCGGATGTCGACACCGAGGGCGATGTCCCTCGTCCCGTCGCCGCCGCCCATCGTGAGCTCCGCAAATTTGTCGATCAGAAGGACCGGAAGATTGTCCGCACAGTAGAACCCCATGTCCTCCAGCGTTTTCAGCGCGGTCGTTCTTCCCGCGCCCGACATACCCGTAACGATCACAAGCCGCATCCCGCGCCTCCTATCCGACCCGCCCGGAAAGATCCGGCAAAGTCACTCCTTTGTAAACTCGCCCAGAAGCCTGACCTCCATCTCCAGCAGAACGCCCGCGTGCTCCTGCACTCTTTTCTGCACTCTGTGGCAGAGGTTCAGGATATCGGCGGCCGTCGCATGGTCCCTGTTGATCACAAAACCGGCGTGCTTTTCGGAGACCGACGCGCCGCCCTCCGAGCAGCCCTTGAGCCCGGCGCTCTCGATCAGCGTCCCCGCAAAATATCCGGCCGGGCGCTTGAAGGTGCTGCCCGCGCTCGGAAACTCAAGCGGCTGTTTTGCCTTTCTTCGCGCCGCCAGTTCTTCCATGCGTCCGCGGATCGACGCGGGATCCCCGGGATCCAGTCCGAATACCGCCTCAAGGATCAGGAGCCCGTATTTCATGGCCGCGCTGGTCCGGTAGCCCAGCTCCAGCTCATCCGCACCCAGCGTGCGGACCGTCCCGTCCGTATCGAGGACCGTGACCTCCGTGAGGACGTCCTTCATCTCGGAACCGTACGCGCCCGCGTTCATCACGGCCGCGCCGCCCACGCTGCCCGGGATCCCCGAGGCAAACTCAAGGCCCGCAAGACCCGCTCTGCAGGCCTCACCGGCAAGCTTCGCCAGGGACAGGCCCGCGCCCGCGATGATCCTGTTTCCGTCGATCTCAAGGCGGTCCAGCCGCCCCGTGCATATGATAACGCCGCGGAAGCCGCCGTCGCTCACCAGCAGGTTGCTCCCGTTTCCGATCACATACCAGTCCGCCCCGGCCCTCCGGCACTTTGCGACCACTCCGGCCAGTTCCTCCGGGGTCTCCGGGATCACGAACCAGTCCGCGGGCCCGCCGACACGGAATGAGGTATGTTTATCCATCGGCTCATTTCTTCTTACTTCCATACAAAATATCAGCCTTTCCGACCGTTATTCGTCGTTGCCGGCGATATTCGCCTGCACACGGTTATAGAGTTCGCGCGCCGCGTTGTAGCCCATCTTTTTCTGGCGGTAGTTGACCGCCGCGGATTCGACGATGATCGCCAGGTTCCGTCCCGGACGGATCGGGATGTTATGGCAGACGACCTTGTTTCCCAAAAACTCCGTATACTGGTCGTCCATCCCGAGCCGGTCGTACTCGCGCTCCCGGTCCCATTCCTCAAGTTTGATGACCATGTCGATCGACTGCGTATTCTTGACGCTCTCGACGCCGAACAGCGTCTTGACGTCGATGATGCCGATCCCGCGCAGCTCAATAAAGTATTTCGTAATATCCGGAGCCGAGCCGACCAGCGTCTCGTCGCTCACCTTCCGGATCTCGACCACATCGTCGCTCACGAGCCGGTGTCCGCGCTTTATCAGCTCAAGAGCCGCCTCGCTCTTTCCGATCCCACTCTCGCCCATGATCAGAACGCCCTCGCCGAACACGTCGACCAGCACGCCGTGGACGGTGATGCAGGGGGCCAGCTTCGCCTTCAGCCAGCGGATCACCTCGGCCATCGTATCCGACGTGGATTTCTTCGAGAGCAGGCAGGGGACCCCGTAGTGGACGCAGAGGTCCAACACTTCCCCGTCCTCCGGGGCGCGGTCCTGACAGAATATGATACAGGGGATCTTGCTCGAGATCAGTTTGTCGTACATCGCGATCCGACGCTCATGGGCAAGCCCGGAAAGGTACGCCATCTCCACGTTCCCGAGCATCTGGACGCGCTCGTTGTCAAAATGATCGTAAAACCCCGTGAGCTGAAGCGCGGGCCGGTTGATCTCCGGCTGCGTGACGACGATCTTGTCGGTATCCAGCTCCGGCGTCAGATTCCTGAAATCCATTTTAGTGATCAGTTCGGTGATCGTAACTCCGTACATAGTATTCCCCTCTCGCAGCATTGATGCCACAGTTCATCCTAACACAGTTTGCCTGAATTGTCACTTATTTTTCGCCCGCGGGCGCTTCCGTCCGCTCCCCGGCCTTTTCGTCCGTTTCCGGGCCGCGGTCCTCATGGAAAAACCGGTAGACGCTCTCCGCCGCCCGCCTGTTCATGCCCTCGGTCCCGGCCAGTTCCTCCACGCTCGCGTCCCGCACGGCCTCCGGCGTCTTGAAACGGCGCATGAGCGCTTTTCGCCGCGCCGGACCGATCCCTTCGATCCCGTCCAGCACCGACTTTACCTGGTCCTTCCCGCGCAGACTGCGGTGGTATTCGATCGCGAAGCGGTGCGCTTCGTCCTGGATCCGCGTGATCAGCTTGAAGCCCTCGCTGTAGCGGTCGATCGGGATCTCCACGTTGTTGTAGTAAAGCCCCCGCGTGCGGTGATTGTCATCCTTCACCATGCCGCAGACCGGGATCTCGATGCCGATCTCCTCAAGCACTTTCAGCGCGATGTTGACCTGGCCGCGGCCGCCGTCCATCATGATGAGATCCGGGAACCTCGTAAAGCTGCCGAGCTCCTCGTCCTTCCCTTCCTGCTCGATCTCCCTTTTCTCCTCCAGTCCGTGGCGGAACCGCCTCGTCAGGACCTCCTCGAGCGAGGCGTAATCGTTCGGGCCCTGGACCGTCCGGATGCGGAATTTGCGGTAATCGTTGCGTTTCGGCCTTCCGTCCTCATAGACCACCATGGAACCGACCGAATCGAAACCGCTGATATTGGAGATGTCGTACGCCTCGATCCGCCGCAGGCGGCCGAGCCCGAGCCACTCCCCGATCTGGTTCATGGCCCCGATCGTCCGAAGTTCCTCTCTCTTGATCTTTTCCTTGTCCTGCGAGAGCACAAGCTGCGCGTTCTTTGCCGCCAGCTCGACGAGTCTCTCCTTCTGGCCCTTTTTGGGGATCACGAACTTAACGTTCTGGCCGCGGCGTTTCGTGAGCCAGCGTCCCAAAAGCTCCATCTCGTCAAATTCCTGCTGCGTCCAGATCTCCCGGGGGATAAACGGCGTGCCCGCGTAGAACTGTTTGACGAAGCTGCCGATGATCGAACCGTCGTCCTCGGCAGTCGCGGCGGAGACATGGAAATGTTCGCGTCCGATCAGTTTTCCGTCGCGAACAAAAAAGACCTGCACGACGGCGTCCTCGTCGTCGCGGGCCATGGCGATGATATCGCGGTCCTCCATGCTCTGACTGGTGATCTTCTGTTTCTGGGCCACCTGGCGCACGCTTCCGAGCAGCTCGCGGTACTCGATCGCCTTCTCGAAATCCATCTCCTCCGACGCCTCTTTCATGCGCTTTTCCAGCATCGAGAGGACAGGCGCATAATGGCCGTTTAAAAAGTCGAGCGTCTGGTCGACCGCTTTCCGGTATTCCTCCTTCGTGATCAGGCCCTGGCAGGGGGCCGAGCACTGTCTGATATGGTAGTTCAGGCACGGGCGCTCTTTCCCGATATCGCGCGGCAGACTGCGCGTGCAGGTGCGGATCATCCACAGTTTGTGGATCAGATCGATCGTGTCCTTGACCGCCGCGGCGCTCGTATAGGGGCCGAAATAGCGGCTCCTGTCCTTCTTCATGGTACGCGAAAAGAGCACACGGGGGAAGTCCTCCTCGACCGTCACCCGGATATACGGATACGTCTTGTCGTCCTTCAGCATCGTATTGTACCGCGGTCTGTGCTCTTTGATCAGGTTGCATTCCAGTACCAGCGCTTCCAGTTCGGAATCCGTAATGATATACTCGAAGCGGGCGATCCGCGAGACCATCTTTTCGATCTTGGCCGTCTTGTTCCTGCTGCTCTGAAAATACTGCCGTACGCGGTTTTTCAGGCTGATCGCCTTGCCGACGTAGATGATCTCGTCATGTTTGTCATGCATGATATAAACTCCCGGCGAAGCTGGGAGTTTTTTTAATTCTTCCTCTATGTTGAAGGGCATCTCCTGTTCCGTCAACGCAATCGCTCTCCGTCATATTTTCTGCGGGTCAGGATCCGTTTCTCGATCTCCTTTGCCTGATCCTCAAGACTTCCGGCAGACGGCGCCATATCAAGCACCGTGTAAATATCGTCGAATTCCTTCTGGGTCGCATTCTTTGCAAGCTGCGCCAGCGCGTTCAGCATCCGGTCGTAGTCCGTCTCGTCCTTCGCGTCCAGAAATTCCAGAAGGAACGGGTTCACTCCCTGATCCATTTTCATTCACACTCCTATTTTACTGCCACGCCGCCGAAATGATAACGGTTCGCGGCGCTCCAGAGCATCCACTCGTCATACCCGGCATCCTTCACCGCACGGATCTGCGCGGCGACCTCCTCCGGGCCGTACTCGATGTATTTTCCCTCGCCGAGGTAGGAGGCCGTGAAATCCTGCAGCCACGGCCGCACAACGGCCTGACGGCGCACGGTGATGGTATCCGACGGATCCGCCGCGGCTTCGTCGGCCGCCGCGGCCGTTTCCAGCTCGGTCCTCGACTTTTCGAGGGCCGCATAGACCGTATTGTACGGCTCGGTATCCGGATTTTCGATCCCGAAGTTTCCGCTGCTGTAATGCGACGGATAGAGCATCGGGCAGATATAGTCCAGATGTTTTGCCATCTCGGTATAGATCTGGCCGACCGCGTTGGCGTCGATCTCGCTCCCGATGATCGTTCCGAATACATCGGCCGAGACGAACAGGCCCTGCGAGGCCAGACATTCATACGCGTATTTTACGAACTCCGTGATCACGTCCGTCTTGGAACGGCCCGCGGTCACTTCCTCGTCGAAGACCACGTCGCGCATGGTCCCCTCGGTGGAGAACCGGATATAGTCGAACTGGACCTCGTCGAAGCCGACCTCCTTCGCGGCGGTCCCGACTTCCACCAGGTAGTCCCAGACCTCCCGCCGGTACGGATCGACCCACGCCATTCCCTGGCGGTCGCGGTAAAGGCTTCCGTCCGCGACATGCAGGCTCCATTCCGGTTTTTTCTCGGCCAGATACGGATCGCGGAACGCGACGACGCGCGCGATCACATAGAGCCCTCGCTCCTTTAAGGAAGCGATCAGCTCTTCGATATCGCTGATGTACGGTCTGCAGGCTTCGATCTCGTTCACGACGGGCGTATCGATGCTACAGGTAATACGCCCCTCGTCATCCTTCAGATCGATGACCACGGTATTGATCTCCGTCCCGGCCGCGCTGTCGAGGATCCGCATAAAGGCGTCGGTGTTCCCGGCCATCATGCCCGAGATATAGATCCCCCGCACCTTTGTGGGGACGCGCCCCGGCATGGCCGGATCGTTCTCATCGACGATCCGGACGGATATGGTTTTGTCTTTGTTCGGTCCGACATTCTCGATGACTTTGATTCCGCTGGTCTCATCTTCCGTAGGATCCGGCGCGGACGTCAGATTCTCCGACGACGCCGGTTCCTCCGTCGCGGATCTGCTGCATCCGACCAGGACCAGCATACCGGCCAATGAAACCGCAAATATCCATCTTCTCATTTTGTATCGTTCCTCGTATCGTAAATTCCCTGATTAGTATATAATAGCATAAGTATTGCCGTTTAGGGAAGAAAAATTTTAAAAAACGCGTATTAAAATATAAATTATTGTAAGATAATAGAAAAAACTGCGTAACAGAAGAACAGAAAGCTGTTGAAATGGATCCCGATCTGATGTAAAATATTGTCGGGCGCAGGATCTTTCGGCGCCTGTATTCTGTGTACCGCAATTCCGTATCTGTCAATCGAGACATACTAAAGGAGAGTATTATGCGAAAGCTGGGGTTTGACAACGAGAAATATCTTTCCATGCAGTCCGATCATATCCGGGAACGGATCAGCCAGTTCGGCGACAAACTGTATCTGGAATTCGGCGGAAAGCTGTTCGACGATTATCACGCGTCCCGCGTCCTGCCGGGCTTTGAGCCGGACAGCAAGCTGCGGATGCTCATGCAGCTCGCGGACCAGGCGGAGATCGTGATCGCCATCAACGCCGCGGATATCAGCAAAAACAAGATTCGTTACGATCTCGGGATCACATACGACCTCGACGTCCTGCGGCTGATCCGGGTCTTCACCGACCGCGGTCTCTATGTCGGCAGCGTCGTCATCACCCACTATGTGGAAGTCCCGGCCGTCGTCCAGTTCAAGAACAAGCTGGAAAAGCTGGGCATGAAAGTTTACCGGCATTACAGCATCGAAGGTTATCCGAGCAACGTGCCGCTGATCGTGAGCGACGAGGGCTACGGAAAGAACGATTACATAGAGACCGAACGGCCGCTGATCGTCGTGACCGCTCCCGGTCCGGGAAGCGGAAAAATGGCGACCTGCCTCTCTCAGCTCTATCACGAAAACAAGCGCGGGATCAAGGCCGGATACGCCAAGTTCGAGACCTTCCCGATCTGGAACCTGCCGTTAAAGCATCCGGTCAACCTGGCCTACGAGGCGGCCACCGCCGATCTCGCGGATGTCAACATGATCGACCCGTTTCATCTCGAGGCGTACGGAAAGACCACCGTCAACTACAACCGCGACGTCGAGATCTTCCCCGTCCTGAGCGCCATTTTCGAGGGGATCTTCGGCGAGTGCCCGTACAAGTCCCCGACCGACATGGGCGTCAACATGGCCGGTTTCTGCATCATAGACGACGAAGCCTGCCAGGAAGCGTCCCGGCAGGAGATCATCCGCCGCTATTACCAGGCGCTTGAAAAGATCGTCAAGGACGGTACCGCGCAGGATGAAGCCTATAAGATCGAGCTGATCATGAAACAGGCCCGGATCGTCCCGACCGACCGGCCCGTCGTCCCCGCCGCGCAGGAGCTCTCGAAGACGATCGAAGCGCCCGCCGCGGCCCTGGAGCTGCCGGACGGCAGGATCATTGTCGGAAAGACGAAGCAGCTGCTCGGCGCGTCCGCCGCGGTCCTGCTCAACGCGGTCAAGGTGCTGGGCAGCATCGAGGACAGCCGCGATCTGATCTCCCCGCATGCGATCGCCCCCATCCAGGAGCTCAAGGTCCGCTATCTCGGCAGCGTGAACCCCAGACTGCACACCGACGAGGTCCTGATCGCCCTCTCGGCGTCGGCCGCTACCGACGAAAACGCCAGAAAGGCTCTGGATCAGCTTCCGAAGCTGCGCGGATGCCAGGTGCATACCTCGGTCCTGCTGTCTGAGGTCGATAAGAAGATCTTCAAAAAGCTCGGGATCGACCTGACCTGCGAGCCGGTCCAGGAAGACAAGAAACACTGACCGTGCGGGATCTCGGTTCCGGTCTGTAAGTTTACATAATTTTACGAAAGGAGAACATTGCAATGAGCGAGATGCTGAGTAAGGAATTAAACGAATACGTCGGCGGCTGTCAGAAGGAGCTGGTCGCGCTGATCGATACGATATGCCGGATCCCGTCGCCCTCCAACCACGAGGAGCGCCGCGCCGAATTTATCCGCGACTGGTTTGAAAAAGAGGGCTGCAAGGGCGCATACATCGACGACGCTCTAAACGTCGTCTACCCCTTCCACTGTGAGGCACAGAAGGATCTTGTGGTGATCTCCGCGCACACCGATACGGTCTTTCCGGATATGGAGCCGTTCGACGTGAAATACGACGGCGATACCATGAGCTGCCCGGGCGTCGGCGACGATACCGCCAACGTCGCGATCCTCATGCTGCTCGCCGCATGGTTCACTAAAAACGGCCGCGTTCCCCGTCAGGGGATCCTTTTCGTCGCCAACTCCGGCGAGGAAGGGCTGGGGAACCTCAAGGGCATCCGCCGGGTCATGAAGGACTACGCCGGAAAAGTCTCGGAACACATCTCGATCGACGGCTCGTACGACGGGATCGTCACCGACGCGGTGGGCTCCCTGCGCTATAAGATCGGTCTGCATACCGAGGGCGGACATTCCTACTCCAAGTTCGGCAACCTCAACGCGATCCAGGTGCTCTCCTCCCTGATCGATACGCTCTATACCTACAAAGTCCCGCAGGGCGGAAAGAGCACATACAACGTCGGAACGATCACCGGCGGCACTTCGATCAATACGATCGCGCAGTACGCGGAAATGCTCTTTGAGTACCGCTCGGACGTCCGCGAAAATCTCGCCGCGATGAACGAATTCTTCCTCTCGGCGCTCGATACTTACCGCAAGATGGACAAAGTCGCCATCGACTGCGAGCTGCTCGGCGAGCGTCCCTGCAACGGCGATATCGACGAGGCAAAACAAAACGCGCTGCGCGATAAAGTGCTCGATACCATCGAGTCCTTTACCGGCAAACGCGTTCCCTGCAGCTCCGGTTCCACCGACTGCAACATCCCTCTCTCGACCGGGATCCCGGCCGTCTGCTTCGGCGGATATCTCGGGGTCGGCGCGCATACGCGCGAAGAGCACATCAGCATTTCAAGCCTTCATACCGGGATGCTGATCGTCGCGTCGGTCATGGAGAGTTATTTCTAAAAAAGCCGTTCCTAAACGATACGGCCGATCACGCTGCCGTCCCGGAAGAATCCGATCAGGTTTTCGGCGGCGATGTCCGCGACGCGGAACGCCGCTTCGCGGGTGGTAGGCGCGTAATGCGGCGTGACGATCACGTTCGGCATGACAAACAGCGGGCTTTCCGGCTCCAGCGGCTCCCGCTCGGTGACGTCGAGCCCCGCTCCCGCGATCGTTCCGTTCTGAAGGGCGCGGATCAGCGCCGCTTCGTCCACGATCGGCCCGCGCGCGCAGTTGATAAAGACCGCCGTTTTCTTCATCAGGGAAAATTCGTGTTCCCCGACGCTGTGGCGCGTCTCGCCGTTTAGCGGACAGTGGAGCGAGATAAAATCGCTTTCCTTAAATATCAGGTCCCGGTCGGATACCAGCGTGGCTCCCTCCGGGGCCTTTTTAATGTACGGGTCGTAGACCAGAACGCGCATCCCAAAGCCCTTTGCGGCCATCGGAACGATGCGGCTCCCGATCCGTCCGCAGCCGATGATCCCCAGTGTTTTCCCGCTGATCTCGGCCCCTTCCACGCCGTTTTTCGCGGCGAATCCGATCTTTCGGTAAGCTTCGGAAACAGCCGGTATGTTCTTCGCCAGGCTCATCAGCATGGCGAACGCATGCTCGGCGACGGACAGGCTGTTGGCGTCCGGCGCGGTAGTGATCCAGATCCCGAGCCGCTTCGCCGCGTCAAGATCGAAGTTGTCCACCCCGACGCCGTGTTTGCTTATGATCTTAAGATTTTTGGCCTGCTCCATCGCGTCGGCCGGGATCGGAAGGATGCGCACCAGCATACCGTCGGCGTCCTTCATTTTTTCTCTGAGTTCCGTTTCGCTGCGCGTCTCCATGGTGACGACCTCATGTCCCGCAGCCTTCAGTTTTTCCGCCCCGATCGGATGGATCGTCTCTGTGATCAGGATCTTAGCCATTGACCGGCCTCCTCTCTCCGAAGTGTTCCGTTTTTGCCGTACCGCTTTTACACGAACTGGAATCCCGCTCCGCCCAGCACGCGGTCAAGACTGCCGCAGGCGGACAGCGGAGTGTATTTTCCGGTCACGCCGCCTTCCGAAAAGCTGGAGACGCGGATCGTAAAATCGATCCCCTTTCCCACAAGGTGGATCAGGTGGGTATTCGTATTGACGGACGGGTCGGCGACGATCTTCGAGTGCGTCCGGTCAAAGCCGATCCCGGCCAGCGCGATCGCCGCATGGACGTTCACGTTGCGCGGATACAGCTCGGTCGCCTTGCGCGTGGGGCCTTCGTAGAGGACCGCATACTCGTTGTTCTTCTGTCCCAGGCTCGCCGGGTTCTTCGTGGTCTCGACCGTGACCTCCTCAAGCTCCGTGCGGCCGTCGAAGATGCCGTCCAGTCCGAGGATCGCCCCGTGCGGCAGGAACACCCGGTGTCCGTTTTCCTTCGCCGTCCCCTGTGCGCTCTCGCGCAGCTCATCGTCGCGGAACGCGGTCATCGAAAACGGCATAAAATCGGCGTATTTCAGCACGCGCACGATAAATTCCGCCACGACCTCCGCGGTCGCGCACTCAACGACCAGGTCCAGTCCCTCAAACATGGGATCCGCGACCTCTTTTACGACCGGCGCTCCGCAGATCTCCGCGTCCTTTGCGAACGGATCATAGACAAAAGCGACCTCGGCCGAACCGGTCTCCGTCACATGCGATATCATGGCGCGGCCGATCTTTCCGCCGCCCAGAAATGCGATTTTTTTCATGATATGAACTCCTTTTCGTCTCAGTGTTTGCGGTAGCGTTCCAGCACGATCAGGAAGCGCTCAATGGCGGCCACCGCCTTTTCCTTATCCTGCGAGAAGTTGATGCGGAACTGATGAAGGAACTGCGGTCCGAATTCGGTCCCGGGCGTCACGGTGACGGCCGCCAGCTCGCGCAGGATGCGGATAAACTGGTGAAGGCTCACGTCCAGTTCCGGAAGCGTGATAAACAGATAGCTCCCGCCTTCCGTCGGTCTTGCGGACACGCCGGGGACTCCCGCGAGCTTTGCAAGGATGGCGTCGCGGATCTCCTGATGGGCCGCCACGCGGGCCGCCATGAAGCCCTCCGGCTCGGCGAACCACGTTTTGAGCACGGCCTGGTTATAACCGCTGCACCGCAGGGCCATGATCGCCTGCAGCTTCTCCATGCGGTCGATGATCTCCGCCGTGCCGAAGGCGACGCCCAGACGGTAGCCCGAAAGGGACTCGGTCTTGGACGGACCGCTGATCGTGATCAGATTCTCCGGGATCTCCTTCAGCGCGCAGAGGTGCGTGTAGGGCGTCCCCGGATAGACCTGGCGGCTGTAAAGCTCATCCACGATAAGCGTCGCTCCGTACCGCTTCGCAAGCGCGGCGATCGCCGCGGTCTCTTCATAGGAATAAATGCAGCCGACCGGGTTGTTCGGGTTCGAGAACAGGAACAGTTTCGCGCCGTCCTCAAAAGCCCGCTCGAGCGCCTCAAGGTCGAGGCCGGCGCCGGTTTTGACCGTCTCGTAGTTCATCGCGATCGGGACCAGTTCTCCGCCGAAGAACTCGACCATCTTGCGGTTCGCGAAGTAGTCCGGCTCCACGATGGCGACCTTGTCGCCGGGCATGATGTTCGCGCCCATCGCCAGAAAAAGCGCGCCCTGCGTACCCGGCGTCAGGATCACGTTCTCCGCCGGATCGATCTTCGCGCCGGTAAAGGCGGAAAGGCTGGACGCTACATGTTCAAGGATCGTCCTGCGGCCGCGGTACGGCGTGTAAGCCTGCGCGGCTCCCTCCGCCACTCCGGCGGAAAAAACCTCAAAGCTCCCGGGCGTGGGGATGTGGGCGTCCACGTCGCCGTGCGAAAAGTCCACCGGCGCTCCGGGGATCTTTTCGCCGCGCAGTTCGAGTTTCTGCGACTTCTGCAGCGCCTCCTGTCCGGGCGCGTTGTCGATCCCGAGTTTATCAAATTTCTCCTGAATAGTCATACGGATCATCCTCCTCTTATCCGATTCTTTTTTTCAAGCGGCATACGGATCTCTCCGCTTTTTGTCCTGATACCAGTTTACAACCGTTTGGGCGGAAAGTCCAATAGCAAAAAGCGCATAACTCTATTCCAAAACGGAAAGCGGCTGCCGGGCCGGATCATGCGCTTGCCGGGCGCAGAAAAATCCGCTATAATGATAGCGGATCAGTAAGCCCCGGCGGAACGGTCCGCCCCGGCGCATCGGCCGAAAGGAGCTGCATATGGAATATATTGATCTTCGCGATATCGAATCGGTCATGGCGGTCTATGAAGCGCGCAGTTTCTCGCGCGCCGCGGAAAAGTGCTACATCTCGCAGCCGGCTTTGAGCAAGACCGTGCGGAAAGTCGAAAAAAATCTCGGGATCGCCCTCTTTGACCGCAGCACGTCGCCGCTTAAGGTCACGCCCGCGGGCGAGGTGATCATCGGCTATCTCTGCGAGCTGCAGAATATCCACGGCAAGATGGAGCGCTACTGCGACGCGCTCCGCATGACGGACCGGAGCGATCTGACGATCGCCGCGCCCTCGTTCTTCTGTACCTACACGCTTCCGCCGATCATATCCGACTACCGGAAAGAGCATCCGGATTACAACATCAAGCTGGTGGAAACAAACGACAACGATCTTAAGGAGTTTCTGAACGCCGGCATCGCCGATATCGGGATCTCGGTCAACGATCTGTTTTTGCCGGGCCTTGAGGGCTCCGTTCTCAAAGAGGAACAGATCGTCCTCGCCGTGCCGCGCGATCTGGCCGTGAACAGGGGCCTCGAGTCCTGCGCGCTCACCTACGAGGACATGACCGATCCGCACGGAGGCTTTCGGAAAAAGGCGGGCGTTTCCGTCAGACGGTTTGAAAAGGAACCGTTTCTGATGCTGCGCCAGGGGAACGACATGCGCAGGCGCGCCATGAAGATCTGTCAGGACGCCGGCGTTTTCCCGAACATCGTCATGGAACTGGACCAGCTCCTTACCGCATATTACATCGCCTCCGCCGGTCAGGGGATCGCGTTCGTACGCTCCTGCATCCCCTATTATACCGGGCGCTCGGACAAGCTCTGTTTCTATAAGATCGACCATCCCGAGACCGTGCGGCCCGTTTTCATCTATTCCGCCAAGAGCACCATGCTTTCCGAAAAACAGCGGGATTTCGTGGAGTACCTGAAGGCTTATCCCCTTCCGTGGTAGGGATCCGACTTCCGTTTCCACCGACCGCTCCGGTAATGCAGCGCGAACAGCACGAACAGCAGCATGTTGTGGGCGATCATGCATCCCCACGCCGACACGAGACCGTAGCCGAGCACCTGTGTGCAGATGTAGGTGCCTACGATCCGCGCGCCCCACATCCCGAGCACATTGTAGAAGAACGGCGCGACCGTATTCCCGAGGCCCTGCATCAGCCCCTCGATCACGATCGGAACGCCGTAAAACGGCTCCGACACCGCCACCATGCGCAGTACGGTCGTCCCGAGCGCCAGCACCTGCGGGTCCTTTGAGAACAGAAGCATCAGCTTCGGCGCAAAGAGAAAGAGCAGGCCGCCGGATACGATCATCAGGCCCACCTCCAGCGGCAGGAACGTGCGGGCCAGACTGTCAAGGCGCTTATCGTCGCGCGCGCCCCAGGCGTTTCCGGACAGCGTCGCCGCCGCGGTCTGCATGCCCCAGCCGGGGATGTAGAAGGCGGATTCCACGGTGTTGGCGATCGTATGGGCCGCCGTCGCGGTCTCCCCGATCGAATTGATCATCGTCGCGAAGGCCACATACCCAAACGACGTCGCAAACCGCTGCAGCATGTTGGGAAGCGCCACGCGCAGACATGGCTTCAAGACTCTCGGATCCGGGAGAAAGCTCTGGCCGCGCGGGGAGACCGTCCCGTGTTTCCAGAGCATACAGGTGATCACGATCCCGCCGAAGGTATAGGCGACGGCGCTTGCCACCGCGGCTCCCTCGATCCCCCAACCCGCGCCGAAAACGTGAATGGACGCGCCAAAAACGGAGACCGTGCGCGTCGGATAGATCAGAAAATAATTCAGAACGATGTTGATCAGGTTGACGGCGATCCCGGCCCGCATCGGCGTTTTCGTGTCGCCCGCAGCCCGAAGGACCATACCGAAAATAATGCTCGCCGAGCGGAACAGCATCGGCGTATACAGGATCAGGAAATAGCGCGCGGCCATGTCGCGGATCGCGTTATCCACCCGCATCCAGACCGGAACGCGGCTGCTTAATCCCGTGAGAAGAAAGGTAAAGACCAGACCGACCGTCACGGCCGCCAGAACGGCCTGCCCGGAAGCCCGTCTCGCTCTTTCGCCCTCGCCCGCTCCGAGCGCCTGCGCGATGTAGGCCAGAAAGCCGACGCTGAGCGCGGAGACCGTACTGTTCACCAGCCAGTTTACCGTGCCGGTCGCTCCCACGGCGGCCGTCGCCTGTGTCCCGAGCGTGCCGACCATCGCCGTATCGATGTACTGAACGGCGGTCTGCATGAACTGTTCCAGCATGGTCGGCCACGCCAGCGCCAGGATCACCGGCAGCATCCCATAATCAAATCTCTTCATATCTCCCTCTGTGCGCAAGAGGACCGCCATGCCCCGCATGACGGTCCTTCGTTTCTGCATTTCCGCCGCCCGGGCGGCTTCTTGGCCCCGTCCTACCGGTACGAGGCGATCGTCCCAAACAGGAGCTCCTTGAAGCGCTTCTGGTCGAATTCCATCGCCACCTCGACGTTTTGCGGCGCGTCGGATTCCTCATACTGCTTTTCGTGGCAGATGTCCTCGAGCGGATCCTCGGACATATACTCGCGCCAGTCGCAGACGGTCATGCCGCGGGTATACTCGCCCTTCGTCTCCACGTCCACATGGACTTTGACGCTCTTTTTGATGATCGCCGGATCGATGAGCCAGGCGACCGTACAGGCGTCGCAGAGCGAGTTGCGCCCGTTCTGGCTGACGCTGAAGGTGAGGATATCGGCGGCAAAGCTGCCCACAGGCCCGCCGATCTCGCGCAGCCGCTCCACATCCGACATGTGCATGCGGTTCTGTCTGGTGAGATTCAGGCCGACCATGCGGATCGGGATCCCCGAATCGAATACCAGTTTCGCGGCCTCCGGATCGACGTAGATGTTGAATTCCGCCGTCGCGGAGAAATTTCCCTGAAACGCCGAACCGCCCATACAGAGGATCTGCGGGATTCGCTCCTTAAGCCGCGGCTCCTTTGCGAGCGCCATCGCGACGTTGGTCAACGGCCCCAGCGTGATCAGGGTGATGTCGTCGTTGTTCATAAAGGTATCGATCAGGTAGTCGACGCCGTGCTGTTTTTCCAGCTGCTTTTTCGGCTCCGGGATCGCAACCGTGCCGAGCCCGCTGTTCCCGTGGACCGAGGTGGCGCGCACGAGCTGGTTTAACATCGGCATATCGTAACCGGCGTAGACCGGGATATCGGTACGCCCGGCAAGCTCCGTGATATAGCGCGCGTTGCGCTGCGTATATTCGAGGCCCGTGTTTCCGCCTACCGTAACGATTCCCTTTACATCAAGGTGTTTGATGCTCATAAGCAGGGCGAACGTATCGTCGATCCCCGGATCGCAGTCGATCACTACTTTTTTCTTTTCTTCCACTGTTTCCTCCCGCAGAGTCCTTACTTCTTGCCTTTTTCGATGTTCTTCTGACGGTTGTTGCGGATGATACCGAAGATCACAAGAGCGCCGATCGTCGCCACATACGGGATCATCTCAAGGAATTCGGTCGGGAAACGGGTCTGGCTCTTAAGCGTAGTCGCCGTCGCATCGGAGAAGCCGAAGAAGATGGCGGCAATACCGGCCAGCACCGGATTTCCGTTCGCGATATTGCTGGCCGACAGGCCGATGTAACCACGGCCGTTGACCATGTTCTTCATGAAGAAGCTGACCCAGCCCATCGACATGAACGCGCCGCCGAGTCCGCAGAG